>NZ_QKLN01000004.1:0-390569 GCF_003225665.1 Pseudomonas sp. TKO26
TTTTGCTCAACCAATCTGGCGTCGATTTTTTTAGTTTAAGACAGAAGAGGGCATCCAAGCTCTAGAGCGGTAAAGAGGGCTCGGGGATGTGTAAAAGAGACAGGCCTTGCTGCTGTACAGCCTGGCCCTGCGGCGCATGGCCCGCCCCAGCGCGTAGCCCGCTGCCGCAGCCGCCCCGGCGATTTGCCCGACGCGCGCCGTTCGCCCGCCTGGGTCAGCGGCGTCGGGCTTCGGGCCAGCAGGCCACCAGCACCAGCAGCAGCGCCGCCAGCAGGTAGGGCAGGCGCGGTTCCAGCCCGTAGATCAGGGTCCCGGCCAGGGGCCCGACCACCACCCCCAGGCCCTGGGCCGCGCCGACGGAACCGGCGGTGGCGCCTTGCTCGGCGGCGTCCACCGCGGTGCTGGCCAGGGCGGCGAACGAGGGGAAGATCCAGCCCATGCCCGCCGCCGCAACGAAGAACCCCAGCCACAGCACCCAGGCCTGGGCCGCGACAATGCTCGTGGCAAAGCCCAGGGCCGCCACCAGGGCACCGACGCGGATCATCCGCAGCGGCGGCCACTCCAGCTGGCGCACCAACAGTTGCGAGGCGATCAGCGCCACTCCGACCAGGGTCAGGGCGATGCCGGCGGTCTGCGCCGCGCGCGCCGGGTCCATGCCCAGGCGATCGAGGGCGAAGAAGCCGACGGTGATCTGTGCCATGGCCACGCACAGCATGGCGATGAACGCCACCAGCAGCGGTCGGCGCAGGCGCGGGTCGCTCAGGCGCACCGATTTCGGCGGCTGCTTGAGGTGCAGCTCCTGGCGCGGCAGCCGGGCCTTGAGCAAGGCGAAGCCCAGCAGCGGCAGCACGGCCAGAACATAGAACGGCAGGCTCAGGCTGTGGCGCGCCAGCAGCGCGGCAATCGCCGGGCCCAGCACCAGGCCGCAGGCGTTGGCCGCTCCCAGGGAGGCCATGGCCCGGGCCCGATGCTCGGGTTCGATGTTGTCGGCGATCAGCGCGTAGCCGCCCACCGGGATCGCTGCATAGAACACCCCGACCAGGCCCCGTCCCAGCAGCAGCCCGGCAAACGCCAGCAGTGCCGAGGGCAGGGCGTGCAGCGCCAGGTCGATAAACAGGCTCAGGGCAATAAAGGCCAGGGTGAAGCCGCCAGTGCCCAGCAGCAGGATGCGCCGCCGGCCGAGGCGGTCGCTGGCCCGGCCCCAGGGCCGGGCCAGGAGCATCCAGATCACCCCGGAAACGGTCACCGCCATGCCCGCCTGCCAGGTGGCCAGGCCGAGAACCCGTGCGATGGGACCGATCAGCGAGACAAAGGCCATCATCGCCATGGTGCAGGTCAGGTTGGCCAGCAGTAGCGGACGCAGGTCGAAGGCCGCTGCGGCCTGGGGCGTTTGCAGGGTGTCGATGGGCAGGTGTTGAGGGTTGGTCATGGTTTATCCCAGGGCTGAGTGAAAGGGCAGGCGGCCGTCGACCAGCACCAGCGGTCGACCGCGCACCTGTTCCAGGCGGCCGTCGACGCCATAGACGTCGCGCAGCAGCGCTTGGTTGATCACCTCCAGGGCCGGGCCGGCGGCGGCCACGGCGCCGTTGTGCAGGACCACCACCTGCTGGCTGAAACCCAGGGCCAGGTTGATGTCGTGCACCACCACCAGGGTGATCAACTGGCGCTCGCGGGTGGCGCGGGTGATGGCGTCCACCACCTGGCACTGGTGGTACAGGTCCAGGGCGCTGGTGGGTTCGTCCAGCAGCAGCACCCGAGGCTGGCGCACCAGGGCCTGGGCCAGTCCCACCAACTGGCGCTGGCCGCCGGACAGGGCGTCGATCGGGCGGTCGGCCAGGGCGCTCAGGTCCAGGTCGTGGAGCACCTGCTCCACCCCGTGCAGCACCGCGGCGCTGGGCCGGCCAGGGGCAAAACCACGGCCGCGCTGCCCGGCCATGGCGGCGCTGAGCACCGCTTCGAAGGCGCACAGGCGGGTGCGTTCCGGCAGGCTCTGGGGCAGGTAGACGATGTGCTGTGCCCGTTCCACCTGGGGCAGGCGGTTCAGGTCGACGCCATCGAGCAGCACCTGCCCGGTGGTGTTCTGCAACCCGGCGATGCCCCGCAGCAGGGTCGACTTGCCCGCCGCGTTGGGGCCGATCAGCGCGGTCACGCTGCCGCAGGCCAGGCTCGGCAGGGCGACGTCACACAGCACCTGGCGATTGCCGTAATGCATGTTCAGGCCGAGCGTGCACAGCCCGGACGCGGAAGCGGCGGTATGACTCACAGGACACCTCGGCGGTTGCGCATGACGATGGCCATGAAAAAGGGAATGCCCACCAGGGCCGTGACGATACCCACCGGCACCAGCACCCCGGGAATCAGCGTCTTGCTGGCGATCGAGGCCATGGACAGGATCAGCCCGCCGCTGAGCACGCTGGCCGGCAGGAACAGCCGGTGGTCCTCGCCCACCAGCAGCCGGGCGATGTGCGGGGCGATCAGGCCGATAAAGCCGATGGTGCCGACAAAGGACACCGCCAGCGCCGACAGCAGGCTGATGCGCAGCAGCGCCAGCAGGCGCAGGCGGCCGACGTCGATGCCGAAGCTGCGGGCCCGTTCCTCGCCCAGGGTCAGGGCGGTCAGGGCCCAGCTCTGGCGCAGGGAAAACGGCAGGCACAGCGCCAGGGCCAGGGCCAGCAGCGCGAGTTTTTCCCAGGAGGCCCGGGCCAGGCTGCCCAGGGTCCAGAACACCAGTTGCTGCAGGCTGTCCTGGGTGGCGACGAACTGCAGCAGGGCCACCAGGGCATTGAAGGCGAACACCAGGGCAATGCCGAACAGCACCAGGCTCTCGACGCCGAAGCCGCGCCAGCGCGCCAGCAGGTACAGCAAGGCCACCGAGGCCAGGGCGAAGAGAAAGGCGTTGGCCGAGATCAGGTACTGCGCCGGCACCCCGGGCAGGCCCAGGCCGAGGACAATCGCCAGGGCCGCACCGAAGGCTGCGGCGGCGGACACGCCGAGGGTGAAGGGGCTGGCCAGCGGGTTGTCGAGCACGGTCTGCATCTCGGCGCCGGCCAGGGCCAGGGCGGCGCCCACCAGCACCGCCATCAGCGCGTAGGGCAGGCGCACGTTCCACACGATCACCGCCTCGACCCGGGGCATCGAGCCCGGGTCCCAGAGCACCTGCAGCAGGCGCGAAAGGCTCAGGCCCGAAGGCCCGGTGGTGATGTCCAGGGCCAGGGACAGGAGCAAGGCCAGGGCCAGGGCGGACAATAGCAGCACCCGGCGACCATGGCGTTTGCGGTAATGCCCGCTGGCGATGCGCTCCTGCACCTCGGTGGCGGCCCGGGTCATGGTTGCAGGCTCGTGGCGAACACGCCGCTGGCGGGAATCGGCATGAAGCGTTGGTACAGCTCGCGGCGGGTCTGGTCTGGGTCCAGGTCCTTGAACAGCTGCGGGTGCAGCCACTTGGCCAGGGCCTGGACCGCGACCAGGTGCTCCGGCGAGTCATAGAAGATGTGCCACAGGCCATGCACGTTGCCCTGGCGCACCGCCCGCAGCTCGTTCAGCGGCGGGCGCTGGGCGGCCTGGCGCAGGCTGTCCCGCGCCTGTTGCAGGGTGGCGGAATAACCCAGGGTCACGCCACCCTGGCCGGCGGCGAAGACCCCGGTGGCGACGTACACATCCGGATCGCTGGAGAGGATGTATTCGACGTTGAGCACGCCAATGGGCCCGGGAATGCGCCCGTCGGCGATGTTGCGTCCGCCGGCCAGCTTGATCATCTCGGCGAAGTTGCCGGTGCCCGGCGAGCCGCAGCAATCCTGCAGCCCGGCGAGCATGTCGATGAAGATCTTCGGCTGCTGGACCTTGCCGGCCCTGGCCAGGGTGTCGCTGACCCGGGCCAGGGACTGCTGGTAGAAGGCGATGAAGGCCTCGGCCTGCTGCTCGCGGCCCAGGGCCTGGCCCAGCAGGCGCATGCTGGGCACGGTGTTGCTCAGGGGATGGTCGCTGAAGTCGACGAAAATCACCGCCACCCCGGCGGCTTCCAACTGCTTCACCGCTTCGCTGTCGGGACTGGGCCCATGGCCGCCGCTCAGGGCCATGATCGCCAGGTCCGGGTGCACCGCCAGGGCCTTTTCGACGCTGAAGGTCTCGGCGGACGTGCCGCCCACCAGCGGCACCTGGTCGGCCTGGGGGAAGACCTTGCGATAGGCCTCGTAGCCCTGCACGTCGAGGCCGCGAAAGTCCCCCTGCCAACCGGCGAGACGGGCGAAGGGGTTCTGGCCTTCGAGCAGCGACAGGGAATAGATCATCCGCCCTTCACCCAGGAGGATGTGCTCGACCTTCTCCGGCACCTGGACCTGGCGCCCGGCCAGATCGGTGAGGGTCGCGGCGCTGGCGGTGGCGGCCCACAGCAGGCCGAGCAGCAGCCCGTGGCGGGCGCGGCGCAAGAAATCACGGTGTGTCATGTCAGGTTTCCTTGAACGATTGGACGGCCCGGCGGGCGACGCGCTTGCGCCACCACAGCAGCAGGCCGGTGATGTACAGCAGGGGTAACGCAAGACCGCAGGCAAACCCCAGCCAGGTGCCGGGAGCCCCCAGCAGCAGGTGCCCGTGGGCGGCGGAGAACAGCGGCTTGAGCGCCATCGGCTGGGCACCGGGCCAGGTGAACAGCTCGGGACGCGCCAGCCAGGCACCGCTGCCGGCAATCAGCAGCAGCGGCAGGCACAGCCAGGCGGCGACCAGGTTGTGCCACTCGCGCAGGCGCCGGGTGCCCTGGCTGCCGGGGCGCAGGCTGGCGGCTTTCCACCAACTGCGCCGGCCCGGCCACCACAGGTACAGGCCGCTGCCCAGGGAGCCCAGCAGCACCAGGCCACACAGCAGCACCAGGGTCGAGCCCGACGCCTGGGGCAACAGCAGGCTGCGGTGCAGCGCCACCAGCCTGGCCAGCCACAGGTCTTCGAAGACGAAGAAGCCCCGGGGCTCGCCGGTGTAGGGATCGATCATGGCGATGCCGGTGCCGGGGCGTTCCTTGAGGGCACCGAAGACGATCACGTTGTCCGATTCGAGAAAGCCCTGGCGCGGCGGCGCCGCGCCGAAGACCTTCTGCAACTGCGGGTAGGCGCTGCTGGCGGCGCTGATCCAGGCACTCTGCTCAAGGAGGGCGCCGTGTGCGCCAGGGGCCAGTTGCAGCATCGACGCTCCGACTTCCCAGCGCAGGATCGGTCCCTTGAGCTCCAGCAGCGAGCCACTGAGCCCCAGCAGTGCCAGCAACAGGCCCAGGCTAAGGGCCAGCCAGCGATGCAGCCCGAGCCAGATGTCACGCAGGCGCGGCATGGCGGCTTACCAGCGATAGCGCAGGCTGGCGATGACGCTGCGGTCATAGCCGGCGCTGCAGCTGGTCAGCGAGCAGCCTTCGTAATAGCGCTTGTCGGTGAGGTTGGTGGCGTTCACCGCCAGGCGCAGGCCCTTGGCCGCCGGGATCAGCTGGTCGAAGTCGTAGTGCACCGCCGCATCCAGCAGGGTGTAGGAGGGCACGCTGACGGTGTTGGCGGCGTCGGCCTCGGTGGCGCCGATGTAGCGCACCCCGGCGCCGAAGCCCAGGCCGCGCAAAGGGCCTTCGGGCAGGGTGTAGTCGGCCCACAGCGAAGCCATTTTTTCCGGGGTGTCGGTGGGGCGTTTACCTTTTTCCAGCGGGTTGTTGCTCTTGCTCACCTCGGCGTCGTTGTAGGTCAGCGTTGCCAGCAGGTCCAGGCCCCGGGCCAGGCTGGCCTTGCCTTCCAGTTCGATGCCGCGCACGTTCACCTCGCCGGTCTGCAGGGTGTTCAGGCGGTTGGCGGGGTCGGTGGTCTTGACGTTTTCCTGGGTCAGGTCGAACAGCGACAGGGTGATGTAGCTGTCGATCCCCGGTGGCTGGTACTTGACCCCCACTTCCGACTGCTTGGCGCTGGTGGGCTTGTACGGCGTGCCGTAGAAGTTGGTGCCCAGCACCGGGTCGAACGAGGTGGAGTAGCTGATGTAGGGCGCCAGGCCGTTGTCCGCCAGGTACACCAGGCCGGTGCGGTAGGTGAACTTCTGGTCTTTCTGCTTGCTCCCGGTCTGTTCCAGGCGATTGTCGGTACGGGCGCTGGAGCGGTCCTGGCGGCCGCCGACGGTGAGCACCCAGTGCTCGTCGAAGGTGAATTGCTGCTGGGCGTAGACCCCGACCTGATCGGCGCGCTGCACGGTGTTGGTGAATGGCGTGCTGGGGTCGAACACGCCGCCATGCACCGGGTGGTAGATGTCGATGGGCGAGGCGCTGCCACCGCGCAGGTAGTAGTCCTCGCGGGTGCGCCGGTAGTCGATCCCCAAAAGCGACAGCATCTGCGTGCTGCCCAGGTTCCAGCGGGCCTGGGCGTTGTTGTCCAGGGAGTAGGTGTCGCCGACGATGCGAAAGCGATAGGCGTCGCGCTTCAGGGTGCGCAGGTCCGACTCCAGGGACCTGCCGCTGGCGGTATTGGTCAGCAGGTTGACGTGGCCGTAGCGAGCGCTGGAATTGAGGCTCCAGACGTCATTCAGGCGCTGCTCCAGCAGGTAGCCGAGGGAGTACTGGGTGCGGTCGTTGTCCAGCCCCGGCTCATCGAGGAAGACGTTGTGCTTGACCTTGCCATTGGGGTTGCCGAGCAGGGTGCCGCGGGCCGGCAGGAACACCCTGGGGGCGCCGAACGCATCCTGGGTGTAGTCGGCCAGCAGGGTCAGGCGGGGGTCGTCGTTGGGCTTCCAGGGGAAGGAGGGCGCGAAGTACTGCTTGTCGTCCTTGATGTGCTCGAACTGGGTGCCGCTGTCGCGCTCCAGCCCCACCAGGCGGTAGAGGAACTGCCCCTCGTCGTCCAACGGGCCGCTGAAGTCGAACTGACCCTGGGCCCGGTCGAAGCTGCCGCCCTGGATCTGCACTTCGTGGAAGGGCTGCTCCAGCGGGCGCTTGCTGATCTGGTTGACCACGCCGCCCGGCGAGTTCTGGCCGAACAGCACCGAGGCCGGGCCCTTGAGCACGTCGATGCGCTCCAGCCCATAGGCTTCGACCTTGGGCCAGGCCTGGGCGGTGTTGCCCTTGAGGCCATCACGGAGCATGCCGGTGGTGACGTCGAAACCGCGGATCGAAATCGTGTCGAAACGCTGGCTGGCGGCGGTGGTGTTGGCCTGGACCCCGGCGGTGTAGCGCAGCGCCTCGTTCACCGACTGCACCTGCTGGGCATCCATCTGATCGCGGGTGACCACGGAAATCGCCTGGGGAATTTCACTCAGCGCGGCGTCGGTCTTGGTCCCGCTGAGGCTGCGCCTGGCCACGTAGCCGCTTTGCTGGCCGGTGGGGGAGTCGATCTGGGTGGCGCTGATCACGCTGGTGTCCAGGGTCAGGCTGTGGTCCTGGTCGGCCTCGCCATCGGCGGCCAGCACCGCGCCGGCCTGGGTCAGCGACAGGCCCAGGGCCAGGCCATGGATCAGGCACGCCAGCGGGCTGCGGCGCAGCGCCGGACGCAAGACCGGACCTGCGGCCGGCCAACCTTGGGTGTTTTGGTGCGCAACGCGGCTACCCATGCTTCACTCCGTGATGGGGATTAAATGAGAATGCAAACGTATCTCATTTGTGCGCCTGGGTTACCGGCTAAAACTTTGGCTTGAGCGACCATTTCTTTCGTTTGCCGCACCGCGCGGGCAGGGCGTCCGGGCACCGGGCGCGCGGCTCGACAGCGCCAGGCTGGGGCGTTGTTCAAGGCTCCAGGCATTCCAGGCAACGGCAACTTCAGCGCAAGGACTTGGGCGACACCCCGAAGCGCTTGCGAAAGGCGGTGGAGAAGTGCGCCGGGCTGTAGCCGACCCGATAGGCCGCGCTGGAGACGTTGGTTTCGCCGCTGGCCAGCAGACGGTACGCCTCGCTCAGGCGCTGTTCCTGCAGGTAGGCATAGACGCTGGTGCCGAACACCTGGCGAAAACCGGCGGTGAGCTTGCGCGGATTCAAGCCCACCTGGCGCGACAGCTCGGACAGCGACGGCGAGGCCTGCAACGAACCCAGCAACAGGTCCCGGGCGGCATGGATGCGTTCGATGTCCGCCGCGCTGCCGGGGCTGTCCTGCAGCGGCCGCGACTCGGCATGGGCGAGGATCCCCTCGACTCCCAGGGCGGTGAGTTCCAGGGCCTTGCCTCCCAGGTAAAAGGAGCGGGTCGGGCCTTGCAGCGGGCAGGTGAGGATCTGCTGGGCCAGGGCCAGCAGCGGCTTGCTGGCCGGCTGGCAGAACAGCATCGGCCCGCCGCCGAGCGGGTCCAGCAGGCGCTCGGGCTCAAGGCCCGCCTGGCGGATCGCCGGGAAGTCCAGCTGCACCGTGGTGTAGCGCACCGGCACGCCGCGGGCGAACAGGTGGTCGCCGCAGTGTTCGCCCTGGTTGGCCACCGCGCACAGGGTCGGGCCGCGAATCTCCACTTCCGGCTGGCCTTCGACCCGGCAGTTGAGCTGGCCGCTGAGCACCAGGATGATTTTCAGGCCCTGCCAGAGCGGCTCCTGCATCCACATCTGGCTGTCCATCAGCACCGTGCCGGTGGACAGGGTGATTTCCGGCACCACGGCCGCCGTGCCGGGGTGCTGCGGATTGGGCAAGTGCAGGGTGAAATCCCTTTGGACAGGCTGCGGCGCAGCGTGGGGGCTGAGCATGGCGAACTCCCTGTAGACCGGAAAAGAGGCCATACGCTATCAGGAAAATCCTTTTATGTAATTAAGAATGATTATCCTTTAGCTTTTGTGCCCCGTACTGCCGGGACTTGGTACGCAATCAAAAGAAAAAGCCGCGCAAACGAATGTCCTGGCGATTGCCGGGCCCCGGAAATTACCGGTTAATAATCACTCTCATTTGCAAGCACGGCCCCTCACCATGGACGACCCCGCCATCCGCCGCCCCGCAGGAGCGCCGCCCGGCCCGCATTTTCCGCCGCGCTGACGGCTCATCTTCCCCTCATTCCAGGGGCCTGAGATTTCAGGTCCGGGGCGGCCTTTTGCCGAAAAAAACTCAGGAGACAGCATGTCCACGTTCGACGATTCGCAAGATTGCCCCGCTTGGCCCGAGGCCTTCGCCCAGGCTTACCGCGAGGCCGGTTACTGGCGCGATGAAACCTTTGGCGACCTGCTGCGAGGCGCGGCCCGGACCTTCAGCGAGCGCGAGGCGCTGACCGATGGCCCGCAGCGCCTGAGCTATCGACAACTGGACCTGCGAGTCGACCAACTGGCCGCCGGCCTGTACCGGCTGGGGCTGCGGGCCGGCGACAACGTGGTGCTGCAACTGCCCAACAGCACGGCCTTCGTCGAAGTCTGCTTTGCCCTGTATCGCCTGGGCGTGCGGCCGATCTTCGCGCTGCCGGCCCACCGGCATCTGGAAATCGGCCGTTTCTGCGAGTTCGCCCAGGCCCGCGCCTACTTCTGCGCCGACCGCGACGGCGGCTTCGACTTTCGCGCCATGGCCCGCGAGCTCAAGGCGGGCAACCCGCAACTGGAATGGGTGCTGGTGGCCGGCGAGGCCGAGGAATTCACCGCCCTGCACAGCCTGTATGACGCCAGCGCCGCGCGCGCTTTCCCGGCCCCCAGTGCCGACGCGGTGGCCTGCTTCCAGCTCTCCGGCGGTTCCACCGGGATTCCCAAACTGATCCCGCGCCGGCACCACGAATACCTCTACAACCTGCGGGCCAGCGCCGAGCGCTGCGGCTTGTCCGAGGCCAGCGTGTACCTGGTGGCGCTGCCCATGGCGCACAACTTTCCCATGTGCTGCCCGGGCTTCATCGGCACCTTGGCGGTGGGCGGGCGGGTGGTGCTCAGCCCCTCGCCGAGCCCGCAAGTCTGCTTCGAGCTGATCGAGCGCGAAGCCGTGACCCACACCGCGCTGGTGCCGCCCCTGGCCCTGGTCTGGCTGGAGGCAGCCCAGGCTCGCGGGCACGGGCTGGCGTCATTGCAACAGCTGCAAGTGGGCGGGGCCAAGCTCAGCTTCGAAGCGGCACGGCGCGTCGAGCCGGTGCTGGGTTGCCGCTTGCAGCAGGTGTTCGGCATGGCCGAAGGGCTGATCTGCTACACCGACCCTGAGGACCCGCCGCAGCGGGTGCTGCACACCCAGGGCCGGCCGCTGTCGCCGGCGGACGAAATCCGCGTGGTGGACGAGCACGAGCAGCCGGTGCCGGTGGGGCAGGTGGGGCAGTTGCTGACCCGTGGCCCCTACACCATTCGCGGTTATTACCGTTACCCCGAGCACAACGCCCAGGCCTTCACCGCCGACGGCTTCTACCGCACCGGCGACCGGGTGCAGCTCACCGCCGACGGCTACCTGATGGTGGAAGGGCGGGACAAGGACCTGATCAACCGCGGCGGTGAAAAGATCGCCGCCGAAGAAGTGGAGAACCTGCTGCTCAGCCACCCGGCGGTGGCCGACGTGGCCCTGGTGGCGATGCCCGATGCTTTCCTTGGCGAGCGCACCTGCGCCTTCGTCATCCCCCGTGGCGCCGCGCCCCGGGCCCCGCAACTGCTGCGCCATCTGCGGGCCCAGGGGCTGGCGGCGTTCAAACTGCCGGACCGCTTCGAATTCATCCCGGCGTTTCCCCAGACCGGGGTCGGCAAGGTCAGCCGCAAGCACCTGCGCGAGGCGATCCAGGCCCTGTACTTCGGCAACCGGGCCCAGGCCCTGGAGGCCACCGATGGCCGTGGTTGAACACCCAGGATTGACCGCACTGCTGCGCCCGGTGCGCGGGCGCCTGCTGGCGGCGATGCTGCTGCAGGTGCTGGCGGCGCTGGTGGGCCTGCTGCCGCTGATCGCCGTGGCCGAACTGGCGCCGCTGCTGCTGGCCGGCCAGATGGACCTTGAGCGCGCGGGCTTCTGGCTGCTGGCCGGGGCCGGGGCGCTGCTCCTGCGCCTGCTGGGGCTGGCGGCGGGGTTGCAGATCACCCATCTGGCCGACAGTGATCTGCAGCGCCATTTGCGCCAGCGCATTGCCGCCCATCTGGCGCGGGTGCCCCTGGCCTGGCTGGAGGGCCAGCGGCACACCGCCGAGCGGGTGCTGCTGGAGGACGTCGGCGCCCTGCATCAACTGGTGGCGCACCTGCCCAACAATCTGGTGGCGGCCCTGGTGGTGCCCCTGGCCAGCCTGATCTACCTGCTGACGGTGAGCCTGCCCATGACCCTGGTGGTGCTGGCGCCGCCGTTGATCGCGCTGTGGCGCCTGCGGGTGATGGGCACCCCGGCCTATCGCGCCGAGCGCCAGCGCCTGGGCGGCGCCATGGGCGCGCTGTCGACGGCGACCCTGAACTTCGTGCAGAGCATTGCCATGGTCAAGTCCTTTGGCCGGGTGCAGCGGGTCCAGGACGAGTTCTTCAAGGCGGTGGAGGATTTCGCCGCGTTCTTCTCCAGCTGGGTCGAGCGCTGGGCGGGCCTGGGCGCCAGTGTCGAGGTGCTGCTCTCGCCGCTGCTGGTGCTGGCCCTGGTACTGCTGGCTGGAGTGCCGCTGGTGGCCGTCGGGGTCTTGCAGCCGCTGCAGTTGCTGCCGTTTGCCTTGCTGGGGCCGGCCCTGGCGGCGCCGGTGGCGGCCCTGGGGCATGGCGCCGATTCCCTGGTCCAGGGCCGGGCGGCGGCGCAGCGCATCAGTGCGCTGTTGGGCACGCCGCTGCTGGCGCAGCCGGTCTGCTCGCGGGAGCCCGACGGGGCAGTGGTGAACTTCGAAAGCGTGGACTTCAGCTACCCCGACGGCAGCCAGGTGTTGCACGGCATCGATCTGTGCCTGCAGCCAGGCACCCTGACCGCCCTGGTGGGGGATTCCGGGGCCGGCAAATCGACCCTGGCCACCTTGCTCGCGCGCTTTGCCGATGTCAGCGCCGGGGCGATCCGCATCGGCGGTGTCGACCTGCGGGAGATGGACAGCGCGACCCTGTATCGCCAGGTGGCCTTTGTCTTCCAGGAGGTGCGCCTGCTGCGCGCCAGCGTCCTCGACAACCTGCGCCTGAGCCGGCCCGGAGCCAGTCTGGCGGAGGTCGAAGCCGCGGCCCGGGCGGCGCAGATCCACGATCGCATCTGCGCCTTGCCCCAGGGCTATCACAGCCAGTTGGAGGAGGGGCTGGCGCTCTCCGGCGGTGAAATCCAGCGCCTGGGCATCGCCCGGGCCATGCTCAGCCGCGCGCCGATCCTGGTGCTCGACGAGGCCACCGCCGCCAGCGATCCGCAATCTGAGGCGGCGATCCAGCAGGCCCTGTCGCGCCTGGCCCAGGGGCGCACGGTGCTGGTGGTCGCCCACCGCCTGAGCAGCATTCAGGACGCCGAGCAGATTGCCGTGCTGCAGGGCGGGCGCCTGGTGGAGTGCGGCCAGCATCAGGCCCTGCTGGAGCGGCAGGGGGTGTATGCCGGGCTCTGGGCCGCGGAGCAGTTGGACGCCGCCGCGCTGAACGGGAGTCGCCCATGATCGCCGCGCTGTTACGCAGCCTGCAGCCGCAAGAAGCCGCGCTGTTGCGTCGGGCCTTGCTGGCCATGGCCGCCAGTGCCCTGGCCCAGGGCCTGGCCCTGGGGTTATTGCCCATGGCGCTGGCCAGCGCCCTGGAGGCCGCCACGGCGCGGACGCCCTGGCTCTGGGCCGCAGCCTTTGGCGGATTCGCCGGGCTCTGCCTGTGGCTGCGCCGCCGGGCGCAACTGGCGGGCTACCGGGCCGGAGCCGCGGCGGCGCGTTCGTTGAACCTGCGCATCGGCCGGCATCTGGCGTGCCTGCCCCTGGAGTGGTTTGTCGAGCGCCGCGGCGCCGAGCTCAACCGCCTGGTGACCCATACCGTGGCGCAGATCATGAGCGCACCGGCGCACTTGCTGCAGCCCATGGCCAATGCCTTGCTGACGCCCCTGGCCCTGCTTGTGGCGCTGTTGTGCTACGACCTGTCCATGGCCCTGGCGGCCCTGGCCTGCCTGCCCTTGCTGGTGCTGTTCTATCACTGGGGCGTGCGCTGGGGCGGGCAGGCCGAGCAGCACAGCGAAGCGGCGGCCGGCGAAGCCGCGGCGCGGGTCCTGGAATACCTGCGCCAGCAGCCGCTGTTGCGGGCCAGCGGGCGCAACGGCGAAGGTTTCAGCCTGCTCGGCGCGGCGTTGCAGCAACAGCGCCAGGCCCAGCGCCGGGCGCACTGGCGAACCTTTCCGGCGGCCCTGGGGCTGGTGCTGGCGCTTCAGGCCGGCTACACCGGGGTGCTGTTGTGCGGGCTCTACGCGGTGCTCGGCGGCAGCCTCGGCGCCGTGCAATACCTGGCCCTGGCGGTGCTTGCCACCTGCCTGGTGGAGCCCATGGGCGCCCTGGTCAACCTGGGCACCAGCCTGCGCCAGACCCGCCATGGCCTGGACAGTCTGCGCCAGTTGCTGGACCTGGCGCCGCTGCCGGAACCGGCCTCGCCCCAGGTGCCGGCTGATCGGCGCCTGGAGGTTCGCCAGCTGGGCCTGGAGCGCCAGGGGCGGGCGATCCTGCAAGACATCAGCTTCACGCTGGAGCCGGGTTCGCTGAACCTGCTGGTGGGGCCATCCGGTTCCGGCAAGTCGAGCCTGCTGCGGTTGCTGGCGCGTTTTTGCGATGTCAGCCACGGCGCCATCCTGCTGGGCGCTGTCGATCTGCGTCAGCTGTCGGCCAGTCAGCGTGATCGGGACATCGCCCTGATGTTCCAGGACTGCCCGCCGCTGGCTGCCAGCCTGCTGGACAACCTGCGCCTGGGCCGCCCCGAGGCCAGCGAAGCGCAACTGCTGGAGGCGGCCCGCGCCACCGGCCTCGACCGGCTGGCCCAGCGCCTGCCCCAAGGCTGGCAGACCCGGGTCGGCGAGGGCGGGGTGAGCCTTTCCGGCGGCGAACGCCAGTGCCTGGCCCTGGCCCGGGTCATGCTCAAGGACGCCACGCTGATCCTGCTGGATGAGCCCACCGCCGCCCTGGACGCCATCAGCGAGGCCCGGGTCAACCAGAGCCTGCGGCAGCTGGCGCGCAAGCACACGGTGCTGCTGGCGACCCACAAACCGACCCTGGCTCCGTGCGCCGGGCAGATCCTGGTACTGGACCAGGGCCGTCTGGCCCAGCACGGCAGCCATAGCCAACTGATGGCGGCTCCGGGCCGTTATCGCCAGTTGTTTCACGAGCGCGAGGCGATCAATCGCTGGCGCTTGCGCACACCTTCTTCCGTACCCCAAAGGACCGTCCACCATGACTGATAACCCAGCACTGGCACGCGCCCATCCAGCGCCCGCCGGCCTGAGTCATTCACCCCAAGGACTCTGCGCAGGCATCGCCCGCTTGCTCGGCTACGAGCCCGGCGACCTTGAAGCGGATGCGTCGCTGATCGAGCAGGGCCTCGACTCGGTGAGCATCATGCGCCTGCCGGCACTGCTGGCCAGCGAAGGCGTGACCCTGAGCTTCGCCGAGCTGATCCAGCAGCCGACCCTGGCCGCCTGGTGGGCGCTGATCGAGGCCCGCCGCGGCCTCGCGGCACCGCGCCTGCAGGCCGTGGCCAGTGCTCCCGCCAGCGGCGATTTTGCCCTGACCCCGCTGCAACAGGCCTACTGGTTCGGCCGCGAGCCGGGCCTGCCCCTGGGCGGCGTCGGCTGCCACCTGTACCAGGAACTGGATGGCCACGGCCTGGAGCCACAGCGCCTGGAGCAAGCATTGCAGCGCCTGTGCCAGCGCCATCCGATGCTGCGCGCCTGTTTCATCAGCGACAGCTGCCAACGCATCCTGCCCCAGAGCCCCTGGCCCGGGCTGACCGTGCACGACCTGCGCCAGGCGTCCTGCGTCGGCGCCGCCGAGGCCCTGGAGCAGATCCGTGAAAGCCTCTCGCACCGACGCCTGGACGTCGCTCGCGGGCAGGTGTTCGACGTGCAACTGAGCCTGCTGCCCGAAGGCCGCAGCCGCCTGCACCTGAATATCGATCTGCTGGTGGCCGACGTGCTCAGCATCGGCATCCTGCTGCGCGATCTGGCGCTGATCCACGCCGGCCAGGAGCACAGCCTGCCGGCCCTGGAATGGAACTTCGCCGACTACCTGCGGGCCGAGCAGGCGCTGCGCGCGCCGCAGTTGGCGGCGGCCCGGGACTATTGGCTGGAGCGCCTGGAGGATCTGCCGGACGGCCCGCAGTTGCCCCTGGCCCAGGAGCCGCAGCAGCTCGGCACGCCGCGTTTTCGCCGGCTGGCGATGCGCCTCAACCATGAGCAGTTGCAGGCCCTGGAACGGCGTGCCCGGCAACATGGCCTGACCCTGGCCAGCGTGCTCGCCTGCGCCTATGCCCAGGTGCTGGGGCGCTGGAGCGCCAGCCAGCACTTCCTGCTCAACGTGCCGCTGTTCGACCGCCAGGAACTGCACCCCTGCGTGCCCCATCTGCTGGCGGATTTCTCCAACCTGGTGCTGCTGGAAGTCGACCTGCGCCAGTCCGCGCCCTTCAGCCAGCAGGCCCTGGCGTTGCAGGCCCAGTTGCACCGCGACATCGCCCACAGCGCCTGGCCCGGGGTCGAGGTGCTGCGCGAACGGGCGCGGCTGCGCCAGGGCGGCGGCCAGGGCGCGCCAGTGGTGTTCGCCTGCAACCTGGGCCCGGCCTTTGTCGACGCCACCTGCCGCGAGCAATTGGGTGAACCCGGCTGGGCCCTGTCACAGACGCCCCAGGTCTGGCTCGACCACCAGAGCTACCCGCTGGCCGATGGCTTGCTGCTGAACTGGGACGCGGTGCAGGGGCTGTTCCCCGAAGGCCTGCTGGAGCAGATGTTCGACGCCTACCGTGCCTTGCTGTTGTGGCTGTGCGCCAACGACTGGCAGCAGCCGGCGCCCTTGCCACTGCCGGCGGCGCAGCAGCAACGGCGCCAGCAGGTCAATGCCACTGCACACGCCACGCCCGCGCAGTGCCTGCACCAGGGGTTTTTCCGACAGGCGCGCCAGCACCCCGAGGCGCTGGCGCTGGTCGACGACCAGGGCCGCCTGGGCTACGCCGAGCTGGCGCGGCAGGCCCTGCAACTGGCCGGGGCGCTGGTGCAGTGGGGCGTGCAGCCCGGTGACGCGGTGGCGATCACCTTGCCCAAGGGCCGCGAACAGGTGATCGCGGTGCTGGGGATTCTCGCCGCCGGGGCGGTCTATGTGCCGGTGGGCATCGAGCAGCCGCCGGCACGCCGCGACATGATCTATCAGCGCGCCGGCGCGCTTGTGGTGATCACCGATCAGGCCCACCGCGAGGGCGGCATCTGGCTGGCCGAGCTGCGGGTGGTGACCCTGGCCCAGGCGCTTGTCGCACCAGCGCTGGAGCAGCCCCGGCAGGTAGCGGCGGATGCCCTGGCCTATGTGATCTTCACCTCGGGCACCACCGGCGAGCCCAAGGGCGTCGAGCTGTCTCATCAGGCGGCGATGAACACCGTCGCCGCGATCAACCGCCGTTACCAGGTCAGCGCCGAGGACCGGGTGCTGGGGCTCTCGGCCCTGGATTTCGACCTGTCGGTGTACGACCTGTTCGGCCCGTTGAGTGTTGGCGGCGCCCTGGTTCTGCCGGCGGACAACCTGCGCAAGGAGCCCCGGGAATGGCTGCGGCTGATCCGCGAACAGCAAGTGAGCCTGTGGAACTCGGTGCCGGCGCTGCTGGAGATGCTGACCCTGCAAGTGCGCGATGGCGGCGGGCTCGGGGCACTGCGCCTGGCCATGGTGTCCGGCGACTGGGTCGGCCTCGACCTGCCGCGGCGCCTGGAACAGGCGGCGGGGCGCCGCGTGCCGTTCGTGGCCCTGGGTGGCGCCACCGAGGCGGCGATCTGGTCCAACTATCAGGAGGTGGCGGCGGTGCCCGCCCATTGGCGCTCGATCCCCTACGGCCGGCCCCTGGACAACCAGTGCTTCCGGGTGGTGGACAGCCAGGGCCGGGACTGCCCGGACTGGGTGCCCGGCGAGCTGTGGATCGGCGGCGCCGGGGTGGCCGCCGGTTATCGCGGCCTGCCGACCCTCAGCGCCCAGCGCTTTGTCGAGCATGACGGCGGGCGCTGGTACCGCACCGGCGACCAGGGCCGCTACTGGGCCGACGGCAGCCTGGAGTTTCTCGGGCGCCTGGACCATCAGGTCAAGGTCCGCGGCTTTCGCATCGAGCTGGCGGAAATCGACCTGGCCCTGGAGCGCCATCCGGCCATCGACCGCGCGCTGAGCCTGGTACTGCCCGGCAGCGAACCGCAGCTGGCGGCGGTACTGCTGGCCCGGGAGCCGCTGCCCGAATCCCAGGCCCTGCGCCAGTGGCTGGGGCAATGGCTGCCCGAGCACATGCTTCCGGACACTTGGCTGAGCCTGTCGGCGCTGCCTCTGAGCGCCAACGGCAAGGTCGATCGCGCGGCGCTGTCGTGGCTGCTGCAGGAGCAGCGCCGGGGCATCCAGCCGCACCGCGCCGAAGCGCCCCAAGGGGCGTGGGAAGAGGCCGTGGCCGCGCTGTGGCAGGAGTTGCTGCACGTGCCCCAGGTCGGTCGCCACCAGGGCTTTTTTGCCCTGGGCGGCAACAGCCTGCTGGCGGCCCGCCTGATCGAACGCATCGCCCGGCAGTTCCAGCTGGAACTGTCGCTCAAGGATTTTTTCAACGCGGCCACCGTGGCCCTGCAGGGGCAGTTGCTCGCCTCGCGCCAGGCACAGCGGCCCGTCACTCAGAACGCAATGGTGGAGGGCGTGTTATGACGCTGCAGCAACTGCAACAGGATCTGCAACAACTGGGCGTGGAGCTCTGGGAAGAACAGGGCCGCCTGCGTTATCGGGCCCCGGCCGGGGTCATGGACGAGGCACGCCTGCAACGGCTGCGCGAGCATAAGGAAGGGTTGCTGCAACAGCTGCAGGCGGCGCAGTTGCCGACCCTGGAGGCCGATCATTCGGCCCGTGAAGAACCCTTTCCGCTGACCGACGTGCAGGCCGCCTACCTGCTGGGCCGCCCCGGTGCCTTCAGCTATGGCGGCGTGGCTTGCCACGGCTACCTGGAGTTCGCCCAGCACGACCTCGACCCGCGGCGCCTGGAGCAGGCCTGGAACCAGTTGATCGCCCGCCACGAGATGCTGCGGGCGGTAGTGCTGGAAGAGGGCTACCAGCGCATCCTGCCCCAGGTGCCGCATTACGCCATCGCCTGCCACGACCTGCGCGAGGACGACGGCAGCGCCTTGCAGGCCCTGCGCGAACGCATGGAACTGCGCCGCGCCACGCCGCAGCAATGGCCGCTGATCGAGCTGTGCGTGAGCCAGGGCCGCGACACCTCGCGCCTGCACCTGTCGGTGGACCTGCTGGTGTGCGACTACCAGAGCGTGCGCATGCTGCTGGCCGAACTGCAGCAGCTGTACCGTGGCGAGCCCTTGCCGGCACCGGCGCAGATCAGCTTTCGCGACTATGTGCTGGGGGAGCGGCGGCTGCGTGAGCAAGCGCGCTACCAGCGCGACCGCGACTACTGGTGGGCGCGGGTCGACAGCCTGCCGGGAGCGCCGGAACTGCCCACGCTGGGCGCGCCCAGCGGGCCGCGCTTTCTGCGCCGGGCCATGAGCCTGCAGGCCCGCGACTGCAACGCCCTGCGCCTGAACGCGGCGGCGGCCGGGGTCGGGGTGTCGGCGGCGATCCTTTCGGCCTACGCCGAAACCCTCGGGCGCTGGAGCCGGCGCGGGCATTTCTGCCTGAGCCTGACCCTGCTCAATCGCCTGTCGCTGCACCCCCAGGTGGACCGCCTGGTGGGCGACTTCAGCTCGGTGGAGCTGCTGGAAGTGCAGACCCTGCAAGGCGGCAGCTTCGGCCAGCGCAGCCAGCAGTTGCAGGAGCGTCTGTGGCAGGACATGGACCATCGCCTGTGTTCGGGCATCGAAGTGCTGCGCGAGCTGGCGCGGCGCAAGGGCCAGGAGGCGGCGCTGATGCCCTATGCCTTCACCAGCACCCTGGGCGCAGGTGGCGAGAGCGGCGGCGGGGCCTTCATGCCCGGTGCCGAGCTGGTGTTCGGCATCAGCCAGACGCCCCAGGTGCTGATCGATTGCCAGGTCAGCGAGCGGGACGACGGCCTGGCGATCAATTGGGACATCCGCGAAGGGGTGTTCAGCGACACCCTGCTGGATGCGCTGTTCGACACCTTCGAACGCTTGCTCAAGCGCCTGGCCCGGGAGCCCTCGGCCTGGACCCTGGACGACTGCCTGGAGCTGCCGGCGGCGCAGCGCCTGCAACGCGAGCTGGTGAACCAGAGCGCCGCGCCGTTGCCCGACGGGCTGCTGCACGAGCCGTTCTGGCGCCAGGCGGCCGCGGCGCCGCAGCGGGTGGCGCTGATCCAGGGCGCCGCGCAGATCAGCTACGGCGAACTGGCCGGGCGCGCCGAAGCCGTGGCCGAGGCCCTGCTCGATGCCGGCTGCCAGCCCGGGGAGCGGGTTGCGGTGTGCATGCACAAGGGCCTGGAACAGGTGATCGCGGTGCTTGGCATTTTGCGTGCCGGGGCCGCCTACCTGCCGCTGGACACCAACCAGCCCGAGGCCCGGCGCCAGCTGATTCTGGACAACGCCGAGGTCGGCCGGGTGCTCAGCCAGTCCTGGTTGAGCGATGAGCTGTGCTGGCCGGCGCGGGTGACCCAGGTGATCCAGGTCGACCAGGGCCCGCGGCTGCCGCAGCGGCCCGTGCCCACCGTGGCCATCGCCCCGCAGCAACTGGCCTACGTGATCTACACCTCCGGCTCCACCGGGGTGCCCAAGGGGGTGATGATCAGCCATCAGGCGGCGCTCAATACCGTGGTCGACATCAACCAGCGCTTTGCCATCGACGCCGAGGACCGGGTGCTGGCCCTGGCCAGCCTGGGCTTCGACCTGTCGGTGTACGACATCTTCGGCCTGCTGGCGGTGGGCGGCGCCCTGGTGCTGCCGGACCCGCAACGCCGCGCCGACCCTTCGCACTGGGCCGAGTGCGCCCGGGAGCACGGGGTGACCCTGTGGAACTCGGTGCCGGCGCAGTTGCAGATGCTCACCCATTACCTGCAGGCGCTGCCGTCCATGGCCCCGGCGACCCTGCGGCTGGCGTTGCTGTCGGGGGACTGGATCCCCCTGAACCTGCCGGCGGAAACCGCCCAGTTGCTGCCTCGGCTGCGCCTGATCAGCCTGGGGGGCGCCACCGAGGCGGCGATCTGGTCGATCCATTACCCGATCAACCAGGTCGACCCGCAGTGGCGCAGCATTCCCTACGGCCGGCCGCTGGCCAACCAGCGCTTCATGATCCTCGACGAGCAGGGCCGCGACCGCCCGCAAGGGGTGGCCGGCGAGCTGTACATCGCCGGCAGCGGCCTGGCCCTGGGCTACCTGGGGGATGCCGAAAAAACCGCCGAGCGCTTTGTCGAGCACCCGCGCAGCGGCGAGCGCCTGTACCGCACCGGCGACCTGGGGCGCTACCTGGAAGACGGCCTGATCGAGTTCCTCGGCCGCGAGGATTTCCAGGTCAAGGTGCGCGGCCATCGCATTGAACTGGCGGAAGTGGAAAGCGCCTTGCTCAGCCATCCTCACGTGGAATCGGCGGTGGTGGTGGCCGCGGGCGAGGGCGCCTTCGACCGGCGCCTGCAAGCCTGCCTGACGGCCAGCCTGCGGGACATGCCGCTGGCCTGGCCGGAGCCGTTGCTGGCGCGGACCCGGGCGGCGGCCCAGGCGGTGCGTGGCGACTTGAGCGATGCCCTGGTCACTGAAATGTCGGCCTGCGTCGAGCGCGCCGCGCTGCTGTCCATGGGCCTGGCCCTGCAGCGTCCGGGGCTGTTCGAGGCCCCGGGGCAGAGCCATGCCCTGGAAGAGATTGTCGCGGTCTGTGAGGTGGCGCCACGCAATCAGCGCCTGATCCGTCGCTGGCTGCAAGCCCTGGCCCGGGAGGGCCTGGTGCACCGGGACCTGCACACCGGGCGCTATTCGGACCTGCAGGTGGCGGCCGAAGAATACCGCCAGCAATGGCAGCGCATCGAGGCCCTGGAGCCGTCCGTGGGCTGGGGCGCCGAGGTCCTGCGCTACCTGCGCGAAAGCCAGGAGCAATTGCCGGCACTGATGAGCGACCGGCTCGACCCGCTGCACCTGCTGTTCCCCGAAGGCCGGACCGACACCGCCGAGGGCGCCTACCGCAAGAACCTGATCAGCCAGTACCTGAACCAGGCGGTGTGCGCCGCGGTGCAGGAGATCGTGCGCCAGCAGCCGGCGGGCCGGCGCCTGCGCCTGCTGGAGATCGGCGCCGGGGTCGGCGGCACCAGCGCCGACCTGATCCCGGCGCTGGACGGCCTGGCGGTGGACTACCAGTTCACCGACCTGTCGCAGTTCTTCCTGAATGAGGCGCGGGAGCATTTCGCCGCCTACCCCTGGGTCAGCTACGGCCTGTTCGACCTCAACCAGGACCACTGGGCCCAGGGCGTGGCCGCCAACTCCCTGGATGTGATCCTCTGCGCCAACGTGCTGCACAACTCGCGGCACGCCGGCCGGGTGCTGGCGCGGCTGCGGCAGATGCTGGCCCCGGGCGGCTGGCTGATCTTCATCGAGGCCACCCGTGACACCTACCAGATCATGGCGTCCATGGAGTTCAAGGAAGGCCTGAGCGCTTTCGAGGATTTTCGCGCCGAGCAGGACACCACCTTCATCCGTCGCGAGCAGTGGCAGCAGTTGCTGCTGGAGGCCGGGGGCGAGCGCCCGCTGTGCCTGCCCGAGGCCGACGACGCCATGTCGCAGATCGGCCAGCACCTGTTCATCACCCGCTTCAAGAGCCAGCGCCAGACCCTGGAGCCTGAGCAGTTGCGGGCCCACCTGGCCCAGCGCCTGCCGGACTACATGATCCCGGCGGACTGGCTGGTGCTTGACGAAATGCCCCTGAGCGCCAACGGCAAGGTCGATCGCCAGGCCCTGGCGCGGATCGGCGTGGCCGGCCCCGAGCAGCAGGTGAGCAGCGGGGCGGCGCCGCTGGACGCGCTGGAACGCAGCATCGCCGAGGTCTGGCAGAGCCTGTTGCGGGTGCCGGTGGTGGGCCGTGACCAGGGCTTCTTCGAGCTGGGCGGCGACTCGCTGCTGGTGGCGCAGGTGGTGGGGCGTTTGCGGGAGGTCTTGCCCCAGGCCCGGCCATTGCCCTGGAGCGACCTGCTGCGCCAGCTGATCAACCAGCCGACGGTGGCGGCCCTGGCCGACTACCTGCGCGGCCAGGGCGTGGCAGGCGATTCGCCGCTGGTGCGCATCAGCGACAAGGCCCAGGGCCCGACGCAGATCTTCGTCCACGACGGCAGTGGCACCCTGGCGCCGTACCGCGCCTTGTTCGCCGCCCTGGGAGAGGACGTGCCGGTGGAAGGGCTGGTGCTCAACGATGTAGCGGGCTATCTGGCCCTGGAACCGGCCACGGCGATTCGCCAGCTGGCCGAGCGCTATGCCGACACCCTGCAGGCCGAAGGCCGGCGTCAGGTGAACATCGTCGGCTATTGCCTGGGTGGACTGCTGGCCACGGAGCTGGCGGCGTGCCTGGCGGCGCGTTCGATCCAGGTGCTGCAACTGAGCGTGATCAGCAGCTACCGGGTGCCGTTCATGATCGAGGACGACCTGTTGGCCGAGTACGTGTTCGCCCGGGTGATGCAGGCCGACCCGCTGGCCCTGGGTTACCCCGAGGATGAACAGGCCATGGAGCGCAGCATCGCCCGGGTGCTGGCGCAGACCCCGGGGCGGGTGCCCCAGGGTTCGCTGCTGGCCCTGAGCGAGGATGCCCAGTGCGCCCCGGCCCTGGCCTGCCTGCGGCGCCTGGCACAGAAGACCCCGGAGCAGCGCCTGCAGGCGATTGCCGAGGCCATGCGCCACGCCGGCTCGCCGCTGAGCGACCTGCACTGGCTGGGCGAGCAGTTGCAGGTGCTGCGCCACAGTCTGGCGGCGGTGGCCCTGCACGAGGCCACGCCGTACCCGGGCGACCTGCTGTTCATTCGTCAGAGCGGCGAGGTGCAGGTGCTGCCCGGCATGCACCGCGACATGAGCGCCTATTGGCAGGCCCTGTGCCTGGGTGAACTGCGGGTGGTGGATGTGCCCGGGGATCATTTCAGCTGCATGCAGCAGCCCCAGGTGCAAGCCGTGGCCCAGGCTTTCGCGGCGGCTTCCGAGGTGGCGGCATGAAGGGGGCGGTGATTGGCCTGATCGGGGCCTATGGCAGCGTCGGCCGGCAAGTGGCGCAACTGCTGGCACCCAGGGTCGCCTTGCGCCTGGGTGGCCGCGACCGGCAACAGGCCGAGCTGTTGAACCGGCAGATGGGCGCGCGCGCCGAGGTGCGCGCCCTCGACCTGTGGGACGCGCAGAGCCTGGCGGATTTCTGCGCCGGTTGTGCGCTGGTGATCAACTGCGCCGGGCCCAGCTACCGGATCCTCGATCGGGTGGCCCGGGCCGCGTTGGCCGCGGGTGCCGATTACCTGGATGTGGGCGGCGACGATCCCGTGCATGAGCGGTTGTCGGGGCAGTTGCCGGCGGGGCGCCGGGTGCTGCTGTCGGCGGGCATGCTGCCGGGGCTGTCGGGGCTGTTTCCGCGGTTGCTGGCGCAGTCTTTCCAGCGGGTCGATGCCATGCGCTGCTATGCCGGTGGGCTGGGGCGCTTGTCGGCCACCGCCGCCGAGGACTTTCTGCTGAGCCTGGGCAATGGCTTCGGCCAGGCCCAGTGCGCCTTTAGCCAAGGGCAGCGGGTGCGCAGCAGTGCCAGTACCCCGCAGTACCTGGAGCGGCCCTGGCTGCCGGTGAGCGGAGTGCCGGCCCATGCCTACTTGAGCAGCGAGCAGCTGCGACTGTTCAGCGACCTGCAGGTAGGTCACGGGCAGGGGTTCAACCTGTTCGAGGGCGGGCAACTGGCGGCGGCCTTGCAGCGGATCCAGGGCCTGGCGCCAGAGGCGCGGGACGCGGCGCAGAACGTTGCCGCGCTGGTCCAGGCCAGCGCCCTGGATGTGGCCGGGCGCCAGCCCTATCAGCTGCTGGCGGTGGAGATCGACGGTGTGCGGGACGGGCGCGAGCAGCATGCCTGCGCCTGGCTGCGGGCGGCGGACGGTTCGCGCCTGACCGGCAGCGTCGCGGCGTTCTGCGCCCTGCACTGGGCGCAATTGCCCGAGGGGCTGCATTACGCCGCTCAGGTGCTGGATGCGGCCGCCTGCCTGCAACAGCTGCAGCGCTGGCTGCCGGAGACTCGGGTGCAGTTGCCCGACTTCACCGGCGTGGCCCTGGCCGAAGCAGAGGAGGGCGTGTTGTGAGAAAGGCTCCCAGTGCCTGGCTGCGGCGTTATCCGCAGCCACAACCGCCGCGTTGCCGGCTGGTGTGCCTGCCCCATGCCGGGGGCAGCGCGAGCTTCTTCAATGACTGGCGCAACCTGTTGCCGACGGATATCGAGCTGATCGCCGTGCAGTACCCGGGGCGCGAGGAGCGCCTGAGCGAAACCTGGCCCGGCAGCCTGGAGTGGATGGCCGGCAACATCACCCGGGCCCTGTCGGACCTGGTGGAGCGGCCGCTGGTGCTGTTCGGCCACAGCCTGGGCGCGGCCCTGGCCTACGAGGTGGCCGCGCGCCTGCAGCAGCAGGGTTCGGCGCCGCAGCGGCTGATCGTGTCCGCGCACCCGGCGCCCCATCGCCAGCGCCACGGCGAGCTGCACCTGGGCTCGGACGAGGCGTTGCTGGCGGATGTGCGGCGTCTGTCGGACGGTGCGCCGTCACTGCTGGACGACCCGACCCTGCGCGAGCTGTACCTGCCGGCCTTGCGCAACGACTACCGGCTGATCGAGTGCTATCGCGGCACTGTCGGTCGCGCCCTGGACCTGCCCCTGAGCGTGTGCCTGGGGAGTCAGGACAGCGAAGTCGACGCGGACGAAGCCTATGCCTGGGCCGAGGTCAGTGCCCAGGTCACGGACTTTCAGACGTTTCCCGGCGGGCACTTCTACCTGCGCCAGCAGCAGGCCGAAGTGCTGCGGCACCTGACCCGGCTGCTGGCTGGCCTCGGCGAGCAGCCGTGGCAGTGCTGGCCTTCGACCCCATGAATCTTTCTTTGGTAGACCTTTACATGAAGACCCCCGAGCAGTGCAGCGGCCTGGACGATGTCCGCTGCGGTATCGATGCCATGGACCGGCAGATCATCCAGGCCCTCGGCCAGCGCCTGGCCTACGTCAAGGCGGCGGCCCAGTTCAAGCCGACCGAGGACAGCATCGCCGCCCCGGAGCGGGTCGCGGCGATGCTCCCGCAACGCCGGCAATGGGCCGAACAGGCGGGCCTGGACCCGATGTTCGTGGTGCCGCTGTTTGCCCAGATCATTCACTGGAATATTGCCCAGCAAGTGCGCCACTGGCGCCTGCAGCACGGGCTTGAGCAGGGAGCCGGCGATGAATGAGTCGTGCCTGTCCGGGTTGACCCGGGCCCTGCAGCAAGGTCAAGCCCGGGCCCGGCGGGAGGGCCGGGCGGTGCTGGTGGTGTTCAGCCTGGCCGCTGAACGCCTGCAGCCGCTGCGACTGTTCGCCGCCAACCGCCAGGTGTTCGGCCAGAGCCTGTTCTGGTCCAGTGACCAGGGCGCCCTGGCCCTGGCGGGGTTCGGCTGCACCGAGGAAATCAGCCCGCCGTCGGCGGAGCGCTTTGGCGCCAGCACCCGGGCCTGGCGTCAATTGCTGGAGCGAGCCCATCAAGTGGGGCCGCGCCAGGCCTACCTGTGTGGCGGGTTCGCCTTTGACCCCCAGGTGCCACGCAGCGCCCAGTGGCAGTCGTTTGCCAGCACCTCCCTGGTGCTGCCGCGCCTTCTGCTGCTGTGCGAAGGCGAGCAGCAGCACTGGCTGTTCAGCCTGTGGGTCGAGCCCGGCGCCGATGTCGCCCAGTGCGCCGCGGCCCTGGAGGCGGAATGGAGCCTGCTGCTGGCGCGCTATCAGCACGCCCCGGCTGCGCAGCTGCCGACCGGGATCGAGGCCGAGGCCGATCCCCAGGCCGCCGAACGCTGGCAGGACTGCGTGGCCCAGGCGATTGGACGAATCCAGGGTGGCGAACTGAGCAAAGTGGTGCTGGCCCGGGAAGTCTGTCTGCAGGCGAGCCGCAGCATTCCCTGCGGCCCGTTGCTGGAAAACCTCGGCGCGGCCTATCCCCAGGCCTTCCTGTTCGCCTTCAGCCGTGGCGACAGCTGCTTTCTGGGTGCCAGCCCCGAGCGCCTGGTACGGGTGGCCCGGGGCACCTTGAGCACCGTGGCCCTGGCTGGCACTTGCGCCCGCGGCCTGCATGAACAGCAGGACGCCGAACTGGGCCAGGCCCTGCTGGACAGCGCCAAGGATCGCCACGAACACGCCCTGGTGGTGCAGACCCTGCGTGAATCCCTGCAACCCTACTGCGCCATGCTGGAGATTGCGCCGCAGCCGCAGCTGCATCGCCTGGCTCACGTCCAGCACCTGCTGACCCCGGTGCTGGGGCGCCTGCGGCCCCAGGTCGAGCTGTTGCAAGTGGTGGACGCCCTGCACCCGACCCCGGCGGTGGGCGGCCTGCCGCGAGGCGTGGCCCTGGGTTATATCCGCGAGCATGAGCAACTGGACCGTGGCTGGTACGCCGCGCCAGTGGGCTGGCTGAACGCCGAGGGCGATGGCGAGTTTGCCGTGGCCTTGCGCTCGGCGTTGATTCGCGGCAACCGCGCGCACCTGTTTGCTGGCTGCGGCATCGTTGGTGAGTCGGACCCGCAGAGCGAGTACCAGGAAACCTGCCTGAAGCTGCGCACCATTGGCGAGGCCCTGCGCCCAGCAGCGGCCAGCACCTACGAGAAGCGCGGCCTCTCCCTGTAGCCGGCTTTGCGGGCCGCTTCGCTGGCAAGCCAGCTCCTACGTGGAAGGTGGGGTGTTTTGTTGTAGGAGCCGGCTTGCCGGCGAAGGCGATTTTGTGGGCTGCTTCGCTGGCAAGCCAGCTCCTACGCGGGAGGTGGGTGTTTTGCTGTGGGGGCTGGCTTGTCGGCGGAGGTGGTGGTCGGGCCGGCGATGTGCTGGCCGGGCTTGGCCCGCAGCAGGGCGTGGATGGCCTGGCCGTAGTCCTTACCCGCCAGGCTCATGCTGTTGTTGTGGGTGCCGCCGGGCACCAGCAGCAGTTTTTTCGGCTCCAGCGCGGCCTTGAACAGTTCCTTGCTCAGGCGCGGTGGTACGTAGTCGTCTTTCAGGCCATGCACCACCAGCAGCGGCATGCCGATGTCGCGGATCTTGTCGACGGAGTCGAACTTCTGCGACAGCACCCAGCGCACCGGCAGCGAGGTCTTGGTCACCGCCTGGGCGGCATCGGCCAGGGTGGTGAAGGTGGATTCGACGATCAGTCCGCGGGCGGCAATCGGTGCGTTGTCGCGGGCGGCCGTGCGTCCCAGTTCGGCGGCCAGGTCGATGGCCACCGCACCGCCAAGGGAATGGCCGTAGATCAGGCGCTTGCCAGCGTCGGGCTGCAGCAGCTTGAGCCGCTCCCAGGCGATGCGCGCGTCTTCATACACGCTGCTTTCCGAGGGCAGGTCGCCGTGGCTCTGGCCGAACCCCCGGTAGTCGATGGCCAGCACCGAGTAGCCCAGGGCGTGCAGTTGCTCGATGCGAAACAGCTGGCCGGTGAGGTTCCAGCGCACTCCGTGCAGGTAGAGGATCGCCGGGGCGTCGGCGCGCGTGGCCGGCCACCACCAGGCGTGGATGTTCTGCCCGGCCTTGAAGCTTTGCGGCTTGAGTTCCAGTTCCTGCACCGTGCCGGGCAGGCCGCGATACCAGCCGGCGGTGCCGGGCTCGATGCGAAACACCAGCTGGCGTTCCTGGTGTTGGAGCACCGCGCAGCTCACCGGCAGGCCGACGATCAGCGCGGCCAGGCACAGCAGGGGAAACCAGCGACGGCGCAGGCGCTGGAACAGGCTTGGGGACATGGAGGGCTTCACCGCAGGACAAACGATAGGGCGTTTTAACAGATGTCCCGGCAAGGCTGTAGCCCTTTCGGCGCTGCGGCCGGCGCAATGGGTTAGCCAATATTTCGCCGGCCAGGGCGCAGGAAGTGATTGAAACAGGCGGTTGATCGGCTATATGGTTGCACGCTACAACTAAAACGATCCGTGCCGAGGTGCTGCGCCATGCCTGTCGAATCCTCCGAGCTCATCCAGCAACTGCGCCAGGCCTCGCGGCAGATGGTCCGCGAGCTGGGCTTCATGCAGGCCACCCTGGCCGCCACCGACTACCCGCCCTCGGCGGTGCACGCCCTGCTGGAGATTGGCCAGGGCCATGCCGTGACCGGCGGTGATCTGGTGACGCTGCTGGGGCTGGAGAAATCCAGCGTCAGCCGGCTGGTGCGCAAGCTGGTAGAGGCGGGCGAGATCAGCGGACAGGCCGACGCCCGGGATGCCCGCTCCAAGCGCCTGCAACTCAGCGCCCAGGGACGCCGGACCCTGGCCGGCATCGAGCGTTTCGCCCAGGCCCAGGTGGCTGCGGCCCTGGGGCACCTGAGCGCGGACCAGCAGCGTCGTGCCTCGACGGGCATCGCCGACTACGCCCGAGCATTACGTGCGGCGCGCCTGGGCGAGGTGCCCGAGGCGCCCGAGGGCTGGTCCATCGCTCGCGGCTACCGGCCCGGGGTGATTGGCCGCATTGCCGAAATGCATGCCCGTTACTACGCGGACCTGGCAGGTTTCGGCCAGCCGTTCGAGAGCCTGGTGGCGCGGGACATGGCCGAGTTGATGGGACGTTTGCACAACCCGCGCAACGAGGTCTGGGTGGCGTTGCGGGGCGAGCGGGTCGTCGGGTCCATCGCCATTGATGGGGAAGGCGAGGGCGACGAGGCGATCCTGCGTTGCTTCATCCTCGACGCTGCCGCGCGCGGCCAAGGGCTGGGCCGGCGGTTGCTGGTGGAGGCCCTGGCGTTCTGCGACCAGTGGGGCTTTGCCGCCACCCGCTTGTGGACCTTCAAGGGCCTGGACGCGGCGCGGGCATTGTATGAGGAGCAGGGGTTTGTGCTGGTGCAGGAGCAGGTGGGCGAGCAGTGGGGCGCGGCGGTGACCGAGCAGTGTTTTGTGCGAGCCAGGCGGGCGGAACGCGACACAATCCGCTGAGCGCTGTAGCCGCTGCTGAGCCCGCGAAACTGCGCAAAGGTCCGCAGGGCCTTGCTTGGCGGTTTCGAGTCGAGCCTGTGGCGCCACTGAAAGCCTGCGCAGCCGTTTGCAGTCGTTCGCAGCCTTCGGCAGCGGCTACAGATCGCCGGCATTGGTGGTAGGGTTAGCCCCCCGAAGATTACCGATCTGTGGAGACACCCCCCATGCAAGCCATCAAGCTCAGCCTGCCGGCATCCCTGGACAACTTGAAAACCGTGGAACTGGCCGATCCCGGGCAACCCGGTGCCGGGCAGATCCGCGTGCGCCTGCATGCCTGTTCGCTGAACTTCCACGATTACGCCGTGGTCACCGGCGCGTTGCCCACCGCCGATGGGCGGATTCCCATGGCCGACGGCGCCGGGGTGGTGGAAGCAGTGGGCGAGGGCGTCAGCGAGTTCAAGGTCGGCGACGCGGTGGTGTCCTGTTTCTTCCCCCATTGGCACGACGGCGGTCCGGCGATTGCCGATTTCAGCACCACCCCGGGCGATGGCGTCGACGGTTACGCCCGTGAAGTGGTGATCCAGCCCAGCCACTGGTTCACCCATGCGCCCAAGGGCTACAGCCATGCCGAAGCCGCGACTCTGACCACCGCCGGCCTGACCGCCTGGCGCGCGCTGGTGGTGGATGGCGCGCTCAAGGCCGGGGAAACCGTGCTGGTGCTGGGCACCGGCGGGGTGTCGATCTTCGCCCTGCAACTGGCCAAGGCCATGGGCGCGACGGTGATTGCCACCTCGTCCTCGGACGCCAAGCTGGCCAGGGTGCGCGAACTGGGGGCCGACCACACCATCAACTACCGCACCCAGCCTGAATGGGGCAACGAGGTGCTCAAGCTCACCGGCGGTCGCGGCGTCGATCACGTGGTGGAAGTCGGCGGCCCGGGCACCTTGCCGCAGTCCATCACCGCTTGCCGTATCGGCGGGCATATCGCCCTGATCGGCGTGCTCACCGGTTGGGCCGGGCCGGTGCCGACGGCGGCGCTGATGGCCAAGCAACAGCGCCTGCAGGGCTTGATCGTCGGCAGTCGCCAGCAGCAGATCGACATGGTCCGCGGCCTGGAAGCCACCGGCATCAAGCCGGTGATCGACAGCACCTTCCCCCTGGCGGATATCGCCAAGGCCTTCGCCCACGAAGCCTCGGGCGCGCACCTGGGGAAAATCTGCCTGACGTTCTGAGGCGCCGTTCGCGGCAACGCCCGGGTGGCTGCGGACGTTGCCGCAGCCACCGATAGCGCTTGTTACCCGGGGCAACCGCTGTGCCCCGTTTTGACTCACGGCCTGCGCGTTTTCGTAGCAGCCTGGCGGTTACCCCGGTCCCGGCATTTCCCTGCTGATCGCGCACTCTTTCAGCAAATCAATCACTTGAGTTCGCTTGCGCCAAGCTGGCACGCATTCTGCTTTTTTGTATCTATGGATAATTGGATACAAAAATACAAAAGGTGCCTTTATGCAGTTCGCTCCCGCTTACGTTGAACGCCAACCGCTGACCGCCGAGGAGGAGGCCTACAACTTTCTCCTGGAGGCGATCTGCGGCGGCCGCTACCGCAAGGGCGAGCGCCTGATCGCCGAGGACATCGCCAGCGAGATCGGCATGAGCCGCATGCCGGTGCGCGAAGCTTTCCGCCGCCTTGATGCCCAGGGCCTGGTGACATTGCGGCCCAACCGCGGGGCGGTGGTCAGCGGCCTGGACATCGAAGAGCTGCATGAAGTGTTCGAGATGCGCAGCGCCCTCGAAGGCCTGGCGGTACGGGTCGCCGTGGGGCGTATCGGCGAGCGCCAGCTGGCCGCCCTGGAACGGCTGCTGGACGAGATGGACGACTACCGTGACGAGAGCGCCGAGTGGGTCGGCCGCCATCGGGCCTTCCATGAATACCTGTGCAGCCTCAGCGGCCGGCCCCGGCTGATGAAGCAGATTTCGGCTCTCTATTCACTGGTGGAAGCGCCCATGCGCCTGTGGCTGCAACACGGCGAAAACCCCCTCAGTGCCCGCCAGGAGCACGCGGTGATTCTCGACGCGATTCGCGCCGGCGATGCCGGGCGTGCCGAAGCGGTGGTGCGCGAGCACATCGAGGGCACGGTGCCGGCGCTGATCCGGTTTCTGCAAACCGAACAATAGAAGCGGGCCCGAGCCCGCCTTTGTGTTGACTTTGAATCCTGCCCCCGTTGTTCAACGAAGTGGAGTGTCTGGTCATGCATAAACACCGCGCCTTGCTGGTGGCCGTATCCCTGGGACTCTGTGCACAGTGGGCCGCCGCCGCGCCCCAGGTGCCGGAGCGTCTGCAACAGGTCGACAAGCTGACCTATTGCTCGGGGATGGATTCACCGCCCCTGGTGTCGTTCGACGAAACCCAGAAGCCCCGTGGATTGACCGTCGACCTGGGCCTGGAAATCGCCCGCCGCCTGGGCAACAAAGAGGTGCAGTGGCGGGGGGTTCCGGTTTCCGGGGTGCTGCCGGCGCTGCTGGGCAAGCAGTGCGACATGATCGTCGGCCAGCTGTTCGACAAGCCCGAACGGCGCGAAGTGATCGACATCGTCAACTACATGCATTCCAGCCAGTCGGTGGTGGTGCCCAAGGGCAACCCCATGGGGATCAAGAGTCTGGATGACTTGTCCGGGCACAAGGTCGCGGTGCTCAACGGCTCGACCATCAGGACCCTGCTCGACGCCCACAACGCCAGCCTCGCCCAGGCCGGCAAGGCGCCGATGAAGCTGGTGGTCTACAACAGCGACACCGATGCCTTCCAGGCCTTGCGCATCCATCAGGTGGACGCCTATGGCACCACCGTGGAAACCGCCGGCTACTACGCCGCCATGGCCCCGGACCTGTTTCAGGAAGGGGTGCCGGCCTTCAGCCGGATCCTCACCGGCCTGGGCATTCGCAAGGACGATGCGCCGTTGAGCGCCGCGGTGCAGCAGATCATCAGCGACATGCGCGGCGACGGCAGCTATGCCCGGTTGTTGAGCAAGTGGCATGTCAGCAGCGACACCCTGGACTGAGGCAGCGCCGCGATGAATTTCAATTGGGATGTGTTCTGGCAGTACCTGCTGCAACCCAGCGGGGTGTACCTCACCGGGCTCTGGCTGACCTGCGTGATCAGTGTCCTGGCCATGGCCATGGGCTGTGCCCTGGGGCTGGCGGCGGCGTTGCTGCGCCTGTCGCGCAACCCCTTGCTGCAGCTGCCGGTGCGTTTCTACGTGTGGCTGATGCGCGGCACGCCGTTGCTGGTGCAGATCGTCTTTCTCTACACCGCCCTGGCGGCCGGCGGGATCTTCCGCTTCGAGGATGTGCAACTGTTCGGCCTGGTGGTGCCTGGCAATATCCAGGCGGCGATCATCGCCCTGGGCCTCAATGAGGGCGCCTACATGGCGGAGATCATCCGCGCCGGGATCGGCGCCGTGGACAAGGGCCAGTACGAGGCCGGGCGCTGCCTGGGCATGACCTTCGCCAAACTGATGCGGCGCATCGTCCTGCCCCAGGCGTTCCGGGTGATCGTTCCGCCCCTGGGCAACGAGTTCAACGTGATGCTCAAGAACACCACCCTGGTCAGCGTGATCGGTGTGCAGGAACTGCTGCTGAGCACGCAGATGGTGACCTCGGCGACCTTCCGGGTGTTCGAGCTGTACCTGGTGGTGGCCCTGTATTTCCTGCTGCTGACCACCCTGTGGGGCTTGTTCCAGCGCTGTCTGGAAAAGCGCTTCGGCCAGAGTGACCGACCCGCGCCGCCAGCCGCCGGCAGCCGGATGTTCGGGCGCCACACCTTCAAATTGCTGCGGGGACGTTGAACATGGCGCACCAGAGTGAAGAACTGATCATCGAGGCCCGGGACCTGCACAAGTCGTTCGGCGCCCTGCAGATCCTCAAGGGCATTTCCCTGTCGGTACGACGCGGCGAAGTGGTGGTGCTGATCGGCGCCTCGGGCTCGGGCAAGACCACCTTGATCCGCTGCATCAACCTGCTGGAGGAGATCCAGTCCGGGCAAATCCGGGTCAATGGCCGGGCCATGGGGTATCGCCAGCGCGCCGACGGCAGCCTGGTGCGCGACTCCGAGCGCAACATCGCCCGCCAGCGCCGGGACATCGGCATGGTGTTCCAGCGTTTCAACCTGTTTCCTCACATGACCGCCCTGGACAACATCATCGAAGCGCCGATCCAGGTCCTCGGCGTGCCCCGGGCCGAGGCGGTGGAACAGGCCCGGGCCTTGCTCGCCCGGGTGGGACTGGCGGACAAGGCCGGCCACTACCCGTCGATGCTGTCTGGCGGCCAGCAGCAGCGGGTGGCCATCGCCCGGGCCCTGGCGATGAAACCCCAGGCCATGCTGTTCGACGAGCCCACCAGCGCCCTGGATCCGGAAACCGTGGGCGAGGTGCTGCAGGTCATGAAGCAGTTGGCCGAGGAGGGCATGACCATGGTGGTGGTCACCCACGAGATGGGCTTTGCCCGCGAGGTGGCCGATCGGGTGGTGGTGCTCGATCAGGGCGAGCTGATCGAGCAGGGACCGCCGGAGCAGATCTTCAGCCGCCCCAGCCATCCACGGACCCAGGCCTTTCTCAGCCGCGTGCTGTGATTCTTTTGCCGACTCAACCTTTGCACGAGCCTTTGCCATGCTGAATTTTTCTGCTCACCAATACCCCTATGCCTCACAACGCCAGAGCGTGTTTGCCCGTCGCGGCATGGTCGCCGCGTCCCAGCCCCTGGCCGCCGAGGCCGGGATCGAGATCATGCGCCACGGTGGCAATGCCATCGACGCCGCCATCGCCAGCGCCGCGCTGTTGACCGTGGTCGAGCCCACCGGCTGCGGCCTGGGGGGCGATGCCTTTGCCCTGGTCTGGACCGGGGGCCAGCTGCATGGCCTGAGCGCCAACGGCCAGGCCCCGGCGGCCTTGAGCATCGAGGCGGTGCGGGCCGCCGGGCACCCGCAGATGCCGCTCTATGGCTGGACCCCGGTCACCGTGCCGGGCTGCCCGTCGGCCTGGGCCGAGCTGTCCCGGCGCTTCGGCAAGCTGCCCTTTGCCCAGTTGCTGCAACCGGCCATCGAACTGGCCCGGGACGGTTTTCCCCTGTCGCCGGTGGTCGCCCGGCAATGGCAGATCGCCCTGGAGGAGTTCTCTCCCCACCGCGACCCGGTATTGCAGCCCTGGTTCGACACCTTCCTGATCGACGGCCGCGCACCCCGCGCCGGGGAAATCTTTCGCAACCCGGCTCAGGCGCGCACCCTGCAGGAGCTGGCGGCCAGTGGTTGCGAAAGCTTCTATCGCGGTGAACTGGCCCAGCGCCTGGACGCCCATTCCCGGGCCACCGGCGGCTACCTGCGGGCCAGCGACCTTGCGGATTATCGGGCGCAGTGGGTGCAGCCGATCAAGGTCGATTACCGCGGCTATCAGGTCTGGGAAATTCCCCCCAGTGGCCAGGGACTGGTGGCGCTGATGGCGCTGAAGATCCTCGAAGGCTTCAACTTCGATCACCGCGACAGCCAACTGACCTGGCACCGCCAACTGGAGGCGATGAAGCTGGCCTACAGCGACGGCCTGCACTACATCACCGACCCGGCGCACATGCGCGTGGCGGTGGCGGACCTGCTCAGCGACGGCTACAGCTGCCGCCGCCGTGGCCAGATCGGCGAACAGGCGCAGCCGCCCAAGCCCGGCGACCCCCATGCCAGCGGCACCGTGTACCTGGCCACGGCGGATGCCGAGGGCAACATGGTGTCGTTCATCCAGAGCAACTATCACGGCTTCGGCTCCGGGGTAGTACTGCCGGACAGCGGCATCGCCCTGCAGAACCGTGGTCAGGAGTTCAGCCTCGACCCGGCCCACGCCAACTGCCTGGCGCCGGGCAAGAAGACCTTCCACACCATCATTCCGGGCTTTCTCAGCCAGGGCGCTGTGCCCCTCGGGCCGTTCGGCGTGATGGGCGGCTACATGCAGCCCCAGGGCCATGTGCAGATGGTCATGAACCTGGTGGACTTCGGTCTCAACCCGCAAGCCGCGCTGGATGCGCCGCGCTGGCAATGGCTGGGGGACATGCGCGTGGGCATCGAGCAGGGCGCTTCCGGCGATCTGGCCAACGCCCTGTCCCGGCGCGGGCATCAGGTGCAGATCGCCCACGACTCACTCAATTACGGACGTGGCCAGATCATCCTGCGCGACCCGGTCAGCGGGGTGCTCTGTGGCGGCACCGAACCGCGGGCGGATTCGCATATTGCGCTGTGGTAGCCGGCTGTGGCGTTCGTGCTGTCAGCAGGCCGCGCGGCGTTCCCCTGAGCAGGACAAGTGCGCCGCTGGGGCATGAGCGGGGCCGGGCACGCTACGGCAAAGGCAACAAAAGAGGGTGTGCCGGTGCGTGATATTAAATAGAATGAGTCTCATTTGATTTAACGTTCCGCACCGGGTGCCCTTGCCATGAATGATGCCGTACTGCCAACGGAGCACACCCTCGACAACCTGTACCGCGACCACCGCAGCTGGCTCGAAAGCTGGCTGCGGCGGCGCCTGGGCAACGCCTGGGATGCCGCCGACCTGAGCCAGGATACGTTCTTGCGCGTGCTCGGCAGCGCCCAGCCCCTGGCCCAGTTGCAGGAGCCGAGGGCCTACCTGCTGACCGTGGGCAAACGCCTGCTGATCAACTTCCATCAGCGCCGCAGCCTGGAACAGGCCTACCTCAACGCCCTGGCGACCCTGCCCGAGGCTTGTGTGCCTTCACCCGAACAGCGCTGGATAGTGCTGGAAACCCTGCAAGCGCTGGACGAGCTGCTCGACGGCCTGCCGCACCCGGTGCGCCGGGCGTTTCTCTGGAGCCAGCTGGAGGGCCTGGGTTACCGCGAGATTGCCGAGCGCCTGCGGGTGAGCGAGCGCACGGTCAAGCGCTACATGGCCCAAGCCTACGAACATTGCCTGCTGGTGGAGCTGTGAGCCCGGTCACCGGCAGCGATCCGCGTCAGGTCGCCCGCGCCGCCGCCCAGTGGCTGGCGTTGCTGGAATCGGGCGGCGCCAGCGAGGGGGATCATGTGCGCCTGCAACAGTGGCGCGAGCGCTGTGCCAGTCACGAACAGGCCTGGCAGAAAGCCCAGATGCTGCGTCAACGTTTCGCCGAGTTGCCCCCGGCCCTGGCCCTGGCCAGCCTCGATCGTCCGCCATTGGCACGCCGGGCGTTACTCAAGCGTGGCCTGGGCGTGGCGCTGCTGGTGCCGAGCGCCTGGTGGCTGAGCCGGCAACTGCCCCTGGAGGTGTGGCGCGCCGACTTGCACACCGCCACCGGCGAGCGCAAACAGCTGCCCCTGGCCGACGGCAGCTCCTTGCAACTCAATACCGCCAGCGCGGTGGATGTAGACTTGGCCGCACGCCGCTTGACCCTGGTGCAGGGCGAGATCGCGCTCAAGGTTCCCGGCAGCGAGGCGCTGACCCTGTACACCCATTTCGGCCAGGTGCGGGTCAGCCAGAGCGAAATCTGCGTGCGCCAGGAGCGCGTTGCTTGCCAGGTGTCGGTGCTCAGCGGCGCGGTGCAGGTGCTGCCCTTGCAGGGGCCGGCCCTGACCTTGCACGCCGGGCAGCAGGTCAGCCTGCAGGCCTCCGGGGCCGGGCCGGCGCAGGCCTTCGACAGCTCGATTGCGGGCTGGCGCGAAGGGGTGTTGACCGCCGAGGACCAGCCGCTGGGGGACTTCTTGCGAGAGTTGAGCCGCTATCGCAACGGCGTACTGCGCTGGGAGCCGGCGTTGGAAGGGTTGCGGGTCACCGGCAGTTTTCGTCTCGAGGACACTGACCGGGTCCTGGCCCTGCTGGCCGCCAGCCTGCCGCTGGAGGTCCAGGCGCGAACGCGTTTCTGGGTCACGCTGCGCCCGCGTAAAAAATCGGCGTGAGGGCTGTCCCCTTTTTTCGAGGTGCCTGTCATTGCAGGTAAGTGAACAAAAAAGAGAGCCCTTGCAATGCCCCTCGTCAGCCCCCGATCTGTGTCCCCGTTGTTGCGTTTGAGTCTGTTGCTGAGTCTGAGCGCCAGCCCGTTGCTGGTCCCCGCGAGCTGGGCCGAGGAGGTCGGTCGCCGCAGCTACCAGGTGCCGGCCGGCAGCCTGGGCGCGGTACTGACCCGCTTTGCCGGGTTGTCCGGGGTCAGCCTGTCGGTGGACCCGGGCCTGGTCAGTGGGCGCACCAGCGCCGGGCTTTCCGGTGAATTCGCGGTGCAGGAGGGCTTTGCCCGGCTGCTGCAAGGGACGGGTTTGCAGTTGCAGGCGGTGGGCGAGCAGGCCTATACCCTGGCGCCGGTCCCCGAGGCCGGTCGCCTGGAACTGCCCAGCACCTCGATTTTCGGCAGCAGCCTGGCCAGCAGCGGCGAGCCTTATGCCGGTGGCCAGGTGGATCGCAAGGGCGGTCAGGGCCTGCTGGGCGACCGCGACTTCATGGACACCCCGTTCAACCTCACGTCCTACACCGCCCAGGCCCTGAAAAACCAGCAGGCGCGGACCCTCGGCGATGCCGTGGCCAGCGACCCCTCGGTGCGGACCACCAACCCGGCCAGCGGGCGTTTCGAGCAGTTCTCGGTGCGTGGCTTCAGCCTGTTCAACAGTGATGTGTCCTATGGCGGCCTGTACGGAATCCTGCCGACCTACGCCATCGACATGGAAATGGTCGGGCGCCTGGACGTGCTCAAGGGGCCGGGCATGCTGCTGGGCGGCATTCCACCCCGGGGCAGCGTGGGCGGCGGCATCAACGTCGAGCCCAAGCGCGCCGAGGACACTCCCCTGACCGAGTTCACCGCCAACTACGCGTCCGCCGGGCAGACCGGGGGCGCGGTGGACATTGGCCGGCGCTTTGGCGAGGGCAATCGGTTCGGCCTGCGTTTCAATGGCGTGCGCCAGTCGGGCGATACCGAGTGGGATCAGCAGCAGCTCAAGCGCGAGACCGGAGTGATCGGCCTCGACCTGCGCGAGGAGAGGCTGCGCCTGTCCCTGGACCTGGGGCACCAGGAGCGCCAGGCCGACGCGCCGATCGAACGGGTCGAGGTGGCGGCCACGGCGAAAATCCCCAAGGCCGAGGACATCCGGCACAACATCGCCCAGTCCTGGACCTACGCCCATTCCAAGGACAGCTTCGGCGCGCTGCGCGGCGAATACGACCTCAGCGACTCGCTGATGCTGTACACCGCCCTGGGGGCACGCAAAGGCAATTACGACTTTTTGCGCCATGCCGTGCAGGTGACCAACAGCCAGGGTGACTTCACCGTGACCCCGCGCACCTTTCGCCGTGATGAAGACGTCAAGACCGCAGTTATCGGCCTGCGCAGCGGCTTCCACACCGGGCCGGTCGGGCACACCGTGAACCTCAGCTTGAACCGCTTCAACATGGATTTCGACAACGCCGGCGAGCGCTACGCGCGCGGTGTCAGCAACCTCTACCGTCCCGTGGCGCTGCCGTTGCCGGGGCGCCCCAACCGCATCGACACCAGCACCCACACGGAAAACCGTTTCACCAGCCTGGCCCTGGCCGACACCCTGAGCTTTGCCGAAGACCAGGTGCAGCTGACCCTGGGCGCCCGCTTGCAGCGGGTCCAGGTCAGCACCTGGAGCGATGGCGTGCGCGAAGAGCCGGTGAATGACGAGAAGGCCTTGTCCCCGGCCCTGGGCCTGGTGGTCAAGGTCACCGATCAGCTGTCGCTGTACAGCAACTACATGGAAGGCCTGAGCCAGGGCGGAACCGCACCCAGCACCGCCACCAATGCCAACCAGGTGTTCGCGCCGTATCGCAGCAAACAGCTGGAAGTCGGCGCCAAGTACGACCTGGGCAGTGTGGGCCTGAGCGCCAGCCTGTTTCGCATCCAGCAGCCGTCTTATGTCTACGACGAGAACAACAACTACAAGCCCGATGGCCAGTTGCGCAATCAGGGCTTGGAGTTGAACGTGTTCGGCGAGCCTCACAACGGCGTGCGTCTGTTGGGCGGGCTGATGCTGCTCGACAGCGTGCAGACCGAAACCGGCAAGGGCCTGTACGACGGCAATCGCGGCACCGGCGCGCCGGTGGTCAACGCCAACCTGGGCGCCGAGTGGGACATCGACAGCCTGCGCGGCCTGACCCTGACCGCTCGGGCGATCCACACCAGCTCGCAGTACCTGGACCCGGCCAACCAGCAGAAGATCCCCGGTTGGGAGCGCTACGACCTGGGCGCGCGCTATGCCTTTGCCGTGGCCGACAAGCCGATCACCCTGCGCGCCAGTGTCGAGAACGTGCTCAACACCGCCTATTGGGCCTCGGCCGCCACCTCGTCCGACAGTGCGGCGGGCCTGACCTTGTCGACCCCGCGCACCTGGCTGGTGTCGGCCACCGTGGGGTTCTAGGGCGGTCCTCGAACAAGGCCGGGCCGCTGTGGAATCTGCTCGCTGCGGCTACCGGCAATCTGCCCGATAACCGCCGGGTACCAGGTTCAATGCGCCGGCTTGAGCTCGGCCGTGGCGTTGGCGCGGGCGATGACGGTGAGAATCGACAGGGCCGCGATGACCAGCCCCGGGGAGGTGGCCAGCAGGACCCCGGCGGTGCCGGCGCCGGCAGCGAGGATCTGCCCGGCGGCCAGGGGCCCGGCCACCGAGCCCAGGCGGCCGATGGCCACGGCAGCACCGACGCCGGTGGCGCGCACCGCGGTCGGGTAGGAGGGCGGAGCCAGCGCATAGAGCACCAGTTGCGCGGCCATTACGAACAGCCCGGCGGCAAACCCGGCCATGGCCATGGGTGCAATGCCCACCGACAGCCCGACCCCGGCCAGCGCCGCCAGCAACCCGGCGTAGACGAACAGCACCACCTTGAGGCCGTTGCAGCGGTCCAGCAGCAGGCCGCCGAGCAGCGAGCCAAGAGCGCCGCCAATGTTGAACAGCATCTGCACCAGGCCCGCCTGGGGTTTGCTGAAGCCCTGTTCGAGCAGCAGCGACGGCAGCCAGTTGAGCAGCATGTACATCACGGTCAGGGTGAAGAAGTAGCTCAGCCACAAGGCCAGGGTGGTGCGCGCGCGCCCCTCGCCGAACAGCGCCTGGGCGGTGGAGGCGCGGCTGCCGACGCTTGCGGTGTGTTGACGAAAGGCGCTGGATTCCGGCAGCAGCCAGGCCATCAGCGGCACCACCAGCAGCGGCGCCAGGCCGCCGATGATGAAGGTGGTCTGCCAGTGTTCGCTGGAGAACATCGCCACCACCGCCGCCAGCGCGCCACCCAGGGGCACGCCGCAATACATGACGCTGATCGCCGTGCCCCGGCGCTGTTCGCTCACCGCTTCAGCGCACAGGGCGATCAGGTTGGGCAGCGCCGCGCCCAGGCCCAGGCCGGTCATGAAGCGCACCAGCAGCAGGCTCGAATAACTTTCGACGTAGGCCGTGCACAGCGAGAACAGGCCGAACAGCAGCACCGCGCCGACCAGGATCTTCTTGCGTCCGATACGGTCGGCGACCCAGCCGCCGAAGAACGCCCCGGGCAGCAGGCCGATGATCCCGGCGCTGAACACCCAGCCCATCATCTTCGGGTCCAGGGCAAAACTCTGGCGCAACCCGGCGGCGGCGGTGCCGGCCGCCTGCAGGTCGAAGCCCTCGATCAACGCGACGATAAAGCACAAAGCAATGGTCAGCGTCGAACGACGCGATGGACTGTCCATGGGCAAACCTCATTGTTGTTTTTGTTGTGGTGGCCAGCCGCACGCTGGCGCTGAATGCGCCGGCGCTGCTGGCTGGTGATTAAGATAACAAAGCTAACTAAAAAATGAATAGAGCCTTGATTTTTGCCGATAAATGCAAATAAGTTCATTTAAAACAGATAGTTAAACCATCAATCAGGATTCTACGTAAAAATAGATAATATTATTAATGTTCGATTATCGGTCATTTGCGGTTGACGTAAGGCTTGGGCTGTTTCCATTCTCTGCTCGCGACGTTGGCTGCCAGGCCCGCGTTCGACACCTAAAACAACAACAAAAAATGGACATCGGACATGCCAAACCTCCCCACCAACGCCGTTGCGTCGGCGTCAGCTTCCTGTGTGCCCAGTCTGCATCGGAGGCTGCTCCTGGCCTCGCTGGGCCTGAGCCTGTTGCCTGCTCCACTCTGGGCGGCGGGTTTTATCGACGACAGTCACGGCACCCTGACCCTGCGCAATTACTACCTGGATCGCGACTACAAGGACGATGGGGCGAAGACCGCCGCGCGGGAATGGGCCCAGGGTTTCATCATGAACGTGGAGTCGGGGTTCACCGAGGGCACTGTCGGCTTTGGCCTGGATGTGCGCGGGCTGCTGGGGGTCAAGCTCGATTCCTCGCCGGACCGCAGCGGCACCGAACTGCTGCCGGTTTCTGCCCGCGACAAGCGCGCCGCCGATGAATACTCGCGGCTGGCGCCCACCGCCAAACTGCGCTTTGCCCAGACCACGGTGAAGACCGGCGATGTCTCGATCTTCCTGCCGTTCGCCTTTGCCAGCCCGTCGCGCCTGTTGCCGCAGACCTTTCGCGGCACCACCCTGAGTTCCAAGGACATCGACGGCCTGACCCTCAACACCGGCTATATCGATCGCATCAACAAGCGCGACTCCACCGACTACCAGGCCATGACCATTGCCTCGCCCAACCGGCGTTTCAATGCCACGGCCAGCACCTCGCACCTGGCCTACCTGGGGGGCGATTACCAGGTCAACAAGGACTTGAGCCTGCGCGCCTATCACGCCGAAGTGGCTGATCTTTACCAGCAAGACACCTTGGCCCTGCTGCATAACCTGCCCCTGGGCGATGGCGTGCTGAGCAGCGACCTGCGCAGTTTTTTCAGTCGTGAAGACGGCAGTGCCAAGGCCGGCCGGGTCGACAACCGCAACCTCTCGGCGCTGCTGGGCTACAAGTTCGGCGGGCACCGGCTGAGCCTTGGCTACATGCATTCCAGCGGCGCCACGGCCACGCCCTACATCTCCGGCACCGAGTTGATGGGCATGAGCGAGCTGACCATGAGTTCGGACTTTCTCAATGCCAAGGAGCGCACCTGGCAAGCCATCTACGACTATGACTTTGCCGCCTCCGGCCTGCCCGGGCTCAAGGGGCGGCTGCGTTACGTGCGCGGCGACAACATCGAGCTGGCGGCCTTCAATGCCCAGGACCGCAAGGAGCGCGAGTTTCAGATGGAGTTGGGCTACGTGCTGCAGAGTGGCCCGCTGAAGAACCTCGGGCTGGTGGCGCGCAAGTCGATCTACCGCAATGACTTCCCGGCGGGCGCGGCGTTTCGCGATGAAAACCAGACCCGCTTCCTGGTGCTCTACACCTTGCCGATCTGGTAAGCCTGGCTGCCTCAGCGTGCCGGCCCGGTGCCGGCACCTTGGCTTCAGTCCTGATACACCTTCTTCAGCAGGCGCAGCAGCTCTTCGCGCTCCTCGGCGCTCAAGGCCGAGGTGGCGTCGACGTCGCTTTGCGCGGCGATCTGCTTGAGCTCCTTGAGCAGGGTTTCGCCGGTCTTGCTCAGGAAGATCCCGTAAGAGCGCTTGTCCGGCTTGCAGCGCACCCGCACCGCCAGCGCGCGGCTTTCCAGTTTATTGAGCAGGGGCACCACTTGCGGCGGCTCGATGGCCAGGGCGCGAGCCAGGTCGGCCTGCATCAGCCCCGGGTTGCTGTCGATGATCGCCAGGGCCGAGAACTGCGCGGGGCGCAGGTCGTGGGTCGAGAGCCGGCCGATCAGGTTCTGGAACAGCTTGAGCTGGGCGCGACGCATGGCGTAGCCAATCAGTTCGTCGAGTGCCGAATCCAGCGGCGCCTGGACCTCGGCGTTGGCGGGTGGGGCCTCGCGCGGGTCGGCGAGGGGAGCGGGCTTGGCCATGACGAAAACATCCTGGGTCGGTTAACAAGGCTATCCAGTTTGCCGAGATCGGCCGCTGATGGCTACGTTTGCCTGTGTTGGCAGGCGTTGTTGAAGGAATTTTCCAGGGCTGAGGAAATGGTTAATAAAATTAATAGTTAATTGACATAACTAATTTTGCGGTTTAATTTCGATCCATCTTCAAGCCAGAACAAGAGAGCATCGCCATGAGCAACTACGAAGGTCGCTGGACCACGGTCAAGGTCGAAATCGAAGAGGGCATTGCCTGGGTCACCCTCAATCGCCCGGAAAAACGCAACGCCATGAGCCCGACCCTGAACCGGGAAATGATCGACGTGCTGGAAACCCTGGAGCAGGACCCGGCCGCCGGCGTGCTGGTGCTGACCGGCGCCGGTGAAGCCTGGACCGCCGGCATGGACCTCAAGGAGTACTTTCGCGAGGTGGACGCCGGCCCGGAGATCCTTCAGGAAAAGATCCGCCGCGAGGCCTCCCAGTGGCAATGGAAGCTGCTGCGCATGTACGCCAAGCCGACCATTGCCATGGTCAACGGCTGGTGCTTCGGCGGCGGCTTCAGCCCGCTGGTGGCGTGCGATCTGGCTATCTGCGCCGACGAAGCGACCTTCGGCCTTTCGGAAATCAACTGGGGCATCCCGCCGGGCAACCTGGTGAGCAAGGCCATGGCCGACACCGTGGGCCATCGCCAGTCGCTGTACTACATCATGACCGGCAAGACCTTTGGCGGGCAGAAAGCCGTCGAGATGGGCCTGGTCAATGAAAGCGTGCCCCTGGCTCAATTGCGTGAAGTCACTATCGAGCTGGCGCGCAACCTGCTGGAGAAAAACCCGGTGGTGCTGCGCGCCGCCAAGCATGGCTTCAAGCGCTGCCGCGAACTGACCTGGGAGCAGAACGAAGACTACTTGTACGCCAAGCTCGATCAGTCGCGCCTGCTGGACACCGAAGGCGGCCGCGAGCAGGGCATGAAGCAGTTCCTCGACGACAAGAGCATCAAGCCCGGCCTGCAGGCGTATAAACGCTGAGCCCGGTGGGCGAACGGCGGGCCCATCCCGCTGTTCGCCAAGCCCTGGCATTACCGTTACACCGCTGTGCTGCATTCCCGACAAAGACAACAAGAGGAATCACCATGCTGGACGTGCCCCTGCTGATCGGTGGCCAGTCGCGCCCCGCCGGCGACGGTCGAACCTTTGATCGCTGCAACCCGGTGACTGGCGCGGTGGTATCGCGCGTGGCCGCCGCGACCCTGGACGATGCCGACGCCGCCGTGGCCGCGGCCCAGGCCGCATTCCCCGCCTGGGCGGCCCTGGCCCCCAACGAACGTCGCAGCCGCCTGCTCAAGGCCGCCGAGCAATTGCAGGCACGCAGCGACGAATTCATCGCCGCCGCCGGCGAGACCGGGGCCATGGCCAACTGGTACGGCTTCAACGTGCGCCTGGCGGCCAACATGCTGCGCGAAGCGGCGTCGATGACCACCCAGATCAACGGCGAAGTGATTCCCTCGGATGTGCCCGGCAGTTTCGCCATGGCCTTGCGCCAACCCTGCGGCGTGGTGCTGGGCATCGCCCCGTGGAACGCCCCGGTGATTCTCGCCACCCGGGCCATCGCCATGCCTTTGGCCTGCGGCAACACCGTGGTACTCAAGGCCTCCGAGCTGAGCCCGGCGGTGCACCGGCTGATCGGCCAGGTGCTGCAGGACGCCGGCCTGGGCGATGGCGTGGTCAACGTCATCAGCAATGCCCCGGCCGATGCCGCGGCGATTGTCGAGCGGCTGATCGCCAACCCGGCGGTGCGCCGGGTCAACTTCACCGGTTCGACCCATGTCGGGCGGATTGTCGGCCAGTTGGCGGCGCGCCACCTCAAGCCGGCCCTGCTGGAGCTGGGCGGCAAGGCGCCGCTGCTGGTACTGGACGACGCCGACCTGGATGCGGCGGTCGAGGCCGCGGCGTTTGGCGCCTACTTCAACCAGGGGCAGATCTGCATGTCCACCGAGCGCCTGATCGTCGATGCCAAGGTCGCCGATGCCTTTGTCGCCAAGCTGGCGGCCAAGGTGGCGAGCCTGCGGGCCGGCGATCCGGCGGCTGCGGATTCGGTGCTCGGCTCGCTGGTGGATGCCAGCGCCGGCACGCGGATCCGGGCGCTGATCGACGATGCCCTGGAGCAGGGCGCGCGACTGGTGGTCGGCGGGCAACTGGACGGCAGCATCCTGCAGCCGACCCTGCTCGACGGCGTCACCGAGTCGATGCGCCTGTACCGCGAGGAGTCCTTCGGTCCGGTGGCGGTGCTGCTGCGTGGCCGCGGCGATGAAGAGCTGTTGCGCTTGGCCAACGATTCCGAGTTCGGCCTGTCGGCGGCGATTTTCAGCCGCGACACCGGGCGCGCCCTGGCCCTGGCGCAACGGGTCGAGTCGGGTATTTGCCATATCAACGGGCCCACCGTGCACGACGAGGCGCAGATGCCGTTTGGCGGCGTCAAGTCCAGCGGCTACGGCAGTTTTGGCGGCAAGGCCTCGATCGAGCACTTCACCCAATTGCGCTGGGTCACCTTGCAGCACGGCCCGCGGCACTACCCGATCTGATCCGTCGCCACGGGCCAGGCACAACAATAACAAGGCCGCAGCCACCGGCTGTCACGCTTGCCCGCTGTCGTCCTGGGGGGCGCGGCGCTGGCGTGCCTTGATGGAGGACATGTACGTGAGTTCCGAATTCAGAGCGCCACTTTCATCCGTGGCCGAGCCGCCGCGTTATCGCCAGGTGTCGATTGGCCGGCCAGCGGTGGCCGTCAGCGAGGAGCAGGGCGTGTTGCACATGCGTTCCCTGGAACCCCTGGCGCCCTTGCCCGATCGCTTGCTCGATCGTCTGGTGCACTGGGCCCGGGTGCGCCCCGAGCAAACCTTCATTGCCGCCCGCGAGGCGGGCGGCGACTGGCGCCGGGTCAGCTATGGGCAAATGCTCGACAGCGTGCGCGGCATTGCCCAGAGCCTCTTGAGCTACGGCCTGTCGGCGGACAAACCGCTGGCGCTGCTCTCGGGCAATGACATCGAACACCTGCAACTGGCCCTGGGCGCGATGTACGCCGGGATTCCCTACTGCCCGGTGTCGCCGGCCTATTCGTTGTTGTCCCAGGACTTTGCCAAGCTGCGTCACGTCTGCGACCTGTTGCAGCCGGGGTTGGTGTTTGTCAGCGACGCCAGCGCCTACCAGCGGGCCATCGACGCGGTGCTGCCGCCCGAGACGCCGCTGATCACCGTGCGTGGCCAGGTGCCGGGGCGGCGCCAGGCGAGTTTTGCCAGCCTGCTGGCCGAGCCCGCTGGCGCCGAGGCCGATGCGGCCTTTGCCGCCACCGGCCCGGACAGCATTGCCAAGTTTCTCTTCACCTCGGGCTCGACCAAGCTGCCCAAGGCGGTGATCACCACCCAGCGCATGCTCTGCGCCAACCAGCAGATGCTGTTGCAGACCTTTCCGGTGTTCGGTGAACAGCCGCCAGTGCTGGTGGACTGGCTGCCGTGGAACCACACCTTCGGCGGCAGCCATAACGTTGGCATCGTGCTTTACAACGGCGGCAGTTTTTACCTCGACGAGGGCAAGCCCACGGCCCAGGGCTTCGCCGAAACCTTGCGCAACCTCAAGGAGATCTCGCCCACCGCCTACCTGACCGTGCCCAAGGGCTGGGAGGAATTGGTCAACGCCCTGGAGCAGGATGCCGAGTTGCGCGAGTGCTTCTTCAAGCGCATGAGCCTGTTCTTCTTCGCCGCTGCCGGGCTCTCGCAAAGCGTCTGGGATCGCCTGGACCGGGTGGCCGAGCAGCACTGCGGCGAACGCATCCGCATGATGGCCGGGCTGGGCATGACCGAGGCCGCGCCGTCCTGCACCTTCACCACCGGGCCGCTGTCGATGGCCGGTTACATCGGCCTGCCGGCGCCGGGTTGCGAAGTGCGCCTGGTGCCGGTGGCCGGCAAGCTCGAAGGGCGTTTTCGCGGGCCGCACATCATGCCCGGCTACTGGCGCGCGGCGCAGCAGACCGCCGAGGTGTTCGACGCCCAGGGCTACTACTGCTCGGGGGATGCGCTCAAGCTCGCCGACCCCCAGGACCCGCAACTGGGGCTGATGTTCGACGGGCGCATCGCCGAGGATTTCAAGTTATCGTCCGGGGTGTTTGTCAGCGTCGGCCCGCTGCGCAATCGCGCGGTGCTGGAAGGTTCGCCCTATGTCCAGGACCTGGTGGTGGCCGCACCCGACCGCGAGTGTCTCGGAGCCCTGGTGTTCCCGCGCCTGTATGAATGCCGGCGACTGTCGGGGCTGGGCGCCGAGGCCAGCGATGCCCAGGTGCTGGCCAGCGCGCCGGTGCGCCAGTGGTTCGGCGACTGGTTGCAGCGCCTGAACCGCGAGGCCAGCGGCAATGCCAGCCGCCTGGAGTGGATCGCCCTGCAAGTGGAGCCGGCGTCCATCGACCGCGGGGAAATCACCGACAAGGGCTCGATCAACCAGCGCGCAGTGTTGCAGTGGCGCGCCGAACAGGTCGAGAACCTGTATCGCGGCCGCGAGCCGTTGATCCTGCGCTCCGGGCCCAAGCCATGAGTGGCGGCGGGCAGTACAGCGAGTTTGCCGATGTGGCGATCCTGGAGGCGTTGCGCACGCCCTGGGTCGACCTTGGCGGGGATCTGGCCGAGATCTCGCCGATCGATCTGGGGATCAAGGTCGGGCGCGAGGTTCTGCTGCGCGCCGGCATCGATGCCCGGGCGGTGGACAGCGTATTGGCCGGGTCCATGGCCCAGGCCAGTTTCGACGCCTACCTGCTGCCCCGGCACATCGGCCTGTACAGCGGCGTCAGGCAGGCGGTGCCGGCCCTGGGGGTGCAGCGCATCTGCGCCACCGGTTTCGAGCTGCTGCGTCAGGCGGCTGAGCAACTGCGCGGCGAGGTGCAGCTGGCGCTATGCGTGGCCAGTGAATCGATGTCGCGCAACCCGATTGCCGCCTACACCCATCGCGGCGGCTTTCGCCTGGGGGCGGCGGTGCAGTTCAAGGACTTTTTATGGGAGGCGCTGTACGACCCGGCGCCGGGGCTGGACATGATCGCCACCGCCGACCATCTGGCGCGGCGTTATGGCCTGACCCGCGAAGCCGTGGATGAATACGCCTGTGCCAGCCACCAGCGGGCCCTGGCCACCCAGGAGGCAGGTTGGTTCGCGGCGGAAATCGTCGCCGTGAGCCAGCAGACCTTCGAGCTCGACGGCTATCAAGCGCGCGGCATCCGCCTGCCGCGGGGTGTCGAGACGGTCAGCCAGGACAGCCATCCGCGCCCCAGCGAGCGGTCTGCCCTGGCGCGACTGCGGCCGATCCACGAGGGCGGGGTGCAGACCGCTGGCAACAGCTGCGCGGTGGTTGATGGTGCGGCGGCGGCCCTGGTCGGGCGGGCCTCAACTTGCCGCGCCAGGCCCCTGGCGCTGTTGCGGGCCAGTGCCGTGGTCGGGGTGGCGCCGGAGTGCATGGGCATCGGCCCGGCTCCGGCGATCCGCTTGCTGCTACAGCGCAGCGGCCTGAGCCTGGAGCAGATCGGCCGCATTGAAATCAACGAAGCTCAGGCGGCCCAGGTGCTGGCCGTGGCCCGCGAGCTGGAACTGGACAGTGATCGGCTGAATGCCCGGGGCGGCTCCCTGGCCCTGGGCCACCCGTTGGCCGCCAGCGGCCTGCGCCTGGTGCTGACCCTGGCCCGGCAACTGCGCGAGCACAACCTGCGCTACGGCATCGCCGCTGCCTGCGTGGGAGGCGGCCAGGGCATGGCGCTGCTGATCGAAAACCCGGCCTGGCGCGCCTGAGGTTCACCGCCCGCCGCTCCCCGGCGGGCCTTTTTTTCCATCCGATGAGGTGTCCCCATGTGGAGCTACCAGGCGCCGCTGCGCGATATGCAATTTGTCCTTGAACACTGGCTGGAGGCGCCCGAAGCGTGGCGCCGGAACCCGGCGTTCGCGGCGCTGGACCTGCCCCTGGCGCTGCAGGTGCTGGAGGAGGCTGCGCGTTTCAGCCAGGGCGTGCTGGCCCCGCTGAACGCCAGTGGCGACCGCCAGGGCTGCCAGTGGGTGGACGGGCAGGTCAGCACCCCGCAGGGTTTTGCCCAGGCTTATCGGGCCTATGTCGAGGGCGGCTGGCCGGCCCTGGCCTGCGCCGAAGCCCTGGGTGGCCAGGGCCTGCCGCAGCTGCTGGACGCGGCGCTGCAAGAGATGCTCTACGCCAGCAACCATGCCTGGGCCATGTACACCGGCATCGCCCACGGCGCCTACCTGTGCCTCAAGACCCATGGCGCGCCCTGGCTCCAGGAGCGCTACTTGCCCGGGATCATCAGCGGCGCAAGCCTGCCCACCATGTGCCTGACCGAGCCCCAGGCCGGCAGTGATGTCGGCCTGCTGCGCTGTCGGGCCGAGCCGCAAGCCGATGGCAGCTATCGCCTGAGCGGCAGCAAGTTGTTCATCTCCGGTGGCGAGCACGACCTCACTGACAACATCCTGCACCTGGTGCTGGCCCGGTTGCCGGACGCGCCCGAGGGCAGCCGGGGGATCTCGCTGTTCCTGGTGCCCAAGCGCCTGGAGCAGGGCCAGGACAACGGCGTGCGCTGCGACGGCATCGAGCACAAGATGGGCATCAAGGGCAGCGCCACCTGTGCCCTGGTGTTCGAGGCGGCCCAGGGCTGGTTGGTGGGCGAGGCCCACCGCGGCCTGGCGGCGATGTTCGTGATGATGAATTCGGCGCGCCTGCACGTTGGCCTGCAAGGCCTGGGGCATGTCGAAGCGGCCTGGCAGAACGCCCGGGACTACGCCGGCGAGCGCCAGCAGATGCGGGCGCCATTGCGGCCCGCCGGTGTCGCCGCCCAGGTCGCCGACCCGATTCGCTACCACCCGGCCATGCGCCGTGTGCTGCTGGAGTTGCGCGCCACCAGCGAAGGCCTGCGGGCCATCGGCTACTGGGCCGCGCACCTGCTGGATCAAGCCGAGCACCACCCCGAACCCCAGGGTCGGCGCCAGGCCGATCAGCTGGCACAACTGCTGACGCCGATCATCAAGGCGTTCTTTACCGAGCAGGGCTTTCGTCAGGCCAGCAACGCCTTGCAGGTCTTCGGCGGCTACGGCTACGTCGCCGAGTTCGCCATCGAGCAGACCCTGCGCGACAGTCGCATCGCCATGATCTACGAAGGCAGCAACGAGATTCAGGCCAACGACCTGCTGTTGCGCAAGGTGCTGGGGGATGGCGGGCAGGGCTTCGCGCTGCTGCTTGAGCAACTGCGCGATGAGGCCGGGCAGGGCGCCGCCGTAGCCGAATGCGCGGGCTTTGCCCGGCCGTTGGCGGATCTGGCCGAGGCGTTGCAGGCATTGCTGGCCGAGGTGCAACAGTGGGCGCTGGAGGATGCCGAGTACCCGTATCGCGCGGCGGGGGATTTTCTCGCCTTGTGTGGCCTGAGCCTGTTGGCGCTGGCCTGGGCCCGGGCGGCCCGGGTGTCGCGCAGGCTGGCCGAGAGCGACCCGCTGCGGGGGGCCAAGCTTGCGACGGCGGGGTTCTTTTTCAGCTACCTGTTGCCCCAGGTCGAACAGCGAATGACGGCGGTACGCAGCGCCCGGGAGGAGTTGGCCTTTATCTGAGGTGATGCAGGATATTGGATCCAATATTGTGGCGAGGGAGCTTGCTCCCGCTGGGGTGCGCAGCGCCCCCCATCTGCGGCCTCCGAGCGTTTTCAGGCCCGGCGCGCCAGCAGTCTTTGCGCTGGCTGCGCCATCGAACGGGAGCAAGCTCCCTCGCCACAGGCATGCTTGGCAGTGAGCCTGGTGGTGGGGCTCAGCGCGTGCCTGAACGGTGCTGGTCGATAATCGCCCGCTAATCCTGGTGCCTTTTCGGGCACCTAAGCATTTGATCCCTATGGAAATTAACCCCGAGCATGGTGGGCCTGGGGCCCTTTGCTCAGCCATTTCAACCCGTTCGTCTCTTGTTATTGGATCCATTAGGCGTTTTATTGGCGGCCTGGCGATGGCAGGAGCCCTCCTGACCGTCCGTAATAAAAACAACAAAAAGGGTTTCGTCATGAATGTCTTATCGACGGCGTGCAGCCGCCTGGCTGGCGCGCGCTGGCTGTCTGTGTGCACAGGTTCGCTGGCTGTTGCGCTTCGGCTCGTGGCCGAATGGCAGGTGCGTCCATGAACCACGATCTCAAGCAACGGCTCGAACAGGGGCCGATGGGCGCCTTCCAGTGCCTGGCGATCGGCATCTGCATCGTCCTCAACATGATCGACGGCTTCGATGTGCTGGTGATGGCCTTCACCGCCGCCTCGGTGTCCGCCGAGTGGCAACTCAACGGTGCGCAGATCGGCCTGCTGCTCAGTGCCGGGTTGTTCGGCATGGCCGGCGGTTCGCTGTTTATCGCGCCCTGGGCCGACCGCTTCGGCCGCCGGCCACTGATTCTGGGCTGCCTGTTGCTGTCCGGTGTCGGCATGCTGCTTTCGGCCATCAGCCACAGCCCGTTGCAACTGGCGCTGTTGCGCGGCCTCACCGGGCTGGGCATCGGTGGCATCCTGGCCAGCAGCAATGTGATCGCCGCCGAATACGCCAGCCGCCGCTGGCGCGGGCTGGCGGTGAGCCTGCAATCCACCGGCTATGCCCTGGGGGCGACCCTGGGCGGTTTGCTGGCGGTGTGGCTGCTGAGCCATTGGGGCTGGCGCTCGGTGTTTGTGTTTGGTGGCATCGTCACCTTGCTGGTGATCCCCCTGGTGCTGCTCTGGCTCCCTGAATCCCTGGACTTTCTCCTGGCCCGGCGCCCGGCCGATGCGCTGTTGCGGGTCAATCGCCTGGCCCGGCGCATGGGGCACCCGCCGCTGGCGCGGCTGCCCGCCGCGGAGCTGCGCGAGGAGGGCGCCGGCAGCGGCTTCGGCCAGCTGTTTGCCGGGCCGATGCGGCGCACCACGCTGCTGATCTGGCTGCTGTTTTTCCTGGTGATGTTCGGCTTCTACTTCGTCATGAGCTGGACCCCAAAACTGCTGGTGGCCGCCGGGCTTTCGGCGCAGCAGGGGATCACCGGCGGGGTGCTGCTGAGTGTCGGCGGGATCTTCGGCGCGGCGCTGATCGGCGGCTTGTCTTCGCGCTGGCCGCTGACCCGGGTGCTGTCGCTGTTCATGCTGCTCACCGCCGGGCTCCTGGTGCTGTTTGTCGGCAGTGCCTCGTCGATTGCCGCGGCCCTGGGCCTGGGGCTGCTGATCGGGCTGTTCGCCAACGGCTGCGTGGCCGGGCTCTATGCCTTGTCGCCGGCGGTCTACGACGCTTCGGTGCGGGCGACCGGGGTCGGTTGGGGGATCGGCATCGGGCGCATTGGCGCGATTGTCTCGCCCACGGTGGCCGGGGTGCTGCTGGATGCTGGCTGGCAGCCGCTGCACCTGTACGGGGTGTTTGCCGTGGTGTTCGTGCTGGCGGCGGCTTGCCTGTTGTTGCTGCGACCGGCGCCGCAGAGGCAGGCGGCCCTGGCCTAGGGCCGCGGAGCTGGAGGCGCCTGCGGGCGCCGCTTCAAGACTGGCCGTCGATGATTGCCGCGGCCACGGTCTGGCGGAACCAGGTCAGGGCGGCGGAGCTGTCGCTGTTGGGGTGCCAGTGCAGGGACACCTCGAACTCCCCCACGGGGAACGGCAGTTCCAGCTGCCGCAGGCCGCCTTCGAGGGTGAACAGGCGGGCGATCTGCGCCGGCAGCACCGCCAGCAGGTCGGTGCCGGGCAGGACTTTGGGCAGCACCGAGAAGTGCGGCACCTGCAGGCTGATGCGGCGCTTGGCGTTCATCTGCTTGAGCACGTCCTCGACGTTGCCGTGGCCGCTGGTGCGGGTCACGGCGATGTGCCGCTCGGCGAGAAACTGTTCCAGGCTCAGGTGCTGGCCGATGCGCGGGTGGCGGTCGCTGAGCAGGCACACGTAGCGCTCGCGGATCAGTACCTGGCTGCGGGTGCCGGTCAGGGGCTTGCGGCAGATCAGCGCGTCGACCTTGGCGCTGCCGAGCCATTCTCCGGCCTGATCCACCTGCAGCGGCAGGACTTCGACTTCGGCCTCCGGTGCCTGCTGGTTCAGGCGCGCCAGGATCAGCGGCAGAAAGCCCATTTCGCCGAGATCCGAGAGGGCGATGCGAAAGCGCCGCTCGGTGGTCGCCGGGTCGAAGCGCCGGGTGCTGTGTACGGTGTTTTCGATCCGCGTCAGGGATTCGCGCAGCGGCGGGTACAGCTCATCGGCCAGTTGGCTGGGCTGGATGCCGTCGCGGCTGCGGCTGAACAGGCCGTCGTCGAACAGCTCCCGCAGCCGCGCCAGGGCGTAGCTGACCGAGGGCTGGGTGACGAACAGGCGCTCGGCGGCCAGGGTCACGCTGCGGGCTTCGTAGAGGGTGACGAAGGTGCGGATCAGGTTCAGATCGATGTGGCTCATGCTGCCTCATGGATATAGATGGATCTTATTTTAGATAGAAATAGTATCGATTTGATCAATTTAGGCGCGGCTGCAAGAGTAACCCAAATTCTAAAAAGCAGCGGCCAAGGTCCTTATGAAAACCGTCCATAGCGCTTCCTATGACATCCTCCGGCAACACGGCCTGACCACGGTGTTTGGCAACCCGGGTTCCAACGAACTGCCCTTTCTCAAGGGCTTTCCCGAAGACTTCCGCTACATTCTCGGCCTGCATGAAGGCGCGGTGGTCGGCATGGCCGACGGCTTCGCCCTGGCCAGCGGCCAGCCGGCCTTCGTCAACCTGCATGCGGCGGCCGGCACCGGCAACGGCATGGGCGCTTTGACCAATGCCTGGTACTCCCACAGCCCGCTGGTGATCACCGCCGGCCAGCAGGTGCGCTCGATGATCGGCGTCGAGGCCATGCTGGCCAACGTCGATGCGCCGCAGTTGCCCAAGCCGCTGGTCAAGTGGAGCCATGAACCGGCTTGCGCCGAGGATGTGCCCCGAGCCTTGAGCCAGGCCATCCACATGGCCAGTCAGGCACCCAAGGGCCCGGTGTACCTGTCGATTCCCTATGACGATTGGGCCCGTCCGGCGCCGGCCGGGGTCGAGCACCTGGCCCGGCGCCGGGTGGCCAGCGCCGGGTTGCCCACGGCGGCGCAATTGCGCCATCTGGCGCAGCGTCTGGTGGCGGCGCGCAACCCGGTGCTGGTGCTGGGGCCGGATGTGGATGGCAGCCAGAGCAATCACCTGGCGGTGCAACTGGCGGAAAGACTCGGCATGCCTGCCTGGGTCGCGCCGTCCGCCTCCCGTTGCCCGTTCCCGACCCGCCATCCGAGCTTTCGCGGGGTGCTGCCGGCGGCCATCGCCGGCATCAGCCGCTGCCTGGCGGAGCATGATCTGATCCTGGTGGTGGGTGCCCCGGTGTTCCGTTATCACCAGTTCGCCCCGGGGGACTACCTGCCCGAGGGTACCGAGCTGCTGCACATCACTTGCGACCCTGGCGAAGCGGCGCGCGCGCCGATGGGCGATGCGCTGGTGGGGGGCATCGCCGAAACCTTGCAGGCCCTGGTCGGGGCGCTGCCGGAGTGCGACCGGCCACAGCCGGCGGCCTTGCCGGCACCGGCGCCGGTGGAGGAAAGCGGCGGCCTGCTGCGCCCGGAAACCGTGTTCGATGTGATCAACGAGCTGGCGCCCAAGGACGCGATCTATGTCAAGGAATCCACCTCCACCGTCGGCGCCTTCTGGCAGCGGGTGGAGATGCGCGAGCCCGGCAGCTACTACTTCCCGGCGGCTGGCGGCCTGGGCTTCGGCCTGCCGGCGGCGGTGGGGGTGCAACTGGCCCGGCCCGAGCGGCGGGTGATCGGGATTATCGGCGACGGCTCGGCCAACTACGGCATCACCGCGTTGTGGACCGCCGCCCAGTACCAGATCCCGGTGGTATTCATCATTCTCAAGAACGGCACTTACGGCGCCTTGCGCTGGTTCGCCGAGGTCCTGCAGGTCGATGACGCGCCGGGACTGGACGTGCCCGGCCTGGACTTCTGTGCCATCGGCCGCGGCTATGGCGTGCACTCGGTGCAGGCCAACACCCGCGAGGAGTTCGCCGAGACCCTGGGCATGGCCCTGGCGGGCCAGCGCCCGGTACTGATCGAGGTGCCGACCCTGACCATCGAACCCTGAAGACGGCCTTGTCGCCGGGCCTGGCGACAAGGCCTTGCCAACCGCAACCTGCGGACTCACCAGAAGAATAAAAAGAGGTGGCTATGAACACGACTTCGGTTACAGCAGCGATCGATCATGCGCCCCAAACGGCGCGTTCGACTTCCAACCACGCCGACATCGGCACCTTGCTCGACCATGGCCCCTTCACCGGCATGCAGAAGCTGGTGGTGCTCCTGGCCGCGCTGTCCATCGTCATGGACGGCTTCGACGGCCAGCTGATCGGTTTTGCCATTCCGCTGATGATCAAGGAGTGGGGCATCACCCGCGAGGCGTTCGCCCCGGCGGTGGCGGCCGGGCTGATCGGCATGGGCATCGGCAGCGCCTGTGCCGGGCTGTTCGCCGACCGTTTCGGCCGGCGCATGGCGGTCATCGCCAGCGTGTTTGTGTTCGGCGCGGCCACCTGCGCCATTGGCCTGGCGCCCAATGCGCTGGCGGTGGCGGTGCTGCGCTTCATCGCCGGGCTGGGCATCGGTGGCGCGCTGCCCAGCGCGACCACGGTGACCGCCGAATTCACCCCGGCGCGGCGGCGCACCCTGGCGGTGACCGCGACCATTGTCTGCGTGCCCCTGGGCGGGATGCTGGCGGGGTTGTTCGCGTCCCAGGTGTTGCCGCTGTATGGCTGGCGCACCCTGTTCTTCATCGGTGGCAGCCTGCCCATGGTGCTGGGGCTGGTGTTGTTGGCGACCCTGCCGGAGTCGCCGCGCTTTCTGGCGCGCCGGCCGCAGCGCTGGGGGGAGTTGAACGCTCTGCTGGGGCGCATGGGCCGGCCCATGGCTGAGGGGGTGAGCTACAGCGATGCCCTGGAGCAGCAGAGCGAGAAGCAGGGCGGTTTCCGCGCCTTGTTCGCCCGGGGCTACGGCCGCGACACCCTGGCCCTCTGGGTGGCCTTCTTCATGTGCCTGACCGCGGTCTACAGCGCCTTCAGCTGGCTGCCGACCATGCTCCTGGCCGAGGGCCTGGAGCTGGCGGTGGCCGGGTCCGGGTTGACCGCCTACAACCTCGGCGGGGTCATCGGCGCGCTGGTCTGTGCGCTGGCCATCACCCGCTGGGGCTCGTTCTGGCCGTTGCTGATCTGCTGCGCCGGCGGCGCGGCCAGTGCCTTTGTATTGCAGGGGGTGGATATCCATCAGCACACCGGTTTGCTGATCTTCGGCTTCGGCGTGCACGGCCTGTTCGTCAATGCGGTGCAGTCCACCATGTACGCGCTGTGCGCCTTCATCTACCCCACTGGCGTGCGCGCCACCGGCACCGCTTCGGCCCTGGCCTTCGGGCGCCTGGGGGCGATCCTCAGTGCCTTCGCCGGCGCCCTGGTGATCACCCGCGGCGGCGCCGTGGGCTACCTGACGCTACTGGGCTCGGTGATGCTCATGGCCTTGCTCGCGCTGCTGATCGTGCGCCGGCACATCCCCCGGCGCCTGCCGGGCCAGGCAGAAACGCAGTCCTTGAAACAGCCAGTCAATCAGGAGGTTCGATGAACATCACCATTCTCGGCGCGGGCGCCATGGGTTCGCTGTTTGGCGGCCTGCTGGCGGAAAGCGGGCAGCAGGTGACGCTGCTGGACATCAATGACGCGCATCTGGCGGCCATCCAGCGCGACGGCCTGTTGCTGGCCACCGATCAGGGTGAGCGGCGCATCAGGGGGCTGAACGCCTGTCGCCCGGAACAGGCCCGCGGGCACCCGGAGCTGTTGCTGGTGTTCACCAAAACCCTGCACACCGACAGTGCCTTGCGCAGTGTTGCCGGGCATATCGCCGGGCACACCCGGGTGCTGACCCTGCAGAACGGCCTGGGCAACGCCGAGGCCCTGTCGCGGCATGTGGCCCCGCAGCAGGTGTTGATCGGCATGACCAACTGGCCGGCCGACCTGCTCGGCCCGGGGCAGGTGCAATCCCATGGCCAGGGCATGGTCCGGGTGCTGGCCCTCGACGAGGCCGAGCGCCAGGCCAGCGCTGAAGTGGCGGCGGTACTGGACGCGGCCGGGCTCAACTGCGCGGTGGACCCCGAGGTCTGGACCTCGATCTGGGAGAAGGTCGCCTTCAATGCCGCCTTGAACAGCCTGTGCGCGGCCACCGGCTGCACCGTGGGCCAGTTGGGCGCGGCGCCGGAAGGTGTGGCGCTGGCCCGGGCCATCGTCATGGAGGTGGTGGCTGTGGCTGGCTCCCAGGGAATAGTGCTGGATGCCCAGCGCTGCCTGGACAGCGTGGCCTTTGCCATGGACAACCATCGCGGCCACAAGCCCTCGATGCTGCAGGACGTGCTGGCCGGACGGCCCACGGAGATCGGCGCGATCAATGGCCAGGTCGTGGCCCGGGCGCGGGAAGCAGGGGTGGCGGTGCCCCATACCGAAACCCTGCTTGGCCTGCTGCGGCTGATCGAGCAACGCGCTGCCGTGTAGGAGCCAGCTCGTGCACGAGCCGGCGCCGGCGGTTTTGCGGGCGATGTATCGGTTTATGAATGCTGTTCCATGAGGAGATTGTTCATGAGTGAAACCAACGCGGTCTATCGCGACCTGCATCTGCAACCCATCGCCGGGCAGTGGCGCGCCGGAGCCGCCGGCAAGACCCTGGCGGTGACCAATCCGTTCGATGGCGCGCTGTTGCTGGAAGTGGCCCAGGCCAACCGCAGCGACCTGGATGCGGCCTATGCCAAGGCCGCCCAGGTGCAGCCGCAATGGGCGGCCCTGGGGCCGTCGCAGCGGGCGGCGGTGCTGCACCGGGCGGTGGCGATTTTCGATCGGCGCCAGGAGGAAATCGTCGACTGGATCATCCGCGAATCCGGCAGCACGCGGATCAAGGCCCTGGCCGAGTGGGGCGCGGCGCGGGCCATTACCCTGGAGTCGGCGTCGTTCCCGGCGCGGGTCCACGGGCGGATTGTCGAGTCCGATGTGCCGGGCAAGGAAAGCCGGGTCTACCGCAGTGCCCTGGGGGTGGTGGGGGTGATCAGCCCGTGGAACTTTCCGCTGCACCTGACCCAGCGTTCCATCGCCCCGGCCCTGGCCCTGGGCAACGCGGTGGTGGTCAAGCCGGCCAGCGATACCCCGGTGTGCGGCGGCCTGCTGCTGGCCAGGATCTTCGAGGAAGCGGGGCTGCCTGCGGGGCTGTTCAGCGTGGTGGTGGGGGCCGGCAGCGAGATCGGCGATGCCTTTGTCGAGCACCCGGTGCCGGCGTTGATCACCTTCACCGGCTCGACCCCGGTGGGGCGCGGTATCGGCCGTATCGCCAGTGGTGGCGAGCATCTCAAGCACGTGGCCCTGGAGCTGGGGGGCAACAGCCCGTTCGTGGTACTCGACGATGCCGACCTGGAGCAGGCGGTGAATGCCGCGGTGTTTGGCAAGTTCCTGCACCAGGGGCAGATCTGCATGGCGATCAACCGGATCATCGTTGATCAGTCGCGGTATGACGCCTTTGCCGAACGCTTCGTGGCCCGGGTCAAGCAGCTCAAGGTGGGCGATCCGCAAGCGTTGGACACGGTGATCGGCCCGGTGATCAACGCCCGTCAGTTGCAGGGCCTGCAGGACAAGATCGCCCTGGCCCGCGAGCAGGGCGCCGAGCCGCTGTACGAGGGCGGGGTGAACGGCAATCTGCTGGCGCCCCATGTCTACGGCGAGGTGCGGGCCGACATGGACCTGGCACGCCATGAAATCTTCGGCCCGCTGGTGGGGCTGCTGCGCGCACGGGACGAAGCCCACGCCCTGGAACTGGCCAATGCCAGCGAGTTCGGCCTGTCCAGCGCGGTGTTCACTGGCAGCCTGGAGCGCGGAGTGAACTTCGCCCGCCAGGTGCGCGCGGGCATGACCCACATCAACGATGTGCCGGTGAACGATGAGGCCAACGCGCCTTTCGGCGGCGAGAAGAACTCCGGGCTGGGGCGCTTCAACGGCGACTGGGCGATCGACGAGTTCACGCGCGACCACTGGATCAGCGTGCAACACCGGCCGCGTCAGTATCCCTTCTGACGGGCTGACCTGAGCAACCCCCCGGCCGCCCTGGCCGGGTTTTTGCGCAGCCGTGAATGGACGGGCCGTCTCCGGCCTGTCGGGGCACGGCTGCGTCCATGAAAAACGGAGAACAATAATAATGAACAGCCGTCATCCGATGCTCTGCCGCTCCCTGGTTGGGGCCTGTGTTTCCGTGGGCCTGTGTGCCCCTTCCTGGGCTGGCGACGATAGCGGTTTCTTCGAGGGCAGCAGGACCGACCTGCTGCTGCGCAACTATTACTTCAACCGGGATTTTCGCGACCACGACGGGCCCAAGGGGCAGGTCGAGGAGTGGGCCCAGGGCTTCATCCTCAAGTTCAGTTCCGGCTACACCCCGGGCACCGTGGGTGTTGGCCTGGATGCCATCGGCTTGTTCGGCCTCAAGCTCGACAGCAGCCGCCAGGTCAGCGGTTCGGAGTTGCTGCCGGTGCATGACGACGGTCGCGCGGCGGATAATTTCGGCCGGGCCGGGGTGGCGTTGAAGGCGCGGATTTCCGCCACCGAATTCAAGCTCGGCGAACTGCTGCCGGATGTGCCGCTGCTGCGTTATGACGATGGCCGCCTGCTGCCGCAGACCTTTCGCGGGGCCATGCTGGTGTCCCGCGAGATCGACGGCCTGGGCCTGCAGGCCGGGCAGTACCGGGCCGTGAGCCTGCGCAACTCGTCGGACATGCAGGACCTTGCGGCCTGGGCCGCGCCGGGGGTGAAGTCCGATGGCTTCAACTACGTGGGCGCCGACTACCGCTTCAACCAGCAACGCACTCTGCTCGGGCTCTGGCATGCGCAACTGCAGGACATCTACCGCCAGAGCTATTTCAACCTGCAGCACAAGCAGCCGCTGGGTGACTGGGTGCTGGGAGGCAACCTGGGCTACTTCATCGACCGCGACGATGGCAGCGCGCGCATCGGCCGGGTCGACAGCCACACCGCCTATGCTCTGTTTTCCGCCGCGCGGGCCGGGCACACGCTGTACCTGGGGTTGCAGAAGGTCAGCGGCGACAGCCCCTGGATGTCGGTCTACGGCAGCAGCGGCCGGACCCTGGGCAACGATATGTTCAACGGTAACTTCAGCAATGCCGGCGAGCGTTCCTGGCAGCTGCGCTACGACTATGATTTTGCCGCCGCCGGGGTTCCCGGGCTGCTGGCCATGGTGCGTTACGGGCGTGGCGACAACGCCACCACCAAGGCCGGCAAGGACGGCCATGAGTGGGAGCGCGATAGCGAGATCGGCTACACCCTGCAGAGCGGCAGACTGAAGAACCTCAGCCTGCGGCTAAACAACGCCACCACCCGGCGCAGCTTCAACCGCGACTTCGACCAGACCCGGCTGATCGTCAGCTACCCGCTGTCGCTGTGAACAGCCTGTAGTCGCTGGCGCAGGCGGCGAACGGCTTGGGCGGCATTCCGACGCGGCAGGCGCGGCGATTCCAAGGGCGCGGGAGGTTCGGCGGGAGATCGTCAGGCAAGGTCCTGCCGACCTTGGCGCAGCTTCGCGGGTTCGGCAGCGGCTGCAAGTGTTGTCGGGGGGCGTGTTGTGGTGGGCCTTGCGTTACTATGGCCGCCCACCTTTTTTCAGGAAGCTGCCCGGATGAGCAAACCCGGTCAAACGGTGCTGATCGCGCTGCGCAAGATGATCGCCTCGGGCGAGCTGGCGGCAGGCGAGCGCTTGATGGAAGTGCCGACCGCCGAACGCTTCGGGGTGTCGCGCATGCCGGTGCGCATGGCCTTTCGCACCCTGGAGCAGGAAGGCCTGTTGGTGCGTTTCGGCGGTCGCGGTTTTCAGGTGCGTTCGGTCAGCGCCCAGGACATTGCCGGGGCGGTGGAGGTGCGCGGGGTGTTGGAAGGCCTGGCGGCGCGCCAGACCGCCGAACGCGGGCTGTCGGCCGAGGGCCGGGCGATGCTCGAACGTTGCCTGGTCGAGGGCGATGCGCTGTTCGACAAGGGCTATGTCAACGAGGAAGACCTTGCGGTCTATCACGACCTCAACATGCGTTTTCACCAGGTGATCGTGGCAGGCAGCGGCAACCCGGCGATCGCCGATGCCCTGGCGCGCAACGACCATCTGCCGTTCGCCTCGGTCACCGCCCTGGCGGTGGACCGCCAGGACATGGCCCGGGAATACCGGCGCTTCAACTACGCCCACATGCAGCATCATTCGGTGTTCGACGCCCTGGTCAACGGCCAGGGCGCGCGGGCCGAAGCGCTGATGCGCGAGCATGCCAACGCCACCTTGCGCTACGCCGAGATCTTCGGCTCGGCAGTGGCCGATGAGCGCATGAAGCTGATCCTGCCCGCGCCGTGAGTGGCGCTAGAGGTCGAGCACCAGCAACGGGGTCTTGGCCCGGGAGCAGCAGGGCGTGAACTGATCGTTGCACGCCTGTTCTTCCTCGGTGAGGAACAGGTCGCGGTGCTCCGGCACCCCTTCCAGCACCCGGGTCAGGCAGGTGCCGCAGATCCCTTGTTCGCAGGAAATCGCGACCTCGATGCCCTGGTCCTGCAGCACCTGGATCACGCTGCGATCGGCCGGCACCTGGAATACCTGGCCGCTGCTGGCCAGTTTGACCGCGAAGCTGCCATCGCTGCCGTGGTCCACGGGCGCGGCGCTGAAGTACTCGCGGTGCAGGCATTGTTCCTTCCAGCCCAGGGCTCGGGCGCTGTCCAGCACGTGCTGCATGAAGCCGCCGGGGCCGCAGACATACAGGTGCAGATCATCCGCCGGCGCGGCCAGGGCGTGTGCAATATCCAGGGCCGTTTCGGGCTGTTGGTCGAAATGCAGGCTGACCCGCTCGGCGAAAGGCGATTGCTGCAGGCGCGGGACAAAGGCTGCGCGCTCGGCCGAACGGGCGCAGTAGTGCAACTGGAAATCCGCGCCGTTGTGGGCCAGCTGCTCGGCCATGCTGAGGATCGGGGTGATGCCGATGCCGCCGGCGAACAGCAGGCTGCGCCGCGCGCCGGGGGCCAGGGCGAACAGGTTGCGCGGCTCGCTGATGCGCAGGCGCGCGCCCACTTCCAGCTCTTGGTGCAGGCTGCTTGAGCCGCCTCGCGAGGCGGGATCCTTGAGCACGCCGATCAGGTAGCGGTGGCGTTCCTCGGGGTGATTGCACAGTGAATATTGGCGCACCAGGCCGTTGGCCAGGTGCACGTCGATATGGGCGCCGGCACTGAAGGCGGGCAGTGGGCTTGCGTCGGCCGCGGCCAGTTCGAAGCTGCAGATGTCCAGGGCTTCGCTGTGGCGCGCGACCACCAGTACGTCGATCATCATCGGTCCTCGCCAGCGGCCGCGTTCGGGCCGGCTGGCTGTCGGGTTCGGGGGAGGGGTTAACGGCTTGCGGCGATCAACGCTTTCCGGGGCTCGCGCTCCTGGGCGATCAGGCGTTCCAGCACGCGCCGCGACTGCACGCCGCCGGCGTCGATATTCAACTTGAGCAGGCTGCGCTGGGGTTGGGCGAGCAGGTTCTGCTGCTGGCGTTCGAGCATCTCCAGGTCTTCGCTGAAGATCTTGCCCTGGCCTTCGCGGATGCTGGCGGTGAGGGCCTGGTCCTGGGGGTTGAAGTTGCGCGCCATGCCCCAGAAGTACCAGATCGAGGTGTCGCTTTCGGGGGTGATGAAATCCACCACGATGCTCGATGCCTTGAAGGCCGCGGGGGCGTCGTAGCCACCGTGGCCGGCGTGGGCCACGCCGACTTCGATCAGCACATGGCTGGGCGGGGTGAAGCGGCAGATCTGCCAGCGGTCCACCGGCACGTCGTCGGCCAGCTGGTTGCCGCGCAGGGCCATGCGCCAGAACGGCGGCGGCATGACGTTGTGCATGTGCCGGGCGGTGACCACTTGATCGCCGTCCACCGTGGTCTGCGGTGGTGCCTCGTCGATTTCCTTCTGGCCGATGCTGGAGGCGTGGACGTAGGTTTCGTGGGTCAGGTCCATCAGGTTGTCGATCATCAGCCGGTAGTCGCACTGGATGTGGAACAGCCCGCCGCCGTAGGCCCACTCTTGGTTGTCGGCCCATTCCAGATGATGGATCAGCGCCGGGTCGGCCAGGGCCTGATCGCCGGGCCAGACCCAGATGAAACCGTAGCGCTCGACCGCGGCGAAGGTCTTGTTGCAGGGAAAGCCGCGTACCCGCTGGCCGGGCATTTCCACGGTCTTGCCGTCGCAACCCATCACCAGGCCGTGGTAGCCGCACACCAGGTTGCCGTTCTCGACATAACCCAGCGACAGCGGGGCGCCGCGATGGGGGCAGAAGTCCTCGACGGCGGCTACCCGGCCTTCGTGGGCGCGATAGAACACCATTCGTTCGCCGCAAATCTGCCGGCCCAGGGGCTTGCCCTGTAGTTCATCGGGGGTGCAGGCAACGTACCAGGCATTCTTGGGGTACATGACGTCTCTCCAGGCGTTTGTTGTTTTTATTTAATGGATCCATTAAATGGCTCGCGCTCTGGCGGTGTCAAACAAAAGCGCTGATTTAATGTTCGATAATCGGCCGTTTTGGAGGCTTAAGAGAGTTATGGATCCATTGGGGCGGTTTTATGGATCCATTGAGCGCGAGTCAGCGCACTATCCGCGTCAGGGCGGGGGCGTGGCTGCGAGGCCGGGCCAGGAGGGCGCAGCGCCAGGGTCGGGAACCTGGCGGCTGCGGTGGCGGGGTGGATGGGGGCGGCGATCAGCGCCGTTGCAGGCTGTCTTGCAGGCGCTGGATGCCTTCTTCGAGCAATGCCCGCGGGCAGCCGAAGTTCAGGCGCACGAACTGCCCGCAGTCGTCGCCGAACTCCAGCCCGGCGCTGAGGCCGACCTTGGCTTCCTTGAGGAAGAAGGCGTAGGGGTCGGCAAGGCCCAGGGCGCTGCAATCGAGCCAGGCTAGAAAAGTACCCTGGGGTGCGTGCATGCGGATGCCCGGCAGGCGGGTCTGCACCGCGTGCAGCAGGTAGTCGCGGTTGCCTTGCAGGTAGCCGAGCAGCGCCTGCAGCCAGGGGCCACCGTGGGTCAGGGCGGCCCGGGTCGCTTCCAGGCCCAGGGGGCTGACGCTGTCCACCATGCCGGCGCGGGCGCTGTTGAAGGCCAGGCGGGTGGCCGGGTCCTGGACGATGGCGAAGCAGGTCTTCATCCCGGCGATGTTGTAGGCCTTGCTGGCCGACATCAGGGTGATGGTGCGGCGGGCGATTTCCGGGCTCAGGGACGCGGTGGGAATGTGCCGGCGGCCGTCGAAGCACAGTTCGGCATGGATCTCGTCGGAAATGATCAGCGCCCCTTGCTCCAGGCAGGCGTTGGCCACCGCCTGCAGCTCTTCCCGGGGGAAGACCTTGCCCAGGGGGTTGTGCGGGTTGCTCAGGAGCATCGCGCCGGCGCCTTGCAGGGCCTGGCGCAGCGCATTCATCGGGGTGTCGTAGGTGCCCTCGGCGTTGAGCTGGAACGGCACTTCGATCTTGTCCAGCCCCCAGTTGCCAGGGGCCAGGCGCAGCGGGCGATAGTTGGGGGTTTGCACCACCACCGATTGCCCGGGTTTGACGAAGGCGTGCAGGGCCATGTTGAAGCCGGGCTCGACCCCGGGAAGGAATATCAGCTCGTCGGGCTGCACGCGCCAGGCGTACTTGTCCCAGAGGTCGGCGACCACCGCATCGCGCAACTCGTCGCTGGCCACGCTGTAGCCCAGCAGCGGGTGTTCCAGGCGCTGGCGCAAGGCCTGGAGGATGCCGTCGGCCACGGCGAAATCCATGTCGGCCACCCACATCGGCAGGACATCCTCGGGGTAGCGGCTCCATTTGGTGCTGCCGGTGCCATGGCGGGGGTGCAGGGTATCGAAATCGAAGCTCATGAACGGCTCTCGTCGCCGGGGAAAGGTAGCGCGGATTCTAGCGCTTCCTGAGGTATTCGACAGGGAATGCCGAGGCCGGCGTGCCTGTCGCTCACGGGGGCGCGCAACCGTTCGTGGGGAGCGAGGTGCGGCGCTAGCAAGTCCGGGCGGCTGTTTATTCAAACAGGGGTACTTGTCGGGCAAATGTTTCGGTTTTGAGCGGTTTTTGGCGAATCTTGCCTGTGGTGTTTTTTAAGGTATTTCTTAGGTCGTGTGTTTACTCGCTGTTATATGGTGTGGCGGTTGTCATGGGTCTTGTGTGCCAGGCAACACGGTGTGGCTGCGTAAAAAACCAATAAAAAGGAGCAGGACGATGAAACTCGAAAATGGAATTCGCTACCGTGATTTTTCCGTCCCCTATCTGGTGGATGAAACACTTCGCGAGGGTATTGAACGCACCGCTTTTCCCATTACGGTGGACGCCAAGTTATCCATCCTCAAGTCCATGGTCGAGGCCGGCCTGCGGGATTTCGTGGTGGGCTGCGGACCGGAGGAGCCGCTGGTCTGGGACCGGTTGCATCGGGCACGGCAAGCCGGCGAATTGCCGGCCGATACCCAGGCCACGTTCATCGTCCTGTTGAACTGCTGGGAAACCGCCTTGGCTTATTTCAAGGCCCGGGCTCATCGACGGGAATGGATTGCCGACACCGTCTTCAGCTTCGGCATGATCACCTACAAGCAGAATGATCGTGAGTTCGAGCGTGCAATCCAGGCGTTTCGCGACATCGGCGCCTTCAAGTTCAAGGCCAGTGTGCTCAACAACTTCCGCAACGGGGTGTGCGAGCAGCGTTACGCCGAGATCTGCCGGCAGATCGACTGGGCCGTCAACCTGGGTGTGGAGATCATCCGCATCAACGACTCCGTGGGCTCGCTACAGCCCCATGTGACCCGCTGGTTGTGCTCGAAGCTGGTGGCGGATTACCCGCGCCTGGTGTTCTGCCTGCACGCCCATAACGATAACGGGCTGGCCCTGGCCAATACCATGCAGGCGATCCAGTGCGGCTTTCAGATGGTCGAAGGGGCCTTGGCCGGATTTGGCAACCGCTCCGGAATTGCCCCGCTGGAACAAGTCGTGAAGTTGTGTCGGGACAACAATATAAAGTTGGGCGCGCACCCGCTGGAATTGGACAAGTTGATCGAAGCCGCTCGTTATTGTGAGGAAAAGTTCCTGCAGTTGCCTGGTATTTATCGTCCGGTCAGTGGCAAGTTTGAAACTCTGTCCAATTATGGCGTGTTGAATATTCCGGACTTTCTGGAAACTCAGGATGAAAAGGCTTACTTCGTCAATTATGTGGGCTTGCATCCGCAGACCCTCCGGCAGGCCCTGGCCGATTATTCATCGCTGACCACCCATGTTGCCGAGATTGCGGATGAGGAGCTGTGGCCTATCGTCGAAAGCCTGAAAGAGGAAATGCGCGCCTCGATGCCGGACATCGAAGTCCGTTATCAGCACGCGCTGGACGGGGTGATGGAGTTCTATCGTTCCTGTACCTACAGCCCGATGCATCTGGCCCGCTATGCCGAGCGCCAGCTCCGTCAGGAGCAATCGGCCCATGGATAAGGTCTTTACGGTGGTGATGCCGCTGTTTGCGATGATTTTCGCCGGCTACTGGATAGTGCGGCTGGAAGTGATCGGCACGGAAACAGTCAAGGGCCTGGTGGGGGTGGTGTTCTGGTTGTTCCTGCCGTGTTTCATCTTCATCAAGACCCTCGGCACCCGGGAGCATGGCGAGCTGGATTGGGCCTTGCTCGGTGCCTATTACCTGGCCTGTCTGGTGACCTTCATGATCGCCGCCGTGGGTGGGCGGCTGATCTGGGGCGGCAACGCGCGGGTGGCCGGCCTGCGCGGGCTGACGTCCATCTCCGGGGTGGTGGGGTACATGGGGTTGCCCTTGATGGTCATGGCGTTTGGCGATGAAGCGGCGCTGCCCACGCTGATGATCACCATGGCCGACAACCTGGTGATCCTGGCGGGGGGCGCGTTGATCATGGAGCTCACCGAACCGCGCGAGGCGCAGGACAAGCCGGATCTGGTCCGTGTGCTGCTGACCACCGGCAAGTCGATCATCAGCAACCCGCTGATTCTGGCGGTGGCGCTGGCGGCGCTGTGCATCGCCTTGCAGTGGCAGTTGCCCAGCCCGCTGCAGATCTTCGCCACGCAGATGACCAACGCCACCGGCCCCCTGGCGCTGGTGGCCCTGGGCGCGGCCTTTGCCGTGCATCGCAGGCAGAACCTGATCAAGGGCGACTCTCTGGCCCTGGCGCTGTTGAAGGTGGTGCTGTTGCCGGTGCTGGTGTTCGTCTCCGCCCGCTATGGTTTTGGCCTCAGTGATTTTCTGGTCAAGATCGCGGTGATCATGGCGGCGCTGCCAGTGGCGGTGAAAGTCTTTTTCCTGGCCTCGCGCTACAAGACCTACGAGACCGAGGTGTCCAGCAGCATGCTGCTCTCGGCAGTGATGGGCATCGGGGTGATCTCGGGGTTGCTGGTGGTGCTGGATTGAGCAGCGCCTTCCTTTGTCCATGAGTGGTCAAGACGCCCCGCCCGGGTGATGCCCTGGCGGGGTTTTTGTTGTTGCTCCGACGGACTTGCTTGTCCGTCCAGGCGCGCCATTCAGTGCGCGTACTCCCTTCGTCGATCTCGGGCCGAGTCTGCCGTCTAGGCAGCTTTTCCCTTGCCTGTGCCTCAGAAAAACCTCGTTTCGCAATGCGCCGGGTTAGGCAAACAATGAACCCCTGCATACGCCTGCCCGACTGCCCGGTGCGTTGTGGCGATGCACTGCCGATCGATTTGTTCTTCCTACAAAAACAACAGGGAGCAAGCGATGAACCGCCATTCGAGCAAGACCGCGTCCGGCGACCCCGGACCGGTCGCAAACACATCAAGCGAACGGGGCCACAGAGCCCGCAACGGTAGCCATCCGGCTGCGCAACCCAGGCTGCGCCAGTCCGTGTACCGCTGACCAAGACTCGTCGTGCCCGGTGCTGTACCGCCCGTGAATACGGTCGCTTCCAGGCTTCTGCTGTGCAGGTTCGTGCGGGCGAGCCGGCTTTCTTGAGGAAGGGTTTCATGTCCAACACCTTGCGTTTCGGCGTTGCATTGTCGTGGCTTGTGCTGTGCGCCGGGGCTTCGGCCCAGGTGCAGAACCTCACGGTCATTTCCTTTGGCGGAGCCACCAAACAGGCCCAGGAGAAGGCCTATTTCCAGCCATTCAACCAGAGCGGAGCAGGCCGAGTGGTGGCCGGTGAGTACAACGGTGAATTGTCGAAGATCAAGGCCATGGTCGATGTCGGCAAGACCAGCTGGGACGTGGTCGAAGTGGAAAGCCCGGAACTGTTGCGCGGTTGTGACGAGGGCCTGTTCGAGCCTTTGGACCTGTCGCGTTTCGGCGATCCGGCGCAGTTCGTCCCCGGCACCTTGAGCGAGTGCGGTGTGGCGACCTATGTCTGGTCGATGGTCATGGCTTTCGCTCCGCAGAAGCTGGCCAAGGCCCCGGGCTCCTGGGCGGATTTCTGGAACCTCAAGGATTTCCCCGGCAAGCGCGGCTTGCGCAAGAGCGCCAAGTACACCCTGGAGATCGCTCTACTGGCGGACGGAGTCGCCCCCGAGCAGCTCTACCAGGTGCTCGGTACTGCGCAGGGGGTGACCCGGGCCTTTGCCAAGCTGGATCAGATCAAGCCCTTTATCCAGTGGTGGGAAGCCGGGGCCCAGCCGCCCCAATGGCTGGTGGCCGGCGATGTGGTGATGAGCGCCGCCTATAACGGACGCATTGCCATGGCCCAGAAGGAGGGCATGCAGTTGAGCATTCTCTGGCCGCAGAGCCTGTACGACCCGGAGTACTGGGCGGTGGTCAAGGGGTCGCCGAACAAGGCCCTGGCCGAGGATTTCATCCTGTTTGCCAGCCAGCCCCAGGCGCAGAAGGTGTTCTCGCAGAACATTCCCTACGGACCGGTGCACCGCCAGGCCTTGCCGCTGTTGCCTGAAACGGTGCAGCAGCAATTGCCGACCTATGAGGCCAACCTGAAAGGCGCGCGCGCGGTGGATGCGGCCTTCTGGGTTGACCATGGCGAGGAGTTGGAACAGCGCTTCAACGCCTGGGCCGCGCGCTGACGGCATCCCCCCTGGCGGTAGGCGCGAGCTTGCCCGCGCTGCCATGAAAAACGCCGTGTTCACCCAGTGGACACGGCGTTCTCGTTGTGGGGCATCGCCCGCGCATTCGCTCCTGCGGCTTCTCAGCCCGTGGCGGGGGGCCGGGTCAGCCAGTCGATAAACAGCGAAAACAGCTCGGCCTGGGAGTTGATGGCCAGTTTGGTGTAGAGATTCTTGCGGTGCATGCGCACGGTTTCCGGAGAAATCTGCAGCACCTTGGCGGTGGATTTCACCGAATGGCCACGCAGGATCAGGTGGGCGATCTCCTGTTCGCGGACTGTCAGCAGCGGATTGCCGAAACTCATGAAGGCGGCTTCGATCTGCTGGTTGAGGTTGGTCGGTGCCTGGGTTGGCAGCCAATCGGCCGGGGCCTGGCGCAGCAGTTGCTGCAGGCCGCCGGCGGTGCCGAAACGGCGCAACAGTTCGCGTACCAGCGGTTCCACGGCCCTGAGCAAGGCCAGGGGCGCGCTGGCAAATCTTGCGCCACTCAGGCCTTGGAACATGCACAGGGAGATCTTGCTCTGGGGGTCGAGGTCGACGATGTAGTAGCTGTCCTCGGCGCCCCCGGTCTTGAGGTAGTAGGTCTTGTAGTACTGGCTGCTGAAGAAGTCGTCCGGGGCGATTTCCGAGAGGTGGTAGAAGCCTTCGGCCAGGCCGTTTTCCACGGCCAGGCAAAAGGGATCCAGCAGGTAGCCCCGGGAAAAGTAGCGGTTGATGATCTCATCGCGGTATTCGCCGACTATCCCTTGTTCGTGCAGCAACTGCGGCGGCAGGCCTTTGCGCTCCAGGCTGATCATTATGGATTCGATCGGGGTCAGGGCGTTCAGCGCTGCTGCCAGGCGGGGCAGGAATGCATCATCGTCCACGGCCTGGAACGCTTCGGCCAGGCCGGCATGCCAGGTCTGCAGGGCCTGGAGGGACAAAAGGGCAGTGGAGGTATCGGCAGGTGCGCTCATGCCCGGCAGTTTAACTGCCGGGCGCAGACCGGGTAAGAGTCCGCGACAGGGCGCCGCTGGCACCGGTTGCAGGCGCATCATCCCTGGTACTGAGCGTCGCGGCGCAGCTCGGCGGCGGCCTCCAGAATGCACTCGTGCAGGGTGTCGACGATCTGGTCGATCTGCTGGCGGTTGATGATCAGCGGCGGCGACATGACGTTGAGGTGGCCGATCGGGCGCACCAGCAAGCCCTTGGCCTGGGCCCGCAGGTGGATGCGCTCGGCAATGTTCAGGGCTTCCGGCAGCAGTGCCTTGCTCTGTTTGTCCGCGACGAATTCGACACAGGCCATCAGCCGCATGCAACGCACGTTGCCCACCAGGGGCAATTCGGCCAGGGCCTGCAGGCGCTGCTCCATATAGCGCCCGACATCCTCGACATGGGCCAGCAGGTTCTCCCGCTCGATGATCTCGATGTTCTTCAGCGCTGCGACGCAGCTCACCGGGTGCCCGCTGTAGGTGAAACCGTGGGTAAAGCAGCGCCCTTTGCCTGGCTCGCCGATCACCTGCCAGATGCGCTCGGAAAAGATGCAGGCCCCCAGGGGCAGGTAGCCCGACGTCAGGCCCTTGGCGGTGGTGATGATGTCCGGCTGCATGTCGAACACCTCCTGCGAGGCAAAGAAGGTGCCCAGGCGTCCGAATGAGGTCACCACCTCGTCGGCCACATACAGCAGGTCGTAGCGCTGACAGATCTCCCACATGCGCCGGTGATAGCCCTCGGGCGGAATGATCACCCCGCCGGAGCCCATGATGGGTTCGGCGAAAAACGCCGCCACCTTGTCCGGGCCGATGGTGAGGATCTTGTCTTCGAATTCCGCCACCAGGAATTCGAGGAAATCGGCTTCGCTCATGCCGGCCGGCGCCCGGTAGTAGTTGGGGCAAGAGATGTGGTGAAACAGGTCGCTCATGAAGTCGAATTCTGGCGCGCGGTCCGCGGCCTTGTTGCCGATAGACATGGTGAGGAAGGTCGAGCCGTGGTAGGCATTGTGCCGCGAGATCACGTGCTTCTTCTCATGCTTACCGCGACTGTTCTGATAGAACTGCACCAGGCGATAGGCGGTGTCCACTGCGGTGGAGCCGCCAGTGGTGAGGAACACGTGATTCAGGTCGCCGGGAGCCAGGCTGGCGAGTTTTTCGCATAGTTCGATGGCGCTGACGTTGGCCATGTCGCAGAACGGGTTGGAGTAGGCCAGCTGCCGCACCTGATCGGCGATGGCCTCGGCCATTTCCTCCCGCCCCAGGCCGATGTTGGTGCACCACATGCCGCCGACTGCATCCAGGTAACGGTTGCCGGCGGTGTCATAGATGTAGGCGCCGTCGCCGGCGGCGATGTTCAACGAACCCTGTTCGCGGTGTTCGTCGAACATGTGGAAACCGTGCATGTAATGCGCCTTGTCGGCGGCCACCAGCTTGGGTTCGTCGAACTGCTGGAAGAAGGTTGCGGATTGGATAGCCATGGGCTTTACCTCGGGTCAAAGCATTGCGTGGACAGCGTGTGGAATCCGAGCGGCTGGATCACTTGCCGATCTTCACCATGTTCCAGGTGCGGGTGATCAGGCGGGTACTGGCGGGTGACTGGATCGTCTGGGTGAACAGTCGCTCGCGGGTTTGGGCATCGGGGTAGATCGCCGGGTTGTCGCGCACTTCGGTTCTGAGCAGCGGTGTGGCCTTGAGATTGGCATTGGCATAGCGGATGTAGTCGCTGACCTCGGCCATGACCTGGGGCTGCAGCAGGTACTCGATAAAAGCGTGGGCATTGGCCGCATTCGGGGCGTCGGCAGGAATGTAGAAGTTGTCGAACCAGATCAGCGAACCTTCCCGGGGAATGAAGTAGTCGAGCTTGACCGGTGCCCCGGCCTCGTTGGCGCGGGCCTGGGCCGTGGCGTAGTCGCCGGACCAGGTGGCGCTCAGGCACAGCTCGCCATTGGCCAGGCCGTTGAGATAGCTGGTGGAGTCGAACTTGCGAATGTAGGGGCGCACGGCCATCAAGGCCTCCTGCGCGGCCTTGAGATCGGCGGGCTCGGCGCTGTTGGGATTGCGCCCCAGCCAGGCCAGGACCAGCGGCAGGATATCGGTGGGCGAGTCCTGCAGCGTCACCCCGCAATCGGCGAAGCGCGACACCACCTTGGGATCGAACAGCATCGCCAGGGAACCGATGGGCGCATCCGGCATCCGCTCGCGGATCTTGTCGACGTTGTAGGTCACGCCATTGCTGCCCCAGGTGTAGGGCGCCGAATACTCCACGCCCGCGTCGTAGTTCTCCAGGCTCTTGAGCACCTGGGGGTCGAGATTCTGCCAGCTGGGCAGCCACTGCTTGTTCAACGGCTGGAACACCCGGGCCTTGATCAAGGGCGGCACCAGCGCGGCATTGAGCACCACCAGGTCATAGCCGGAGCGCCCCGGAAGCAGCTTGCCTTGCACGGTTTCGTAGGAGTCGAAGGTGTCGTAGATCACCTTGATCCCGCTGGCCTTCTCGAAGCCGGCGAGGGTGTGCTCACCGATGTAGTCCGACCAGTTGTACAGACGCAAGGTCTTGCCCGCGGACTCCTGGGCCTGCCCCCCGACTGCCGCCACCGCCAGAACCACGCCAAATACCGCAGTGAATGCTATGCGCATGCTGGAATTCCGCCTTGAACCTGATGGAAGGAGCCCGGGTCGAGCCGTTGGCGCTACTGTCCGCGAGCGACCGGACACGCGCCATAACCCGATCGGGTAGGTGGCAGGGCGAAGAGAGAGTAGAGAGCAATCCGCCGTCATGTGTGCCATCATCCAGCGCCGTTGCCCACTCCGACACGGATTTGCAACTGCCCGGACACCTGCAGAAACAGCCCGGCAGAAAAAATATCGAATAGGAGTTGCCAGGAATGGAAAACATGTCCATAATTGCGACCATTCCTCAGCGAGGAAACGGAAAAACTCTTTAAAAATCAAAGAGTTGCGAGATGAGGTTGATCTCGAAAGCCGTTCCAGTTTGTACGTGTTCAGTGTTGCTTTACGGTACTGGACACTTGGGGCCGAGTAGCAAAATGGTTATGCAGCGGATTGCAAATCCGCCTACGCCGGTTCGATTCCGACCTCGGCCTCCACCCTTGAAAACCCCGTAGATTAACGTCTACGGGGTTTTTTATTGCCTGCGATTTGGGCAATCACTTCCGCAAATTTTTGGATCGCTTCCGCAATCAGCCTGCTTTTAGTGCCGAGTTGCAGGGGGCTTTCGCTCCACGTTTCTGGCTGCAACAACAGCAGGCGACGACAAATGAATGATCAACCAGCACTTGCCAAATCAATTCAGTGTCGAATTTGTCTTGTTCGAGCAGCATGCATACCTGACTGTGAACATCGTCAACGTTTGACGTACTAGTCTTTCCGACACTCCAATCTGGATTCTGAAATAGAGGGGTTGGAGGGGTGGTAGGGGAGGGTTTCAACCGCACGTCATTATCATGCTCAACGTCATATTTTTGTGATCTGATGCTGTGTAGAGATGTAGTCCAATTCGTTTGTCGTGAAAATGGGGCGATGCGCTGCACCTCCCCATTTGAAAAAAATTACAATAATTTCCCTTGTGAATTAGTGTCTAGCCAACTTTCTATTGGAGAGGGATCTGTTTTTTCTTTATCGGTACTCTCTTTTTTTGAGTCGATAGATGATGCTGTGCGAGATATCGGTAAAATACTTCTTTTTACTCGTACAAAATCTGCGAAGACCCCAAGTATTGATCTTGCCTCAACAGATAGCTCTACTTCACTACAGTTTTTTGCAAATGCTTTTTCGTCCATCTCTTTAGCAGCGCCGAACAGAGCTTGGGCATTATGTTCGCGAGCAAAGTATTCAGCGATTAAATCTGCTCTGATCTTTGAGAGTTCTTGGCCTATATTTTCTCTAGCTTGACTGGCAAGAGTCTTTCCATTTACAACGTTTTCTGAAATGGCTCTGAAAGCGAGTTCCAGACTCTGTCTAAACTTGCCATCTCCATCGCCATAGGTGATACCATCTCTAACTCCTTCGAATCTAAAAATAGCATCCTGGAAAGTGAGTTTCTCCAATGCGCTGTCTAGTGCAATGCATGCTAGAGAAGCAACAGAGAGCAGGCATCTTTGAAGTTGATCGCTATATTGAGATCTAACTTCCATTCTGTCTGCAAAAAAATGGAAAGCCATCATGGCTTTGTTAAATGCAGGGAAACTACCAAGGCTTGCAATTGCTGACTTTGTTTCTGCTAATACCTTTATCCAGTCTCCATCATGTTTATGATTAGAGTTTTGATGTATTAGAAGATTAAACTCTTCCAAGGATAAGCGTGTGTCAGCACTGATTTTTTTGTCTAGCCTGTCCAAAAAACCTTTTGAAAGTACTGATATGTTATTTTCGTAAGCAAATTTCGCTAAGCCCTTGTTTTCATCGGTGGTTGCGATAATGGCTCTATCGCACTTGAGCACTGATTGTAGTCCTTTTACCCATAATATTCTTTCGTAAGCTTTAGGTGATTTTTTGTTTTTTACATCTACTATCGCTTTGATTCGCACGCTTGCAGTTTGTCGACTATATAGCCATACATCTATGTCAGTTACATCGCTCCCCTCAAATGTGAAAGGAACAGATCTAATTGCGTAAAAACCTTGCTTTGAGAAGTAAGTTCTAACAAGTTCTTCGAGCAAAGGTCCTTTTGAAATACTCATTAGCCACCGCTCCTCATTTGGTCTAGCGCACTTGCAATGAACTGGCTGTCATCAAGTGTATGTTTTGCTCGAATGTCGATACGGGTTTCTGCCGGTCCCTTGAAGCTTTTCGCTGCTCCACCGTCCATCAATAGTGCATCTTGTGCTGGTGCATTTCCCTTTATTATAGTTCTTGCAAGTTCGCCGACATCTTTTTTTAGTAGGGTCATTGTGTAGCGTTTTCCAGCTTTTTTGGTTACTTTCACAACTTGACGCTTTTCAAGCTCTTTATAGTCCTCGCCTATTGCTTCAACTCCATAGTAGCCGCCTACGGGCTCTCCTGAAATCAGCTTTCTAAGAAGAGCATCTGGCATTGTTATCGCGCCTCTATTTTTCTCGCTTCGAGTCATGCCATACGTTAGAGAGGCTAGCAATGCTTTAGCATCGTCAATAGGGTCGTCTTCAAATGGTCGACCAAACTTTTGAAAAGAATTTGGTGAGGTTAAATATCCGACTGCCTCAATGCTATTGCTAACCTCCAGGCGGTCCAAAAGACCAATGCCAATCAAACGTTTATATAAATTCGATCCGAGTATTTTTTCAGCATCCTTATCAGCTATTGCACCTTTTTGATTTAGGCGCTCCTGCAGTTCTCGGTAGTTTTGACTGTCTGTGCTGTTTAAGGACTGAAGAAGTAGATATGCTTTTTGTGCGTAATCTCCGCTTCTGAAGTTGTTGTTGTTAAATAAAAGAGTTAGCCCTTTATTTTCCGCTTGGTCCAGAATGGCGGTCGACTTACAGATGTCGACTACACCTGAAGCTTTAGTTTCAATAAGCTTAAAGGTATCAGATATGTACTCCGTTGCTTCTGATCTAGTGATGGGTTTTTGGGCTACAAGTTCTGAAAGATGAATTGCTGCTTGCTCTTCGTTAGTTGGAGAGCAATCGTCAAATACTTGATTCGTAAACTCTAAGACAGAGCGTGAGGTGGCGCCCAGTATTGCTATAGATTTGCTGCTGCTTATATCTATTCGGCCTTCGCGCTCTAATAATTGCAGTCCGGACTCTCGTGAGGCGCGATCAATATTGTTTAGTTGGCATATTGTCGTAATCTCTTCGGCGTTAAGTGTAGGAGTTGAAGAGTCAATTGTGTTGCGTCGTAGAAGGTTATAAAGTCGTCCAGTTTTACCCGCGTATTGTATGTTCTCCAATCGGCCTGCACCTGTAATGCCGTCTAGGCATTTTGACTGTGCTAGAAGCCATGCGCCCTTCGTGTGCTCATCCATAAGAACATCCTTCGCTTAAATTTTCAGAAAACCGTATTCAATCCGGGTTGGTGGCAAGCGCCTACCTTGGTTGATCGTTCAAGACGCGGAGTGGATTGTCAATAGATCAAGAGATCTTATTTTGATTTCTTGACTGCTGTGAAAAGTTACGAATTTGGAAAAACTACTCGATACAGGCGAGCTTGGTTGCTGCTACACGGTTGGCTTTACTTGGATAAGGTGCTAGCTCTTGACCTGTATAGGGCTTACTAAAAACGTCAGCTTGTGGTCGTATGCATACCAGCCATAGTCTTAGCGGTATATGGTTATTTTGTAGGCCTAACAATCTCACCAACTCGCCTATAGACCTTCTTTGTCATCTCTTCAGTTGAATGTCCGAGCAACCGGCTTGCGTGTGTTAACTCAATCTCGCTGGCCGCCTTCGGCCGAATGTCCTTGAACTGAAACTGCCGAATGCTGACCGCCAGTGCCGGATCGCCATCGACCGCAGCCTTGATGGCAGCCTTCTCCCGCGCATCGTCCCAGCGGTTGCGCAGCATTTGCTGACTCATTCGTAGCCCTGACGCGTTGGTGATCAGCGTCGACGTCCTGATGCCGTTGATGGCTCTGCGTTCCTGTAGATCCTCAATAAAGGCGCTCAACCCGGATTGGACGCCTTCCTCCTCCAGGCGCAGGCGTAGGCGCTTTTCGGTTTTGCCCTGGCCTATCAGTAAGAATCCGTTGTTCAGGTCGGTGGCGGCGATCTTGAGCACGTCTGCGGGGCGTTGCCCGGTCAGGTAGGCCAGGTCCATGGCGTCCTTCAGTTCCTGCACCGCCTCGGCGTAGACCGCATTCCATACGGTCTCGCCGGCGTAGTAGTCCCTGGGCTTTTCCTTGTTGCGGCGAACGCCGAAGCACGGGTTGGCTTTGTCGGTCAGGCCCCACTCTCGGGCAATGGTGAATGCGTGAGAGAGCAGGGCGATTTCTCGATTGGCCCTAACCTTGGCGGTTCTGGCATCGCGGTATTGGGCGATCACCTGGGGGGTGATCGATTCGATAGGTGCGTTTTCAAAGGCCTTCCTGAGCTGCTTGAGTTCCTTGTGGTTGTCCGATTGGGTGCGGATCGATTTGCCTGGGATGATCTCTTTTTCGTACCGGTCGAAGACGTAGCTCATCAGGTGGTTGGGCTTGGGTGGTGCTCTGCGTTCCAGCCTGGCCCATTCCACCTTGGCCTGATCGAGGTCGGTGCCCAGTGGGATTTCCTTGCGTTTGCCGGCGGCGTCCCTGCCGTCGTAGTAGTACGCTGTCCAGATCTGGCCGTTCTTGCCCTTTCTGATACGGCGCACCATGCGCGGCGGCAGGTCGCGGTTGGCTGTGGTTCTCTTGCGCACGGGTCAGCTCACATTCGCAAGGTTGAGCGACCAGACTTCAGTCACGGCACTAGCTGCAGAGGGTTTAACGCCGGCTAACTTCATCCTGGCGTAAACCCGGCCAACGATGGGTCGCCGTGCACCGGTCAGAACAAACTCCCAATGGTTGTTGGTCAGCCATTGGATCTGTTTGGATGGGAGCTGATACCCGGTAATGGTGTGCAGTTCGTCCTGGTCAAGTGTTTCACTCTGCAGTGCGTTAACTGTATTTAGGGCGTTGTTAGTGGTCATGCGGCCACCTCACTTGGAAAGTGCATAAAATGCTGTTGCTGCCACTCGCGGAACTTGGCCATTTCCAATGGCGCGATGTCTGTCCATTGCAATGGCCAGCCCATCAACCACTCGCTGAACTCGGGGTTGTGCCTCCCTCCAGGCAGCAAGCCCAGAAGGGTTAAGTGTTCGGGCAGGCGTACACCTCGCGAGGACTTTTCGGCTCGCTTCCTGGCGGTCTCTGGTAGCACGCTGCCTTTCCCGTCCGAAGCCGTTGGCGTCGGCCACAATCCAGATACGGTCCCTTCTGTGATCCAGGCCGGCGTCGTATGCGCTGAACACTCCCCATCGTGCATCGAACCCCAGTTCGGCCAGGTCCCCGAGAATGCGTCCAAGCCCCCTAGAAGTGAGCATTGGCGAGTTCTCCATGTACGCGAGGCGGGGTCGTACTTCATCGATGATTCGGCGCTGTTCCACCCACAATCCGCTTGCTTCACCGTCCAGGCCGGAGGCGTCCCCGCAGATGGATATGTTGGTGCAGGGAAATCCCCCCGAAACCACATCAACAAGGCCTCTCCATGGTCTTCCGTCAAAACTGCACACGTCAGACCAAATAGGGAAAGTTGGGAGGGCTCCATCGTTTTGTCGTTGCGCCAGAACCTGTGCGGCGTAGGCATCACGCTCAACGGCGTAGATGGTGCGCCATCCAAGGAGGTGGCCGCCGAGTATTCCGCCACCAGCGCCTGCGAAAAGAGCCAGCTCATTCACGCGGCCTCCTTCATAGACGGGAGGCTTTGGAATGGGCATGCTCTTTTCTTTTGGATGGCTGGGAGCCATAACGCATGAAAAGTTTCAGCATGCCTCCTGAGATGAGGCTCGCTAGCATTTGGGTTGTTTGGGGTTATATGGCTATAGGTGTTTTGGGATGGGCACTGTTTGTCTTGCTTGATGCGTTTGATGCCAAGAAGGACGCAGCGGCCTGGGTGCAGGCTGTTGGTTCTATCGCTGCAATTATCGGGGCTTTTATGGTTGCTCAGCGGACGCACCAATTGGAGCGTCAGTTGAAGGCCGAGGAGGCATTGCAAGCAGAGGTCGATGCTCTTTATTTCGCGGAGCATGCTGCATATGAGGCCTATTCTGCGGTTCATCACGTCGCTGAACATGCCACTAGCGCTCCTTATATGATCGGTTTGGCTCGATTGGAGGAGGCGCGACACACGCTTAGAAACTTGCTGAAAAAGCCTCTTCCAGTAGAGGTCTGTAGCTCTATTTTTGTGGCTCAGGAGCAAGTCTCTGAAGCGCTGAGCGTTGCGAGTCGTGTGAAAGAAAGTTATCGGAATAATGGATACGAGGTATACAAAGACGCGGGCGAACTTGAATATCGCCGTAATATTCTTTGGGGGGCACGGCAGACTATTGCTGGGCTCTACTGGCATAAAGCGGAATGTGCGGGAATTGATAGCTATCGCCGATCTGAGGATGATCAGCAAGTTGAAGTAGATCTGCATGAGGACCTTTAGCATGTACTTTGACTTCGCAGTAGGCTGCATAAGCGATACCTTCTGAGCGTTCAGCATTGCTCCAGTTGTGGTTGCCCCGCGCAGCTTTGCGTGGGGTATACGTACCTCGGTGGTGCTGCGTGCAAGAGCAGTAATGCCTGCTGCTGCGCAGCAGAGGCTCTTTGTTTCTTGCGCGTCGACGCTGGCGGCGTTGCGGAGCAAAGCGGTCACGGCATGGGCGATTGGCTGAGCGTGCGGCATGCCGCTTTCCTCCGGTTTCTGATAGCGGGTTGGTCCATCCATCTGCTGGCTCATGCCGCTTCCTCCTTTGCTGCTGGCTCCATTAGGGCGGCCATGGCCATGGCTTGATCGCGCAGCAAGCGCGAATCTCTTTCGAGTTTTTTCCGGTTTTGAAGGCGCTGAATGTCTCGGCGGCAATGCGTAGCAGATCCGCGATGGCCAGCAAGGTCTGCCGGTGTGCTGGCTTGAGGGCTTGGCTGTCCTGCAGGCGCTTGTGCAGTTGAACTAGCCTTTGGTTATCTGCTCGCACGAACTTGAGGGCGGTTGTCAGCTCGCGCAGGGTTCTCGCGTTGTCCGTTTGAGCAATGGCTTTGCCTTCCTCGATCCCGGCTGCTCGGCCATTGCTTCGGCCTATCAGGTAGCCGGCCCAGTAGAGCAGGGCGACGGTGAGTATCAGGCCGATCAGGGCAATGATCTGTATATGGGTCATGTGGTGTGCTCCGGTGGGTTTGGCTGGTGGTGGCAGCCGTTGGGTTATTTGTCGTGATCGTTGGCGTCGGCCAGTTGCTTGGCGTGTTCTTCATCCGCCCGGTAGGCGCGGATGTCGATCAGTGCTGCAACGTGGCGGATGTGTGCGTACTTCGGCGCCTTGCGGCTGCTGTCCAGGGTGGTGATGGGCAGTTGAATGCGGCCGCTGCTGATCTCGGCGGCGAACGACTGTTCGTTGAGGTTGCGGAAGTACTGCGCGCGGATCTTTTCCAGCGGGATCAGTACGTCGCCGAAGGTGCGATACAGCAGTTCGACGGTGGCGGTTTCCGGTGTTGGCATCAGGCGCAGCGGGGTCTGGTTGGCGTTACTCATTGGCTTGCTGGCTCTCCATGCGCTGGCGGCGTTTCGGGTGGTTCCAGGTGATCAGGCAGTGGGCTTTGGTCAGCTCGCGCAGATGCTCGGGTACCTCAAGGAGCGCAGCGTTGCGCTCCTCTTTGGTCCGTAAGGCGATGATCTGGCGGGCGTACTCCCTAGGCCACGTCACGGCGATCTGCCGGGATAGCGGGCAGGGCGAGGCCCAGTTGCTCGGCGAGCCAGGGAATGCCGGCCTGTCGAACCCGCGTTGACTGGCTGTATTGCAGGCCCAGCTCCGGGTGGAACCATTTGCCTTCCTTGGTTCCCAGGTACTCACGGTCGCGCGTTGGATAGGCCGGCAGTCGCTCGGCGTTGAGCAAGCCTTTCTCTTGCATTAGGCCGATCAGGTGCGGTCGTGTGATGCCGAAGTACCGGGCGGTTTCCTTGAGGTTGCGATCCATGGTGGCCTCCTAAGCAGCGTGCGCGGCGGGAGTCGCCAGCGCTGCCAAGTGAAGGATGGATTCGCAGACATCCTGGTACATCTGCACGTCGCTGCCCGAGACGGTGAAGCACTTGGTCCGTGGGCTTTTGATGCCGATGCTCAGGATAACGGTGACGCCCTTGCGCGTTCGGGTGCGGTGCACGGCCAGACGAATCGGCAGTTCAAACCCGAGATCCAGATCGAGGAAGCCACCCAGGCACACCACACCAAACACCTGCTCGCGCTGTTGGGCGCTGAAGGCTCCGAACACGCGCTCGGCGTGCCGTGGTGGAGCCAGCTCGGCGTTAGGATCGATTGGGCCGTTGGCGATTTCTTCGATGAAGTCAGCCAGCTTCAGGTGGGCTTTCTTGTCGTTGGCCAGGGTCAGCGTGTGGCGTTCGCTGCCGACCTCGACAACAAAGGTTGTGTCTGCCGGGTTGCGATCAACCTTCAGCCGAAGCTTCAACGCCGTGCGCTGTGGTGAATCGCGCAGGGTGTGGTGGAAGGTTTCGCTCAGGTTGACCTGGGCCTTGAGCAACTGCAGTGTGCGGTTGTCTACTCTGAATTTGCTCATGCTGCGTCGCCTCCGCCGTTCGGATCGAAGGGGGAGGGCCCGCGTTTTTTTGCCACGAGCTTAAGTTTTCTGTCGTGAAGAACAACCAGGCAGCCGGTACTGGATTGCAACTGCTCGATCAGTTTTGGGTTTCTGGCACATGCCGGATGGACGTGCAGTGTGGCGGTGGTGTGCATGGTATTGCCTCGCTCTGTGGTGAAGAGTGAGGCAAATTAAAGAACTCTTAAATCTTTATGTCAATATCTCTTAATTTTTCTTTAAGAGGTCTTACCAGTTAGGCGGGTTGCGGTAGTGGTCTGGAGCGACACTCATCCGAATATGGCTCTTTGCCAGTGCTCCTCACTGATGATCGAAATCGGCGTACCTGCTTCGCGGAGCTCAACGGCTTTTTTGATTTTTAGCCCGTAGCTTGTGTGCATCCATTGTTCATTGCCAATGCTGCCGATAATCAGAAAATTAACCTTCTTGCTAACGGAGCCTCCAATACGGCCACCTCGCTCTGTGATCAAGGCTTCGCAATGTTTTCGAGGACCATATGCCATTGTCCCGGTAAGCATAAATACTTGGTCTTCCCAGGAGAGGGTGGGGGGAGGGTTGTTCAGGGGTAGGGATGTTGGGGCTGAGAAGAGTTTTGCGGGCCCCTCCTGAATCCCTGTGAACTGCTTAAGGAGGCTCAGTAGCTCTGCTGCTTCATCAGAATCAAGGATCCCGTCGCGTAGCATATCGTCCAGGCGCCGGTAGAGGATGTTTACAACAGGATCATCAAGATGAATTAGGTTACTTTTGATCCAGTTTTTCAGAAAAATTGCTTCTTTTTCGTTGATGTTTCCATCGGCCGTTATGCCTGCTGCAATACCGATCAGTGCGTCTACAGATCGCCTGTCTATGCGAGCCTCATGAAAAAAACGGCTATTTTGAAATTCCTGATGCAAATCAACCATTTCGCGTCTCTCCTTAATCGCTATCGTTTTCCGTGCTTTGATTGACGTATTTCGCCTTATCTGATGTGAACGTAACGGCCATCCCAGTGTTTGTGCAGGTAAGCGTGTGCTCCTTCGAGCAATCAATGTTGAGATCTTCGCCCCTTAGTCCCTGCCATTGCGCTAGGTACTTAAGTGAACCGAATTTTTCGCGTTTTTTTAGTGCCCGGGATACTCCCCCTTTCCAGCCCAAGATGGGAAGCTGGCCGGACAGGCACTGCTGGGCAAGCTCTGGATATGTCATGGCACGAGCGCGCCCGACCTCCCACGACATAATTAGTCCTTGGTCTGGCCCGTCCCAGATCTCTTCGTGGGTTAGCCCTGCTCTCTGTGGGGCGTTTTTGCTGCGGATGACATTCGTTGTCATAAGGGCTCCCTGATCTTGATTTTTTAAAGCGCTCCGCCATGCCAGACGATTCTGCCTGCTATATGAAGGTGGCGTATTTCTTGTTCTGAGGCGATCTCGTCGGGATACTGACGCTTGTCTTCATTGTCACTACGAATGATCCATCCGTTGGTCATTGTGAGCACAAGTCGTTTGATAGTGAGTTCACCGTCTGGACGGCTAATGGCAAAGATCCGCCGATTCGAGGGCTCAGTCTGGCTTTCATCAAGGAGTAGCATATCGCCATCTGCCAAGGTCGGCACCATGCTGCCACCTTGGTTATATATAACCTTGAGATTGCGTTCCTCAAGATTCATCTGGTTGAGCCACTCACGCTTGAATACCAGTCCGCAAGGGGCTCCTGCGTTGTCGTTCAATTGTCCGTTGCCAGACGTTCTAGTGCTGTATGGGGGAATGATGGTGAAGTCTTGGGCTGGCGTACTATCCCCATCTTCTGGCTTTCCAGCACCTTCTGCTAGCCATCGTGCCGAGCAGTTTGTCGCGCGAGCAAAGGCGAATAGATTTTCTGCCTTTATGCCTCCGGACCCAGCCTTCAATTGACTTATGCGAGCAACACTAATCCCGATCTCTCTAGCGAGGTCTCTTGGTTGCTTGCCAGATGTGCTCAGGGCGTAGGCAATTCGTTCGGACATATTCATTAAGCTAGCTTAAATCCTTTGGGATTAAGTTTTGTTTAGCTGCTGCAAAAATAATTTAAATGTTCTTAAATTTTGGCTGTGTAACTGAAGGAGTGCCCTGATGCTCACCGAAGATGCAGTCACATTTTTCAAGAGCAAATCGAAGCTGGCTGCTGCATTGGGTATTTCCCCTGCGGCGGTATCCCAATGGGGTGTGCGTGTACCTCAATTGAGGCAGTACCAATTGCAGACCCTATCTGGGGGGGAGCTAAAGGTTAGCTCTACGAAACAAGATGCTGCGTTAGCAGCCTAAGAAAAAAGGCGACCCAAGGGCCGCCCAGTTCCTCCCGGCACACACCACCACAGTGTCGCCGGGTCGCGGTTTAGGTAGGCGCGCACACCACATGCAAAAACGTCTACTTCAACCGCGCTTTCAAGGCTCGGAAGCCTTGGGTTGCTGCCTTCTCCACCACAGATTGGGCAGCTGTTGCGCCAGAGGTGAACAACGGATTGTTTGCCTCGGCACGGTGCCGGTGTCGGTCTTGCGGACCTAGCCGGCGTTTGGGCCCTTACAAGCCACGCGGCAAATGTATCACCACTGCATACCGCGCGGCACTGGCAACTTTTAGGATTAATGCCATGAGCCGTATTGCTCTGAACTCTGTTGAGCGGGCCAAGCGGGAAGTCTTGCCGCTCGATCTCGCGCTTTACCATGCTGCCCGGGACTATCCCGGCGGCGCTGCTGCCATCGCCGCCACCACCGGCCGCAACCCGACCACACTGCAGCACAAGCTGTCTCCCACCCATCCCAGCCACAGCATCAACATTCAAGAATTCGGCGAGATTCTGGAGCTGACCAAGGACCGGCGCATTCTCGATGCGGTGCATGCCCTGGTAGGGGACACGATCTGGCAGGAGTTGGCCGAGGCTTACACCAACGACATGCCGGAGACGCTGACCACGGGCATCGCTGTGTATTTCCGTCAGGTTGCCGACCTGGCCGACACCTGGGCCAAAAGCATCGGCGATGGCGTGGTGAGTGATGCCGAGTTGGCCGAAATCCGCCTGCAGGTGTTTCGCGGCATACAGGGGCTGCTGGGCATGTTTAACCGCGCCAGTTACGTCAACCAGACCACTCGGGGGGCGGACCATGGCTGACCTTGCGGATTTTGCCAACGATCTGGTGCAAGAGCGCCTTGATCAAGCGCTCGCGGCGCGTCAGTTGCTGAGACCTGAGCTGGCGGTGCATTCCTTCCTCATCTGCGAAGACTGTGACGGTCCTATTCCCGAAGCGCGCCGCTTGGCGCAGCCCGGATGCACCTTGTGCGTGACCTGTCAGGAGATCGATGAAGTGCGGAGGGCCCGCCATGCTTGATGAGGTCTTGGGGCAGTTCGCCGATTACGGCCTGGAGCCCGCGCAGCCACTGGTGTTCGGCAAGCTCACCCGCTGCAAGACGGCGCAGGATAAGGGCAAGGAGAAAAACGGCTGGTACGTGGTGCATGAGCACTACACCGAGAAGGGCGAGACCCTGATCTTCGGCAGCTTTGGCGACTGGCGTTCGGGTGTGACGCAGAAGATCAAGGTCAAACCCGGGCGGATGAGTGCCGAGGAGCGTGAGGTAATGCGCGCCCGGCAGGAAGAGGCGAAACGCCGGGCGGCGGAGGTGGCGGCCAATGCGGCGCGTCGTGCGGCAAAGCGTGCCGCCGGGTTGTTCAAGCGTATGCCGGAGAAGGGCAAGAGCACCTACCTGGACCGCAAGCAAGTGGTGGGCTTCGGGGTGCGCTATGCGCCGCGCTCGGGTGCGTTCCTGGTGCCCATGAGCAACGTACGCGACCAGATTGTCGGCTTGCAGGTGATCTATCCCGAAAAGCAGGAAGACACCGGGCGTGACAAGTCCTATTGGCCCTATGGCTTGTCGAAAGAGGGCGCTTTCCACCTGATCGGTCCGCACCCTGAGCCCGGTGAGCCGGTGCTGGTGTGTGAGGGCTACGCCACCGGCGCCAGCCTGTATATGGCAACCTCGCTGACCGTGGCCATCGCTTTTGATGCCGGCAACCTCATGCCGGTGTGCAAGGCGATGCGTGAGCGTTTTGCCGGTTGCCCGATCATCGTTTGTCGGGATGATGACTGGAAGACCAAGCGGGCCAACGGTGAGCCCTGGAACCCCGGCAGAGAGCGTGCTGAAAATGCGGCAACGGTGGTCGGCGGCCAGGTGGTGGCGCCGATCTTTTCCGGCGAGCGGGAGATCAAGTGGACCGACTTCAACGACCTGCACTGCGCCGAAGGTTTGGACGCGGTGCGTCGACAGGTGCTGGCGGTGGTCAGGCCACCCGCCGCGGGCGGCTGGCGGGATCAGTTGGCCCGCAGCGACAGCGGCATGCTGATCGCGCACATGCAGAACGTTGAACTGATCCTGAGCAATGATGAGCGCTGGGCCGGGGTGATTGGCTTCTGTTCGTTCAGCGCCAAGATCGTCAAGCTTCGGGTACCGCCCTATGGCGGCGACACCGGCGACTGGGCCGACATCGATGACATGCTGGTGATGAAGTGGCTCGCGCAGCAGTACAACCTGCGGGTCAAGGTCGGCAACGTGATCGAGGCAGTGAGCGTGGTAGCGCACTACCGGGCGTTCCACCCGGTACGCAATTACCTGCGCGGCCTGGAGTGGGACCGCGTACCCCGGCTCGATTCCTGGCTCACCGAGATCATGGGCGTGGAACCGACCGACTACAGCTCAAAGGTCGGCAAGCGCTGGATGGTTTCGGCGGTGGGCCGGGTGATGGCCCCGGGGTGCAAGGCGGACTCGGTGATGATTCTGGAGGGTGCTCAGGGGGCCGGTAAGTCTACGGCGATGAGCATTCTCGGCGGTTCGTGGTTTATGGACACGCCGTTTACCCTGGGCGACAAGGATGCGTTCCAGGCGATTCGGGGCAAGTGGATTATCGAGCTGGGGGAGCTGGACAGCTTCAACAAGGCCGAGTCGACCAAGGCCAAGCAGTTCTTCTCGGCCTCGGTGGACACCTACCGTGAGAGCTACGGCCGCAGAACGATGGACGTGCCACGCCAGTGTGTTTTCGTGGGCACCACCAACCAGGATGAATACCTCAAGGACGCCACCGGCAACCGGCGTTATTGGCCTGTGGCCTGCACCAAGGTCGACCTGGAGCAACTGCGACAGATCCGCGACCAGCTCTGGGCTGAGGCGATGTTCTGCTATCAGGCGGGTGATATCTGGTGGGTGATTCGTGATGAAGCGCCGTTGTTCGCCGAGGCGCAGGAAGAGCGCTTTGTGGTGGATGAATGGGAGGTGCCGATTCTGAAGTGGCTGGAAGAGTCGCACTTGGGGGAGACCACCACTGGCAGCCAGATTCTGTCCGAGGTTCTGAAGATTGATCCCAGTCACTGGGGGAAGCCTGAGCAGATGCGCGTGGGTGCGATCATGCATCGGCTGGGGTGGCGCAAGAGGCGTATGCCGGCATTGGCGAAGAGTGGTATACGCCCATGGGCCTATCAGAAGCCGGCCAACTGGGGGCGCGGTTCTGCATTGCAGGTGGTGCCGATGGAGGAGGAGCCTTGCTTTGATTAAGCGAATCGACGAGATGCTCAAACTCTGGGCTCAGGATCTGCACATGCCCACGACCTTGGCCATCGGTAGTGCGGGTGGCGGCAACATGATCGCCATGCTGATGGAGTGCAAAGGCGAGCTGATACGTGGCACCCGGGGCAGCCGGGTGTTGCTGGATGAATCGGCCGATATCGAGCTGATCGTCAACAAGCACCTGCCGCCCGAGCTGGCCCTGGTGGTGATGGAGCATTACTGCAATCACGACAGCTTCTTGGCCCAGAAGTACGCGCACTGTGGTTGCAGTCGTGAGACTTACTACCAGCGTCTGCATCAGGCGCATGTGTTCATCGAGGGCATGCTGATGGGGAAGGTGGCTTGACGCTTACCCTTGGTGCGCTTGTCTCTGTCCTACTGGCTCGCCTTGTCCGACTGCGTTTTAACGCAGCAGGACAAGCGCGGGCCTTGTCATTCCTGGGCTGTCCTACTGTCCAACCTCTCAGCGCGTCATGCGCACACATGAGCGCAGCGGGCACACATTACGCGCCGTGGGCGCGCACGCGTGTCTTTCAATTTCTTCTTACAGGCGAGAAAGGAAAGATAGAGGTAGGACAGTAGGGCAGAGCCTTGTATTTCGTGGGCTGTAGCTGTCCTGCCTGACTCACTATCAGTGGGACAGGCAGGACAGCACCAAAGGCGCTGATAGCCGAAATAAAGATATTCGCCGACATTGCCTAGGCGTTCACCCGACATTCACCGGGTGGCGTTAAAACAGGGTTGCTGCCACCGGAATCCACCTGTAAAAAGTAGCCATCTTCGATAGGTGCGACCGCAGAGAGCGGCAGGCACCCACACACCAAACCCGGCCCTTGCGCCGGGTTTTTGCGTTTAAGGGGCGGGCGATGACGAACGAGCAACAAGCGCTTATTGATATGCCGGTTTGGATGGTGATCCTGCTGTCCTTAGTCGGCGGGATTTCCGGAGAGGCATGGCGGGCTGACAAAGCGGGGGTAAGAGGTTGGTCCTTGGTTCGCCGCTTGCTGCTTCGGTCTGGGGCCTGCGTGGTCTGTGGGCTTTCCACTATGATGTTGCTGCATGCTTCTGGCATGTCGGTCTTGGCAGCGGGAAGCATTGGGTGCCTCACCGCGATGGCTGGTGCAGATGTCGCTATAGGGTTGTACGAAAGCTGGGCAGTAAAACGGTTAGGCCTCCGGGAAGCGGAATAAGAACAAGCCCAGTTTTCGATTGCTTTTTTATGAAGGATCCGGACAGCTAAATGAAATAGTTGCTGTCATGTAGTTAGTGGTTTGTATTAACGATATAGTGCATGGCTCATCGTTAACTATTATCGGGAATGAGTTGGCAAGTGATAGGCTTATACGGTCGTTATTAACATTTCCAGCGATATACCCTGAGCCGATACTAGACATCCCAAATCTGACTCGATTTTTAACAAGCTCGGCCGTTTGACCTTCCTTTAGGGTGAACTGGATCGAGCTGCTTAGCCCTTTGCGTAATTCTTGTTTGAGCATATCAACCGTCTTTGAAAGCTTTTCTGATTTTTCAATGGCTTCCGCAGCAGCAATCGTTGCTTTTGCTTGCTCAAGCTCAGACGTAGTTATTTGTATTTTGAGTTTTTTTATTTCTTCATTTGCAGAAAGCTGCGACTGAAGCTTTTCGCTAACAGAGTTCAGTTTTTTTAGGGTGTCAGGAAGCTTCCATGATTCGGCTTGGTTATATGCAGAGATTTGGCTTTTTAGGTCTTCGATATAATCTTTCCGGATTTCCCAGGTTGTATAAATTATAGCTGCTCCTACGGTTCCGATTATGCCAAGAATAGATGCAAGTACTTTCCATGTTATAGAGATGTTTATGGGCATCTAAAGTTCACCTGTTAGTGTTTATGTATATGTTCAACGCAGTTGTAGATGTCAATCTGAGGTCGCAATGCTATTGCATTGGGTGTCTAGGTGCCATCATTCAGTGGCTACCGCAGGGACCCTGAGACTATTTGAGCAGCACGGGGTCGGGAACCCGCGGACCTTTGTTAGCGGAAGGATTCCCGGCGTTGGTTGACATTGGTTGACAGGTTTACAGTCCAAGTTGACAGAGGTTTACATGACATTTCTCACTCGAACCGAGTACGCAAAAAGTAAGAGTTGGTCGCGACAATACGTCGGTAAATTGGTCCAACAGGGACGCCTGATCCTTACCGAAGATGGTCTGGTGGATGTTGACGCCAGCGAGCAATTCCTGGCGATGACCAGCGAACCGGGCAGGCGTAGCACGAATGGGCAAACGGTCCCTGTTGCTCCAACCGCACAACCTTCGCTATCCCCTGGAATTGCCCACCCGGTGGTTCACTCAGGGTATCAGCAGGCTAAAGCCCGGCTAGCGCTGGCACAGGCGGAACTGACTGAAACCAACTTGCGAAAGGCCAACGGCGCGCTGGTGGAAGTGGACATTGTCGACCAAGCAGCATTTGCTGCTGGCAGGATGATTCGCGACCAAGTGCTAGCGTTGCCCGCGCAGTTAGCCCCTGAAATTTCGGCTATTTCCGATACGTGGCAAATCGAGCGGATCATCGCGAGCGCATTGCGTCGAGTATTGGATGACGCCGCATCCATGTCCGCTGCCGAGTTTGAGCAGGCCATTCACTTACAGAGCTGAACCTATGCAGTTTCCATACGCAGATGGGGCAGCGGTGCACCATGCTGCGTATACGCGAGGCCTTAAACCTGACCCTGAGCTTTGGGTAGACGAATGGTCCGACGAGTACATGCGAATCCCGCGTGATACCGGCGCCGCAGAGCCTGGCAAGTACCGCACGGACCGGACGCCTTACGCACGAGAACCCATGCGCTGCTTATCACCTGCACACCCCTGCAAGCGGGTGGTGACCATGGTGGCCTCGCAGTTGATGAAAACCCAAATTGCTTTGAACTGGATCGGTGCCTTGATCCACATGGCGCCGTCCAACATCCTGACGTTGCTGCCCAGCCTGGGCCTGGCCAAGCGGGTGTCTTCACGGATCGGCAAGACGATCAAGGCCACGCCGGTGCTGCGCGAGCGAGTGGCGTCCAGTCGCTCGCGGGATTCACGCAACACCATGGACACCAAGGAGTTTGAAGGCGGGTCGCTGTACGTGACAACGGCGGGGTCTGCCGCCAACTTGGCTGAGCTGTCGGCGCGCTATGTGTACGGCGATGAGGTGGACCGTTGGGAAGTGGACGTCGGCGAGGAGGGCGACCCTATCGAGCTGGCTGAAACCCGGGGCAGTACCTTCGGCCGCAATGCCAAGTTCTATTTCTCCAGCTCGCCCACGATCAAGGGGGCCTCGCGGATCAGCGATCTGTTCGAGTCCAGCGACCAACGTTACTACTACGTGCCCTGTCCGCATTGCGGGCACCGGCAGGTGTTGGAGTGGGAGCGCTTGCTGTACTCGGCGGACTTCACCATGGCGCATTACCAGTGTGCCGGGCCTGAGTGTGACGTGCTGATCGAGGAGCATCACAAGGGGTGGATGCTGGCCCAAGGTGAGTGGCGTTCGCATGCCCAGGGCGATGGTGAAACGGTAGGTTTCCACCTCAACGCCTTGTACTCGCCACCTGGCTGGATGGACTGGCGCACGCTGGCGCGGCAGTTCGAGAAGGCCAAGAAAGCCCAGGCCAAGGGCGATCTGGAGCCGATGCAGGTGTTCTACAACACCCGGCTTGCCAAGGTTTGGGATAGCGCTCAAGAGCAGACCAAGGCCCATGTGCTGCGGGACCGGGCACGCCTTGAGAACTACTGCCTCGGGTCGATGCCAGCCGGTGTGCTGATGCTGACCGCCGCTGTTGACGTCCAGGCCAACCGCCTGGAGCTGATGGTGATGGGCTTCGGTGTCGGCATGGAGCGCTGGGTGATCGACCATCAGGTGATCTGGGGCGATCCGGCGAACGAACAGACCTGGGCGGTGCTGGATGAAAAACTCAAGGCGCGTTACCGGCACCCTTGCGGCGTCGGTCTGGCGATCCTTGCCGCTGGTGTCGACTCGGGCGGCCATCACACGGATGAGGTTTATCAGTTCTGCCGGCTCCGCCGTTGGCGCAACGTCTTCGCCATCAAGGGCGCGAGCAAGCCAGGCAGGCCAGTGATCGCTCAGCGGCCGTCGATGGTGGACGTGACCTGGAAGGGCCAGACCGAACGCAACGGTGCTGAGCTGTGGTTTGTCGGTACCGACACGGCAAAGGACTGGATCTACAACCGCTATCCCTTCGAGAACGGGCCGGGTGCTTTGCACTTTGCCAATGACTTGCCCGATGAGTTCTTCGACCAGTGTGTGGCCGAGAGCAAGGTGGCGCGCTACGTCAAAGGCCACAAGCGCATCGAGTGGGTCAAGGGCAAGGCCGACCGCAACGAGGCGCTCGACCTGATGGTGTATTGCCTGGCGATGGCGCATTACCTGGGCATCAATCGCTACCTCGAATCTGATTGGGACCGCGTGCGGCAGGCCATGGCCCAGTCCGGGCTGTTCGATGAAGTGGCAACCGCTGCACCTGCGCAGGTGGAGTCTGTTTCTGATGAGCCAAAACCAGCTCCAGTCGTTGAACCGGTAGTTCAACCGACCGCCCCGGCGGTCAGGCCCCAGCCAGCCGCTCCACCCCCTCAACGCCGTATGTCTACTAGCGGCTATCTTAAGAGACGCTGATATGTCCTTTACCCAGAAACACCTCGACGCTATCGAGGGCGCTATCGCTCGCGGTGAGAAAACCGTGCGCTACGGCGACCGCACCGTGGAGTACCGCACGGTGGATGAACTGCTCAGGGCCCGCGAGGAGATCCGGGGCAGCCTGAGTGCAGCCGCCGGACCACGCGCTCGCGTGATCCGGCTTTTCCATGGAGGCAAGGGACTGTAATGGCTCGCCACTTTCCGACGCTGACCCGTAACGGTTTCTTGCTGCCGTCCAATATCAAGGCCAGTTACGAGGGCGCCGGAGAGGGGCGCCGTTCCTCAGGTTGGGATGCCCCCGACAACGGCATCAACACCATCAACACCCCGGCCTTGCGCAACCTGCGCTCGCGCTCCCGGGCGGCGGTACGCAACGACCCGTATGCGTTCAACGTGATCGACAAGCGGGTCAGCAACCTGATCGGAACCGGGATCAACCCCAGGCCACGGACGGCTGACCACGACCTGCGCGAGCTGCTGCAGAATTTGTGGGAGGACTGGGTGGATGAGTCGGACGCCGATGAGTTGACCGACTTCTATGGCCTGCAGGCCCTGGCGGCTCGAACGGTCGAGACGTCGGGCGAGTGCTTTGTACGCCTGCGTCCTCGCAGTCTGAATGAAGGCTTGGCGGTGCCGCTGCAATTGCAACTGCTGGCGCCGGAGTTCGTGCCCCATGACAAGTTTGAAAGCACCCGCGACGGTAATGTCATTCGAGCGGGGATCGAGTTCAACGCCATGGGCAAGCGGGTGGCGTACTGGATGTATCGCTCGCACCCGGGGGACTCCTCGTCGTTGAACGGCGGTTACAACCAGCTGGTACGGGTGCCAGCGTCCCAGGTGCTGCACATCTTCGAACCGATAGAGCCGGGCCAGCTGCGCGGTGTTCCGCGTTTGTCGCCGGTGCTCAAGCGCCTGCGCAGCCTCGACAACTACGACGATGCGGTGTTGTTCCGGCAGGAGGTGGCGAACCTGTTCGCCGGTTTCATCTCGCGGCCGACGCCGGAGACCGGTCCGCCACCGCGAGATCCAGTCACTGGCCACCCTCTGACGACTGACCGCGATGGCTTCACGCCGATGGTGGCGCTGGAGCCGGGCACGATGCAGGAGCTGGGGCCAGGTGAGGAGGTCGAGTTTTCCAAGCCGCCGGACGCGGGTAACAACTACCCCGACTTCATGCGGCAGCAACTGATGGCCGCCGCAGCAGGTACCGGCACGCCCTACGAGATCCTCACGGGCGACATGCGCGAGATTAACGACCGGGCGCTACGGGTTGTGCTCAACGAGTTTCGGCGCCGTCTGGAGCAACTGCAGTTCAGCGTTTATGTGCACCAGTTGTGCCGCCCTGTTCGGGCGGCCTGGATGGACATGGCCGTGCTCTCGGGCGCGTTGCAGCTGGAGGACTACACGCAACGGCGCCGTGAGTACCTTCGCACTCGTTGGGTGCCTCAAGGCTGGGCCTACATCCAGCCAGTGCAGGACGTTCAAGCCCGGCGCATGGAAGTGCAGGCCGGCTTCGCCTCGCGCAGCGAGATGGTGCTGCGCACCGGCTATGACGCCGAAACGGTCGACGCTGAAAACGCCGCGGATCTGCAACGTGCGCAGGGCCTTGGCCTCAATTACACCACTCTCGAAAGCGTCGAGTTGCTCGACGACAAGGAGCAACCATGAGCAAGAAAGCGCAGGTGCGCGTTTACGACAAAGCCGGCAAGCTGGTGCCGGTCAAGGACCAATCCTGGTACACCCTGCGGGCCAGCGGCGAAGCCGAACAGCGCAGCATTGAAGTCTTCGTGTATGGCGAGATTGGCACCTGGGGCGTGACGGCCAATCAGTTTGTGCAGGATCTGCGAGCCCTGGACGACGGGGCGTCTCCGGTGATCGCCGCGTTTAACAGCGTCGGCGGTGACCTGTTCGACGGCCTAGCCATTCACAACGCGCTGTCGCGGTTGGGGGAGCGCTGCACCGGCCGTATCGACGCCCTGGCCGCCAGTGCTGCCAGCGTGGCAGTGTGCGGCGCTCACCGGGTGGTGATCGCGGCCAATGCCATGCTGATGATTCACAACCCCTGGACCTACGCCTCGGGCGATGCCGAGGACTTTCGCAAGGTGGCCCAGGTGCTCGACCAGACCATGGAAGCCATTATTGCCGCCTACAAGGCCAAGGCGCCGGACATCGATGAGGAGGAGCTACGGCGCCTCGTTGATGCCGAGACGTGGCTGACGGCGAATGAAGCCGTCGCCCTGGGCCTGGCGGACGAGGTGGGCGACGGTGTCACGGTCAAAGCTTGCTTGGGCCAGGGCGCGGCGCTGCAACGCTTTCACAATGCGCCGGCTGAGCTGCTGGCCCAATTGGATGAAGCGCCGCAGCCAGATCCGCAGGTGCCAGCCGATCCGCCAGAGCCGGCTCCGGTGTTGGATGTCGCACAGCTTGCGCTGCTGGTCACCCAGCGCTGCACGGCTGCCGGTATCAGCAACCTGATCGAGCCACTGTTGAAATCCACCCAGCTGGAAAGCGAGGCCGTTGTCCAGGCGGGTTTGACCCGGGCCAAAGCCATCAACGACCTGTGCGTAGCCGCCCGTTTGCCTGAGTTCAGTGCCGAGTATGTAGCGGCCGGTCTGGATGCTGCCGCTGTGAGGGCGCGGCTGTTCGACAAGCTGGTGGGCAGCGGCAAGGGTTTCGAGATCGACAACAGCCTGCCGCTTGAAGCAGATCCACCACCCAAAGTGCAGGCCAAACAGATTGACCAGCCCTCCATCTGGGCCGCTCGCCAGGCCGCACGAGACCCATCCGCAAAAGGAGCTAGACCATGACCATTCAACGTGAACCGATGTATGCGGGTGAATTCCTGCTGTCCGAAGGGGCCGGCACCATTTCCCGCGAAGCCATCAACGTGGCGGCGGGCCCAGCTCTGGAGCCGGGGCAGATCCTCGGCCTGGTGGTGGCTACTGGTGAGTTTGCCCCCTACAAACCGACCGCCGAGGACGGTAGCGAAAACGCCCAAGCCATCCTCTATGGCCCCTTGGGCGAGTCGGATGTGGTTCGCCGTGGCCGCGCTGTAGTGCGTTTGGCCGAGGTCAGCGAAGCGCACCTGACCGGCCTGGACCCTGCCGCCGAGAAGGCCCTGGCGACTCATTTCGTGATCGTCCGCTAAGACGATTCACCCTCGTTTACCGAGCCCGCCTTTGCGGGTTTTTTGCTTTCTGGAGATTGCTTCATGGCTGACATTGAGATTTTCAACGACGACGCGTTTTCTGTTTCTTCGCTGACGGCGGCGATCAACGATCAGGAGTATCTCCCGGGTCGTATCAGCAGCCTGGGCCTGTTCCAGGAGCAGGGTATTACCACCCTGACGGTGCAGATCGAGAAGGACGGCGACACCCTCGCGCTGGTCCCTGCGGGCGAGCGTGGTACCTCGGGCCTGGTAGTCGGTGGTAGCAAGCGCAACCTGATCCCGTTTAACACCGTGCACCTGCCGGAACGCTTTGCCATCAAGGCCGACGAGATCCAGGGCATCCGCGCTTTCGGTACCCGCAGTGAGCTGCAGTCGGTGCAGGACGTGGTTAACAAACGCCTGGCCAAGTGCCGTCGCCAGTTGGACGCCACCCACGAATTCCAGCGCATGGGTGCCTTGAATGGCCAGATCCTCGATGCGGACGGCAAGACGGTGCTGTTGGACATCTACAAGACCTTTGGGGTGACTCGCAAAAAGATGCCGATGGGGCTCAACGATCCTGCCACTGAAATTCGCGTCAAATGCGGCGAGGCCCTGGACCTGCAAGAAGATGCCTTGGGCAGTATCACCAGCACCGGAGCACGGGCGTTTTGTGGCAAGAACTTCTGGAACAGGCTGATCGTCCACGAGAAGGTCAAGCAAACCTTCCTCAACACCCAGCAGGCTGCAGCACTGCGGGGGGATGCCCGCGAGAGCTTCGAGTTCGGCGGCATCGTTTGGGAGCGCTATCGCGGCAAGGTTGCTGGGGTTTCCTTTGTTCATGACGACAAGGCGCTGCTGATTCCCGAGGGCGTGCCGGATCTGTACATCTCGGTGTTTGCCCCGGCCGACTACATGGAGACGGTCAACACCGAGGGCCTGCCGTACTACAGCAAGATCGAGCCGATGCCGTTCGGCAAGGGTATGGCCGGCGAAGCGCAGTCGAATCCATTGCACCTGTGCACGCGACCATTGGCGCAGATCCTGCTGGAGATGTAGCCGTGGGTATTCGCGAGCTGGTCGCCGATGTGGACGAAGCGGTGTTCGAGGCGCTGGGGGACACGGCCTCCATCGAAGGGCGCGAGGTGCTGGGGATGTTCTCGGCGCCTTGGCTGCAACCCAAGCTCGGCAAGATGAATACGGGCCTGCGCGAGCCACATCTGGTGATCCGGGTATCGGATGCCGAGGGGGTAGAGGTACGTCAGCAGGTGCGCATCGATTTGCCCGCGCACGATGGAGGTGGCCTGTATACCTTGATTCTGATTGAGCCAGGAGGCGATGGCCTGGTCAGTCTCATTCTGAGGATCAATCCATGAGCATCGGCAGCTACGCACGGCAATCGGCCAGCGAAGGCATGATCACGCTGCAGCCCTCGGCCGTCGATATGCAGGCGTTCAAGGACTTTGCGGCCGTAGTGCCCAAGGCAGCGGCAGCGGCCCAGCGCCGGGCGATCAACAAGACCTTGCGTTGGTTGCGGACCTACATCGCCAGGGCAGTCAGCAGCAAGGAGCGCATTGCGGTCGGGGCGGTTCGTCAGCGTTTGCGGGCTTACCCCATCAACAGCAACGGACAGGGCAAGCTCTGGTTCGGTATCAACCCGATTGAGTCGAGCCGGATCGGTCGAGCCCGCCAGAATCGCTCGGGTGTGTCGGTCGCGGGGCGGCGCTATCAGGGGGCCTTCTTCAAGAAGGTCTATGGCAGCCAGGCCGACATCTGGATTCGGACTGGCAGCAAGCACTACGACCCGAGCGACTACCCCGAAACAAGGGAGGGAAAGCGGCGCTCAGGCTTCATCAACGAGAACGACAACCGCTTCCCCCTGGCCAAGGCCAAGGTGCCGCTGGATGACGTACGGCCGATCTTTGATGAATGGGTCAAGCGTGCTGATGAAAGGCTGCTGGAGATCCTCGAACAGGAACTGAACTTTGAGCTGCAGAAGTATCTGCGAGGTGGCAAACGTGTCTGATGAACCTTTCAGCCTGGATCAGTTGTACATCGCGATAGAGCGACACATTCGTGATGCCATCCCTGGCTTGGCCTATGTCGCGGTCATGCCCGATCTGTTGGATCGTGTGGCGATCCCGGCGGTGGTGATTGAGTTGGTGGAGCTGGAGCCAGGTAGCGATCAAATGACTGGCGAAACGGCGCTGGAGGCTCGCTTTGAGGCGCGAGTAATCGTGGGGTCTGAACTGCTCCAGTGTCAGCAGCAAGCGGCTTTTGTCGCTTCGCAGATTGCGGTGCTGTTGCGCATGCAGACCTGGGGCGTCGAAGTGGCCGCCGCCGAGTTTGTGCGGTCGGCCCAGGACTGGACGCGGCCTGAGCTGGATGGGTACGCGGTCTGGGTCGTGGAGTGGACCCAGAGCATATACCTCGGCAAAGAGGAATGGCCGTGGCCGGATCAGTCGGCGGGTGTCCTTGAACTCAACCTGGGAGAGGATGCCACAGGTGTTCGTGTCGAGGTCCAGCCATGAGCGGCTACGTTGCTGCTGCACATGACCGCATGATCGCGGGCCTGATCATCCCCTGCAGCGTGGTTGGCGTGGATCTCGAAGGCGGGGTGGTGCGGGTTTCCGATGGTGCCGGATGGACCAGTGCCTGGGTCCGCTGGCATAGCCAGGCCGCCGGCAAGGCGCGGCACTGGCGAGCACCGAGCCTGGGTGAGCAGGGGGCTTTGATCAGTCCCAGCGGTGAACCAGCACAAGGTACGTTTGTGCCTGGCCTGTACGGCAACGCTGGTGCACAGCCGGATAATCGCGACCACGTCGAGGTCTGGCGCTTCGACGATGGTGGCTCGCTGGTCTACGACTGGCAGGCCAAGAGCTACAGCATCAATCTGCCCAGCGGCACGGTGACCATTCAGGTCGGCGGCAGCTCGGCGGTGGTGACTGACGACTCGATTGCTGGCAAGGCCTCAACCATCCTGCTAGCAGGAGAAATCACCCTTGAAGGAAATGTCCAAATCGTTGGAGCATTGAGTGTTGCTGGTGATATCAACGGCGGCGGAAAAATTATTGATACCACTGGCAATACAGCGAACCATAAGCATTAAAAGGATACGCCGGAGTGCGGAGCACTTCCGGCGGTTGTTTATTTTGTTTTTTGACTTGCCAATTCTCGTTAATGGACTAAGGAAACAATGGCTGTTTTTTAAATCTACGTTTAGACGAATGCCCTACTTGTGCTTGAGGAATTCCTGTATTTCTACGGGGCTTTTTCCTTGCTTAACAAGGGTTTGTACTGTCTCGGATTTAACTAGGCTTTCCTGTGCTTTTATCAAATCTGCCTTGGCTATGTCAGCTGCCGTTTTCACAGTGTCTTCATAAGCTTTAAGTATTTCGGCGGGCGTAAAGTCCTGTCCCAAGGACTGTTCGCAGAGTCGATAAAGAGACTCGCGTAGGAGCATTGTCATTTGAGTTCGCTCCACCAGTTTTACGACTGTTGTATTGAACTCGGTTTTTCCTGATGCCTCCCCAATACCGTCTTTTTTTACATCGGCTTCGAGCTTCGAAACCAAGCTGAGTGCAACATCTGGTGGGGGCTCCGCGCAGATTTTGATTTTCGTGCCATCTGGTACAAGAAACGCCCCGCGTCGAGATGCGTCGTAATCAAACCAGTAACTTGACGATGCCTGGAGCTTTGAGCTTCGGGCGGGAGAAGTGAAGTTAATACAGCCTGTCATCAGTAAGGACAAGCTGATGCATATGGCGTTTTTTATAATCATAGCCGTTCCTTTTGCGAGTTTAAGACGCCTTTTTAAACTGAGTCTAAATCGTAAGGAAGTAGACTCTTTGATCCTATATAGATCACCTACGGCTCACGTGCTGAGCATTAACAAAATTTAGTCAAATAGTTTGAGTGGTGCTGACATCTCCTGGTGCCGTTTCTATGTGCCGGCGCGTTAGTTTGATCTACTCAAAGCTATGCAGCTTTAGCTGGAAGCCTGTTGTACGCGGGATTTTTATACACGGAGAAATCATGACTACCTCAAAAAAACTCACCGACGCATCAGCCAGCGCTGGCCCTGCAGTGTTCCGCGACAACCTCTATACCTCCCGGGTGCTGATCCTGCCGGACGGCCGCCAGTTGGCCGTGGCCCAGGGGCAGGTATCCGCTGACGCTGGCGACAGCGCCGCGCTGGAGTACCTGAGCAAGCACCCGGATCTGCAGCAGCAGGGGTAACGCGATGATCGGAATGGATCGCCGCACCGGCCAGCCGCTGTCGGGCATCGAGCATGTGCGGCAGTCCATCGAGGACATCCTGACCACGCCGCTGGGCAGCCGGCGGATGCGGCCGGAGTACGGCAGCAACCTGCGCCGCTACGTCGACTTGCCCGTCACCGGTGGCTGGAAAAGCGCGGTGCAGGCTGAGGTGGCCCGGGCGCTGTTGCGCTGGGAGCCGCGCTTGAAGCTGGAGCGGGTGCGGGTGGTAGCGGTGGTGGGTGGCCAGATCAGCTTCGAGCTGGTCGGTCAGTACTTGGGCAATAACGCGGTTTTGGAGGTAACGGCATGAGCATGCTGGACTTGTCGGTACTGCCGGCGCCGCAGGTGCTGGAAGCCCTCGACTTTGAGGAGTTGTACCAAGCCAAGCTGGCAACCTTTCGCCAGCACATGGGCGAGAACTGGACCGCTGACCTGGAGAGCGACCCGGTCACCAAGCAGTTGGAACTATCGGCCTACGGGGATATGCAACTGAGGGCCCGGGTTAACGACGCGGCCAAGGCGTTGCTGCTGGCTCACGCCAAAGGCTCGGACTTGGATCACCTGGCGGCCAACGTCAACTTGCAGCGTCTGGTGATCCAGCCCGGTGACCCGCAGGCGGTGCCGCCGGTAGTAGAGGTCAAGGAAGCTGACGACGCTTTGCGAGAGCGTGTCCAGTTGGCCTATGAGGGGCTGACCACCGCCGGGCCGCGTAACAGCTACATCCTGCATGCCCGCAATGCCTCGGCGCTGGTGGCGGATGCCGAGGCCGAGAGCCCGTCACCGGCTTGTGTGACGGTCACGGTGCTGAGCCTAGAAGGCGACGGCGCGGCCGCTCCCGAGCTGCTGGCGACAGTCGCTGCCGCCCTCAATGATGAGGACGTACGGCCGCTGGGGGATCGGGTCACGGTCCAGAGTGCCCAGGTGCTGCCTTATCGCATTGACGCGGTGCTGCACATGAAGGGGCCGGGGCCGGAGAGTGACGCCGCGCTGGCAGAGGCAGAGCGCAAGCTGGCCGCCTGGGTCAACCCGCGCCGGCGTCTGGGCATCGAGGTGGCCCGTTCGGCCATTGATGCGCAGTTGCATGTGGCCGGTGTGGCCCGGGTCGAGTTGCCGGGGTGGCAGGACATTGCCCCGGCCCGGGCGCAGGCGGCGTATTGCGTCGGCTACAGCGTCACGCTGGGAGGCTGACATGACCAGCCTATTGCCGATCAACAGTACGCCGCTGGAAAGGGCCCTTGAGGCTGCGAACGCCGGCGACACCTCGATTGTGCTACGCACCTTGTACAACCCCGCGACCTGTCCGGTGTATTTGCTACCCCAGTTGGCCTGGGCCTGGTCGGTGGATCGCTGGGACCCGCGCTGGTCCGAGACGGTCAAGCGCAACGCAATTCGCGCCTCCTACTTCATCCACGCCCGCAAGGGCACCATCGGCGCGTTGCGCCGGGTGGTGGAGCCGCTGGGCTACCTGATCGAGGTGGTCGAGTGGTGGCAGACGGTGCCCGCCGGTGAACCGGCCACCTTTGCCCTGAAAGTCGGCGTGCTGGATACCGGCATCACCGAGGAGATGTATCAGGAACTGACCCGGCTGATCGACGACGCGAAGCCCGTCAGCCGGCACATGACCGGCCTGGCCATCAGCTTGGAAACCACGGGCCGGATCTACATCGGTGCTCTTTGTACCGACGGCGACGAACTGACGATTGACCCACCGCAACAACGTGACATTGAGGTCACGGCTGTCATAGCGCGGAACGGTCGAGAAACCACAACTGATACGGTAGATATCTATTCATGACTGACCAGAACAGCCAGTTCTTCGCCATCCTCACGGCGCTGGGGGAGGCCAAGCAGGCCAACGCGGACGCGCTCGGCATTCCGTGGACCTTCTCGCAAATGGGGGTAGGCGATGCGAACAACACCGACCCGAAACCGGATCGAGCGCAGACAAAGCTGATCAACGAGTGGCGGCGTGCGCCCTTGAACCAGTTGTCCATCGATCCTGCGAACCCGAGCATCATCGTGGCCGAGCAGGTCATTCCCGCCGAGGTGGGTGGCAAGTGGATTCGCGAAGTGGGGCTGTACGACGCGGCAGGCGATCTTGTCGCGGTTGCCAACTGCCCGCCGAGTTACAAGCCTCTTCTGTCGCAAGGGTCTGGCCGGACACAGACCGTGCGGATGAACCTGATTGTCGGTGGCACTGCAAATATCGAGTTGAAGATTGACCCCTCAGTAGTCCTCGCTACTCGCGCTTATGTCGATCAACGGGTGACTCCCCTGGCGACCCAGGTGCAGGCGGAAGCCGGTGAAGATAACACGGTTGCGATGACGCCTCTGCGAGTGTTTCAAGCCATCGCTAAGAAGCTTGTGCAGGCAACTGAGCTGTTGCTGGGCGTCGCAAAAATCGCGACTCAGGAAGCTGTCAGCGCCGGTGAAGACGATACGACAATTGTCACGCCGAAGAAGCTGGCGGTTCCGTTGAAAGCTAAAGCCCCACTGGATTCGCCAGTTTTTACCGGCAGTCCCCGAGCGCCGAAGGCTGCTCAATTTGCTGCCGGTAACCAGATCATCACTGCTGAGGCGCTCATGACGGCGGGCGTGCAGTACAAAGACATACCTACTCGGGATGTCTCCGGTGTGAATGTTCAACTTTCCGTTGCAGATGTTGGGCGAGTGGTTCTATTGACGGGTAGTGGAGGCGGGACTGTGACGCTACCGAAAGCCAGTGATGTTCCGTCTGGGAAGTTGATAGCGATTCGTGGTGCGAATGCAAAGGGCACGACGAACAGAATTAAAGTGGTCGCGGGTGATGATCTAAATGGGCACTTCAATGAGGGTGCATACGCGGGTTTGCTTCGTTATGGCGAGTCAGTTGTGTTTGTCTCGGGGGGCGGAACGACTTGGGTTGCAATGTCTGATTCGACTTACAACTTCATTGCTCAGGCAGTCGCTCAACAGTTCGTGTACGGCCAGTCCTTTGGGCCGATTGGATATCAGCAGTTCCCTGGCGGTTACATCAAGCAATGGGGTTTTATTGCGTACACCGCTGCAGGTTCTCAAACATTAACCGCGCCTTTGCCGATTGCCTTTCCGAATGCTCTGCTGTCTGGAAATGTGACTGCACCTTCGCGCTTAAACAACACTGCTATCGCGGCCGATATCGGGTCTTCTACGAAGACGGGGTTGTCTATTGTGTCGATCACAAATAGCGGGTCGGGCGCATCAACGATTTACTATGAAGCCTGGGGGCATTGATTAAATGGCCAATTTTTCTAGTCGTACTGAAAAGACCTTTTTCGACGACTTTATCAATACAACGTTGCCGCCCGATGCAGTTGAATTGAGTTCTGAAGAGTATCTCGGGTTGCTGTTGGGCATTGCAGCAGGGAAGAAAGTTGACTGGAGTGGCGAGCGTCCGGCGCTTGTTGATCCGTCGCCTCCTTCTGCTGAGCAGTTGCAGCAATCGGCGTATTCGCAGAGAGATTATTTGCTGGGTATTGCGGCGTTGCGGATCGCACCGCTTCAAGACGCGGTAGACGGGGAGGTCGCGACGGATGACGAAGTCTCGCTGTTGGAGCTTTGGAAGAGTTATCGCGTGGCATTGAACCGGATTCAAACGCAGTCGGGCTTTCCGTCTGATATCGCATGGCCTGATCAGCCGGGTTAACGCTGCATCGATCTGACACCCACCTTTGTATCACTACCCACAAGGCCCCGTTCTCGGGGCTTTTTCATGTCTGGAGCTTATCCATGAGTGGTTTCTTTCACGGCGTTACCGTCACCAATGTGGACACTGGCACGCGCACTATCTCGCTGCCGTCGTCCTCGATCATCGGCCTGGTGGATACCTTCACCGAAGGGCCAGACTTCAGCGCCAAGGCCAACGACTTGCTGCTGATCACCAACGAGCGCGAGGCCATCGCGGCTTGGGGCCCGGATGCGGCCATCACCAAGGCGTGCAAGGCCATCTATCAGCGCGCCAAGGCGGTGATCGTTGCGTGCGGTGTGGCCAAGGTTCAGGACGCCGCACAGCAGACCTCGGCGATCATCGGCGGGGTGCTGGCCAGCGGCAAGCGTACCGGCCTGCAAGCCTTGCTCGACGGCAAGAGCCGTTTCAACGCCCAGCCGCGTTTGCTGGTCACTCCCAAGCACAGCGCCGGCCTGCCGGTCGGCACAGCCCTGGTGGCCTTGGCCGACAAGCTGCGCGGCCTGGCTATCCTCGACGGCCCCAACACCACCGACGAGGCGGCAATGGAGTACGTCAAGAACTTCGGTGCCAAGCGGGCCTACCTGGTCGATCCGGGCATTCAGTACTGGGACACGGGGGAGAGTGCTACCGTCGATGCGCCGGCCTCGGCTTGGGCAGCGGGTTTGTTCGCCTGGACCGACAACGAGTACGGCTTCTGGGCCTCGCCATCGAACAAGGAGTTTGTCGGCCTCACCGGCACCACCCGACCCATTGAGTTTCTGGATGGTGACGAGACTTGCCGGGCCAACCTACTGAACAACGCCAATATCACCACGATCATTCGAGACGCGGGCTTCCGCCTGTGGGGTAACCGCACGCTGTCGAGCGATCCTAAGTGGGCGTTTGTCACCCGGGTGCGAACCATGGACATCGTCATGGACGCGATCCTCTACGGGCACAAGTGGGCGGTTGACCGCTCGATCACCGCCACCTATGTCAAGGATGTGACCGAGGGCCTGCAGGCATTTATGCGCGACCTGAAGAACCAGGGCGCGATTATCAATTTCGAGGTCTACGCGGACACCGAACTCAACACCGCCAGCCAGCTGGAGCAGGGCAAGGTGTATTGGAACATCCGCTTTACCGACGTGCCGCCCGCCGAAAACCCCAACTTCCGCGTCGAGGTCACCAACCAGTGGTTGACCGAAGTCCTCGATTCCGCCGCTTAAGGAGCCGCAGCAATGGCAATGATTCCCGAAACCCTGGCGAACATGAACCTGTTCGCCGATGGCATCAGCTTCCAGGGGGATGTCCCGAGCCTGACTCTGCCCAAGCTGACGCTCAAGACCGAGGAGCACCGGGCTGGCGGTATGGACGTGCCGGTGGAGCTGGACATGGGCATGGAAAAACAAGAGGCCGGCTTTACCACCACTAGCGTGCGCCGCGAGTCGTTGAAGTTCTTCGGCTTGGCCGACGGCACCGCCTTCAACGGCGTGTTCCGGGGCGCCTTCAAGGGCCTCAAGGGCAAGGTCACCCCGGTGATTGTCACCCTGCGCGGCATGCTCAAGGAGGTCGACATGGGCGACTGGAAGTCCGGCGACAAGGCCGAGATCAAGTACAACGTGGCGTTGACCTACTACAAGCTGGAAGTGGACGGCCGCCTCATCTACGAGATCGATGCGCTGGGTATGAAGCGCGTGATCAACGGCGTCGACCAGCTCGCCGCCCAACGTTCGGCCCTGGGCCTGTAAGGAAAACAGCAATGACTCAAGCATCGAAAAAGACACCGGCCTGGATGACCCTGAGCGCCGAGAGCGTGGTCGTGACTCTCACCAAGGCGGTGGAGATGAATGGCGTGGTCTGCGACAAGGTCACCCTGCGCGCACCCACCGTGCGCGATGTGCGCGCCGCTAATACTGCCGCCGGCAGTGACGACGAACAGCGCGAACTCATGCTGTTCTCCAGTCTGGCCGAGGTCGGCGCCAAGGATCTGGAGGGCATGACCCTCAAGGATTACCAGCGCCTGCAGGCCGGTTATTTTCGCCTGGTGCAAGACGACGAACTTTGACCCGGCGGTGATGAAGATGGCGGCGAAGCGGCTCGCGAGCGAGCTGCATTTCTCCGCCGAGGAAATCATGACCATGAGGTTTTCCGACATGGTCTGGTGGCTCACGGACTGAGCCCATCAACTCGGGCATAGGTGAATCAGATGGCAAGCAAACTGGCATTGGGGCTGGTGATCGGCGGCACCGTCAGTTCGACGGTGGGGGCAGCCTTCAAAACGGTTGAGGGCCGGATCAAGAAACTGGAGGAACAAGGCAACAAGGCCAAGGTGCTGAAGAACACCATCGGCGAAACCATGCGCCTGCGGGATGAATGGAAGAAGGCCCACGACACCGGCGTGGCCTCGGCGGACGGATTGCTGCGCAAGCTAGAGGGCAATCTGAGCGCCCTGCAGAAGCAAGGTATCCAGGTGCACAAGTTGCGCCAGGAGTATCAGGCTCTGGGAAAGGTCGCCCGTGGTGCTGAACTGAAGGCTTTGGGGTACACCCAGATCCAGCAGGGCAAGGAGGGTCTTAAATCCGGTATCGGTCAGGCAGTGGCCGGGGTCGGCATGGTGGCCATCCCCACCAAGATATCGGGTGACTATCAGGCGCAGATCCGGCAGATGGCCTTGTGGGCCCACACCGCCGGCACGGACGCCGAAAAACAGATGGCGGACAAGATCTCTGAGGTCGCTGCGAAGAAAGGGATGGGCCAACAAGCTTTGGCCAAGGCCGTGGGTGGGCTGATCGAAAAGGGAATCGAGTGGGAAGAGTCGGTTGACTACTCGCCGCTGATCGCGGACTTGGTCGATGGTCAGGGTATGGAGGCCGAAACCATTGCCACGCTGTTTAGCGCGTTCAAGGAGGCTGGCGTTAAAAAGGAAGAGATGGGCGCGATGCTGGGGCAGGTCGCAGCCGCTGGCGACATTGGTGCGTTTGGTCCGAAGGACATGGCCAAGTACATGCCGAGCTTGCTGGGTACCATCAAAACGTTGGGCATGGAGGGGCCCGAAGCGGTGCGCTTTTTGGGTGCCAGTTTGCAGTCGCAATACAAGCAGACCCAGGACGCGGCTGCTGCTGCGACCAACATGGACAACCTTCTGAGCGCAATCATCAGTAGCACCAGTCAAGATCGATTCGCCAAGGAGGGAATCGATCTGGTGGGTTCTCTTGCTGAGAACACCAGAAACGGTAAGGCCGACAACCCGGTCGATGCCTTTATCAAGCTGAGCGATGTGTTACTCAGGAAGCAGGACCCATCCAGAGCCAAGGAAGTAGAGGCCCTCAAAAAACGCATTCGCGAAAGCTCGGACGGTAGTGCCGAGGAAGCCCAGGCCATGGCGTCGTTGCTGGAGTCGGCTGGCTTGGTCGGTATCGTCAGCGACAAGAGTTCTAGCGCCGGTCTGTTGGCGCAGATCAAGTATGGCCGCACGATCAAGGAGGACATGACCACCATCAAGGAGACCGATGGTCAGGCCAAGATCGAGCAGGACGCGAACAAGGCGCGGGAGACTTCCAACGCCAAGTGGTCGATGGTCAAGAGCAGTATGGAAGCCTCGATGACCCGCATCGGTGATGCGCTGCGTCCGCTGACAGATGGTGTCGCGGACGGCCTGGCAAAAGTGGGTTATGCCTTGGCTGGTCTCGCCGATAAATATTCCCCCGTTATTGCAGGTTTTACCGCTGTTGCCGCAGGGCTGAGTGCGCTGGGGCTTGCGGTCAACGCCTTCAAGATCGGCAAGGGCATGCTCAATGTGGCCCGAGGCTCGTTGATGGGTAACCCGAACGTGATCCAACGAGTGTTTGTCACCAACGCCGGCGGGTTGGGTGGCGGCGGTAGCGATTATGACCTCGACGGTGGCAAGGACAAGAAAGGCGGTAAAGGAGGCCGTGCAGGCAGTACGGGGCGGTTCGGCCGTGTCGGTCAGGCGCTCAGGAATGTCTTTAGCCGTCGCGGTGTGGGGCGTGTTGCAAAGGGCGCGGCGAGCATAGGGTCTACGGCGCTGAAAGGGATAGGTTCGCTGTTCAAAGGACTGGCGCCAGCGATTAAGGGGGTGGGGTTGCTGTCGGTGTTGGGCTCCGGTCTTAAGGTTGCAGACACCTACCAGAATGCCAAGACCCGTGATGAAAAGGCCGAAGGTTATGGCGGTGCGGCGGGGGGCTTAGCAGGCTCGTTGGGGGGGGCAAAAATGGGATTGGCCGCTGGTGCTGCACTCGGTTCCGTCGTTCCAGGTCTCGGTACGGCCATTGGCGGGGCCATCGGTGCCGCCATCGGGGGCACTGTCGGTTACCTGGGAGGGGATGCCCTGGGCTCCTATGCCGGCAAAGCGATGTTTGGTTCCGACGATTCGCTCAAGCGGATGCCGGCAGCAGGGCCGCTGATGATGGTCAACGCCGGAAAGGACATTCCTCCGGTCCTGGGTGACATCGCGAAATCGTTCAAGACCGGACAGACACCCCCGATGATGGGGCAGGTGGTGCGCTCCATGGGGACCGCCTCACCGCCGGCAGCTGTGCCGGCATTGCTCAAGGCGCCCGAGCCTGCGAAGCAGGTGCCCAAGGTCGACCAGCAATTTGCTTTCTCGCCAAGCCTGCAGGTCACGGTGCAGGGGGACGTTAAAGACCCGGCTCAGGTGGCCCGGGAGGTTGAGCCTTATATGCGCCGGATGTTCGACGAGTACAGCCGCCAGGCTGCGGCTCGTCAGCTGTCGGATGAACCACACGTTTAAGGAGGTGCCATGGCGTACATGGAGCAACTGCAGTCGGGGTTTCAGTCCCTGGTTGAAGCGGGGGAGGCGGGCCGCAGCAGTGCGGATGGCATGCTGAGCCCGCTGAACGGAGCCATCAGCGAGATTACCGGCGCCGCCTCGGAGCTGGAGAATATCCCGTTTGTGGGGCCTGAGATGGGCGCAAAGCTGCAGCGGACCTTGCGCGGCATCACCGCCGGGCAGTCCGTGGTCGGTGAGGTGGCGGCCAAGTACAGCCAGGCCGTGTCGGCGGCGGGGCAGATCCAGCAGCGGCTCGGCACGCTGCAGGAACAGACCGCCAAGGCCAGTGCTGCGATCAACCGGATCGGTGGGCAGGTCAGTCCTTCCCTGGGCAACATCCTCCCGACCGGTTCATTCGGCAACCTGGGTACCCCGGCGGCCGAGGCGGTGAAGCCGTTCCCGCACCTGCTGATCATCCATCCGCTGAAGACTGGTGGACAGCCGTATTACTTCAACCTCGATACGGCCGCCTTTGAAGAGCTGCGCCGTCAGACCGGGTTCCGCTGGGCTGGCCAGGAACGCCTGACCCGCAGCATCGCGCAGCAGGCGGTGGGGCAGGGCGACGACAAAATCACTCTCAAGGGTGCGGTGTTTCCTGGGTTCAAGGGTGGACTGGGTCAGTTGCGAAAACTGCGCAGCATCGGGCGACGCCTGCAGCCGCTGAGTCTGACCACGGGCTACGGCGAAGTGCTGGGCACCTGGTGCCTGACCAGTCTTGAGGAGGAACAGAGCCATCTGCTGGCCGGGGGCATCCCGCGTAAGCAGGGCTTTTCAATGGAGTTTGTGAGCTATGGCGACGACATGCAGAACGTCTGACGGGGATCTGCTCGACACCTTGTGCCACCAGTACTACGGGCACCTGAATGGCAGTGTCGAAGCGGTGCTGGATGCCAACCAGGGGCTGGCCGATGAGCCCCAGCCGTTCCGGGATGGGGTACTGATCGTGCTGCCGGAGCTGCTGAGCCAGACCGATGCCACCGTACTGCTCTGGGATTGATTGTCAGAGTCACCTACAGACCCCGCCATGTGCGGGGTTTTCCATTTCTGGAGCATGAGCAATGAGACCAGAGTTCCGAATTGTTGCGGACGGTAAGAACATCACCGCACTGATCAATGACCGGCTGTTGACCCTACGCACCTCGGACAAGCCCGGCATGGAGTCGGACGAGTTTGAGCTGCGCATCGACGACCGCGACGGCGCTGTGGCCTTGCCCGGCCGTGGCGCCAGCATCGAGGTGTTCATGGGCTACGCCGGCCAGTCACTGACCCGCCTGGGTCGCTACATGGTGGACGAGGTCGTGGTGACAGGGCCGCCTGACTCTATCGAGATCCGTGGCAAGGCCAGTGACATGCGCGGCAGTGGCAAGACCACCCGCAGCGGGAGCTGGGAAAACGTCCCACTGCAGCAGATCGTGCGCGATGTGGCGACTCGCAACGGCTGGCAGCCGGTGTGCCCGGTGACTACCAAGGTGCCCCGTGTCGATCAGCTCAATGAATCCGACTTCAACTTTATCACCCGCCTGGCCAAGCAGTACGACTGCACGGCCAAGGTGGCCGACGGCAAACTGCTGGTACTGCCCCGACAGGCCGGGCAGAGCGCGAGCGGCAAGGCCCTTGGCACCGTCACCATCACCCGTCGCGACGTGAGCCGCTATCAGTTCCGCCTGGGGGACAAAAGCACCCACAAGGCGGTGCAGACCAAGCACCAGGACAAGAAGAGCGGAAAGCTGCGGGTCGTCGACCTGGGCAACGAGGACTCCCCGGACGGCCTGCCGCCGGTGCACACCGACCGACATATCTATCCGAACAAGTCCGCAGCCGAGCAGGCCGCCAAAGCCCGTCTGGCGGCATTCAACCGCAGCACCGCCGGTGTACGCCTGGAGATGCCTGGCCGAACCGATCTGTTCGCTGAACGCATGATCAATGCCCAGGGCTTTAAGGTCGGCCTCGATGGCGATTACCTGGTGGACTCGGTCGAGCAGGTGTTCACCCAGTCTGGGTGGAGCACCACCGTCGAGTGCAACGGCGGCAAGAAGGGCAAGGCGAAAGCCAAAGGCAAGAAAAAGAAAGCAACAAAGCCGCTCAGGGTCGAGCAGCTTTAAACCCCATCATCACTGGAGAAACCAGGCATGACCATCACCGAGCAGCAGCTGCTGCAGATCTTCCCTCAAGCCCGCCAAGTCGCGGGCTTTTTTGTGCCTGCGCTGAATGCTGCGATGGCGCGCTTCAAGATCGATTCGCCGGTGCGTATGGCCGCGTTCATCGCCCATATCGGGCATGAGTCGGGGCAGTTGACGCGCATGGTTGAGAATTTGAACTACAGCGCCGAACGGCTTCAGGCCGTCTGGCCGAACCGCTTTGATGCTGTCCTGGCTGCCCAGGTCGCGCGCAAGCCCGAGCTGATTGCAGACATCGTGTACGCCGGCCGGATGGGCAACACGCTGCCGGGTGATGGTTGGAAGTACCGGGGGCGTGGCCTGATCCAGCTGACCGGAGCGAACAACTACCGCGCCGCCGGAGCCGCCCTGGGGTTGGATCTGGTCAATCATCCTGAGCTGGTCGAGCAGCCGGAAACCGCCGCCCTGGTTGCTGGCTGGTTCTGGCAGTCGAACGGGCTCAACGAGTTGGCAGACGCCATGCGCTTCCAGGACATCGGTAGCATCATCAACACCGGGCGAGCCGGTCGGGTTCCGCATGGTGCATCTGAACGAAAAGCGCTGTACGACCTTATCGTGAGGGTGCTGGTATGAACGCCGCCATGCTTAAGATCGGCGGCGCAGCTCTGGCCTGCCTGCTTCTGGTCGCGCTGGCAGGATGGTCCCTGATGCGCGTATACGACCTCGGGATGTCGGTCAAGGATGCCGAGTGGCAAGCACGCTGGAATGCCCGTGATGCTGGCGACAAGCAGGCCTGGGCCCTGGCCGACAAGGCCGAGCGCGAGAAAGAACAGATCCGGCAGAACTCAATCAACAAGGCGGTGCAAGATGGGCAACGGAAAATCGATCAAGCTGCAACTGATGCTGTTATCGCTCGCGCTGCTGCTGGGAGCCTGCAGCGTACAGTCGACGACCTCGCCAGTCGTCTCGCTGCCCAGGGCCGCAGTAATTCCTGCACTGCCGCCGCAAGCCAGGCAGCTACCCGCACAGCCTTGGTGCTTGCCGACCTGTTCAAGCGCGCTGACCAGCGAGCGGGAGACTTGGCAGCAGATGTTGATCAAAGCCGGAACAGAGGAATGATGTGTGAGCAGGTATATAGCACTCTAGAAAAGTGAGGTGGCGAAAGCTGGCGGCGAAATATGAGTACTGCTGTGAAAGAGGGGGACTAGCGTTTTTGAGGGGTCGCATTTTATGCTACGGCCATCATGACATGGAGAAGTTTATGGCCAGTAAAAAACGCAAACATCAGCGTGCCAATCCAGTACCCAAAACAGGTGTATGTGCTCTGTTGGGAGTTGAAGGTAAATTCGCAAAGTCTCATCTTATACCACTCGCGTTGACTTCTCCTGATAAGAAAGGAGATAGGTTTATAGAGTCAGGGCGAGGGCAAAGGCCAATTAGAAGATTCACGAGCTGGTTTGATCACCAAATGGTTATTGATGATGGTGAGTCAATTCTTTCGAGAATCGACACTCGTGGAATCGATGAGTTGAGAAAGCATAAGTTGGTATGGAGTGGATGGAATGGTCTTCCGAGTCTTGAAGCTTCAGACTATGATATTCCACCTCCGCCCGGATCTGGCTTTGGTTTTCGAGGGCTTGAAGGTGTTGACTCTAAGGCGCTAAGGCTCTTTTTCTTGAGCATACTGTGGAGGTGCTTGAGAAGTAAAATTAAAGAGTTTGCATTTTTGCCCCGCGAAGGAGTGGATTTGGATCGGATCGGTCAGATGATATTAAATGGAGATTCGGGTAGTTTTGATTATCATCCGATGATACTTGATCAAATGAGTGACTTTGGGGTGACTCACAATTATTCTCCAACCTATGACGAGGATGAGGTTCCACTGGCAGGAGGAAAAATAAAAATTGCATATTATCGTCTTTATATGCAGGGGTTGGTTGTGAAGATCTATCCGGAATCCTGCCCAGAATTTGTGGCGCAAACCGGGCCGCTTATCCTTGGCGCTAAAGACAAGTTAGTTTTGTTTGCTCGTGCCTTTGAAGAGTCCAAGCAGTTCTCAAAAGCCAGAGATGAAATTCTTACTATATCGAAAGCTTGGCCGGGAGCCATTGTATAATTGAAACACTGTTTCGAAATTACTGCTTTCTATGTGTCTAAGCGACTAAGGCACTACCCTGTAGATGCAGCATATTAATTAGGGTGTATTTTATAGAAAAACCGTATCCGCTTTGGATGTTAACCTGTCACTCATTGCCGCGCGGGCTCTATCAGTTCTGCTGTCTGATTCCTGACATTCCCGACGGCGCCGTTAACCCTGAACCACTCAAAGGCATCGGCGGGCTTTCCCTGGTGCAGTGCTATTTGCTCGACGCGCTCCTTCGGCGTAGCCGGGGCGAGCCATTCCCTGACCAGATCCGGCGCCAGGACCACTGGCCGGCGGTCGTGAGATCGACCATGCCGCCGACGCTGTCGGCGGTGATGATCAAAAAGCCAAATCAAATAAATAATTAAGGTTTTATTTGTCGCGCTCCCTGTCAATTACTGGTAGCTTTTGATGTCAAAAAGCCACGATTAGTATCTGCAGAAAATTACAGGGAGTGCTATGAGCGAAGTCTGGACAAAAATCAGTCAATTAAAAGAACCCATGAACGATGCATATAACTATAAAGGCAGACATCATAAGGAGTTTTTTTCAAAGATATTTCTTCAGACTGAAGAATTGCAGAAGTGCCTAAGCCCAGATATCTATTTTTTGATAGGAGAGAAAGGCTCTGGAAAAACAGCATATGCTGTTTACTTGGAAAATAATCCTGACAGGCATCATGTTTCCAAGCTTACATCAATGACTGAAACTCAGTATAAAAGATTTGTCAGCCTTAAGAAGGAGAGCAAGCTTAACTACAGTGATTATGCCAATATATGGAGATCGATGCTCCTTTTCATCATTAGTCAGATGATAATTGAAAAATCAAAGAAAGCCCTTCATCGGTTTACTGGAAAATTTAGAGCTCTCGAAGATCAGATTTCTAAGTGGACAAAAAATGCTCTAAATCCAGAAGTCGAAACAGCGTTCGATGCTTTGAATGAATTGGTTTTTTCGGCGACCGCAAAAGTACCAAATCTAGATCTAAGTGCGATATCCAAACAAGGTGAGTCCGAGAAGGGTCAAATACTCAAGCATCACCTTCTTAACCTAGAGCAGTCATTCAAAGAAGCTATTGCAGACTTGTCGCTTGGCAAATCCCACGCTCTATTCATAGACGGAATAGACTTTCGACCTGAGCAAATTAGCCATCGGGAGTATATAGAGTGCATAAAAGGTTTGGGTGAAGCTGTGTGGCAGTTGAACACTGATTTCTTTTCCGGCATTAACGACTCTAAAGGCAGGATAAAAGTATGCCTGCTCGTGCGCCCTGATGTTCTGAATACTCTAAACCTTTACAACTCTAATTCTCGAATCCAAGATAACTCCATACTGTTAAATTGGTCGGCTGACGAAAGAGATCACAAACAAGCAGGTATATATAAGCTATGCGACAAGTTTCTTGCCAGTCAACAAGCGACGAAGAATCAGCTTGGGGTAAGCTGGGAGCACTATTTCGATACGCCTCGTGAGCCTAGCAAAGTATTCAAGCATTTGCTCAAAACTACTTTTCATAAGCCGAGAGATTTTTTAACTTTTATAAAGATCTCCCGCGGCCTTGAAATAAAATATGGCAAGGGAGGGAGTGATGTGTTTTCTCCCGACATGATAAACTCGTCAAGATTCTCAAAAGAGTTCTCCGAGTATTTACTGGGTGAAGTGAAAAATTATGCGGCGTTCTATATGACGCACGAAGATTTTACTAAGTATATAAAGTTTTTTCAGTTTTTGGATGGGCGAAGTAGATTTTCCACTGCCCACTTTGTGGAAGCCTTCACCGCTTTTAAGAAGTGGGCCAACGGGGAAGAGTTCGATGCTCCCCGTTATTTGACTGATGCGGAGACATTGCTGCAGTTATTTTTTGATGTGAATGTTATTGGGTATAAGGATGTTACATCTTCTGGCAATAACGTTTTCTATCATTGGGCATATCGTGAGAGAACGCTCAATAATATCGCTCCAGCTGTTAAATTTGGCGCAGATTTACTGCTAAACCCAGGCATTGCTAAAGCATTGGACGTGGGGAGTCAGTTTAAATCAGTTTCACACGTTAGCGAGCGTAAAGCTAAAATAAAAAAACGCGTAAGGCGCAACGCACCTCATGAGCGCTCCTGAAGAGTAAGACGATCGTCCCTTTATCATTGCTTAGATGATAAGGTTGAGGATCAATCCGTGTTCAATAGGCTCCCACACCGTAACCTGGTAGGGAGCCTTTGCTCATTCGATGGAAACCTTCCAGGCAGTAATACCCATTTTCCACCTTGGCCCTCCTAGTTAATTAACATGCGGCAATGCTTGCGGATCCTATTACCCTTGGTTTGCCCCCTCAGCTAGATATATCCAGTCGCTCAGTGAACTTGCCTTGGACTTGCAAGTGGATATCTGTGAAGACTCAATGTTAGCTTCTGGCCAAAACCAGCCTCGGGACAATAGGGATTCGGTTCGAATCCCTATCCTCTCTTTGGTTACTTTAATTGAACGGATTTAATCGATATTTGATCGGTTTGAGTGGCCTTCCATCCACTCTGCTTAATTTTTGCTACAGCAAAGATTGCTTTTTTATTAAGTGTCTGAAAAATAAGTGATTTTTTATTTAATGCGCTCGATCCATCATCGGATCGATTGAGCTTGCAGGGTTCAGGAGGGGTAGAGGAGCCTTGAGGACTGCAGCTGTCACTGGGCTCTGAACCGCTAAGGGTGCCAGTGAAATCAGTTCCGCAATCAAAATAATGATCCGCATAGACCGTGGGCTGCAGGCTTTCTAAGAGATGGCGCTTGCGGAACGGATCTATCATTAACTATTTGAAAGTGTTGATATTTTATCTGGATTGCAAATCCGCCTACGCCGGTTCGATTCCGACCTCGGCCTCCACCCTTGAAAACCCCGTAGATCAACGTCTACGGGGTTTTTTATTGCCTGGGATTTGGGCAGTCATCTCCGCATATTTTTGGATCGTTCCCGTAATCAAACTATTTCTGGCATCGGGCTGAGCCAGTTTTCATCGTTTTCGCTCCTTGGTCATACCAGGTGCAACTAACTTCCCGGTCAACCGAGAATCTGCACGCCCGGTAACCCCGAGTCGCCTGAGATTCGCTTATCGACGTTCGTAGATAACGCCCTGAATCATCACCTGATCTGACTCGGGCTTTTCGTCAAAACGTTCGTGCGCCTGCGCAATGGCGAACTGGTTTTCGTTCGCCCAGTTGACCAGTGCCATCACCGGCTCCAGCAGCGTTTTTCCCATGTCGGTGAGTTCGTAATCGACGCGTGGAGGAATGGTCGGATACATCGTTCGGGTAATCAGTCCGTCACGTTCCAGCCCGCGCAAGGTCAGCGTCAGCATCCGTTGGGAAATGCCGTCGATGCCACGCTTCAATTCGTTGAAGCGCTGCGGGCCTTTAGCCAGCGTGGCGACGATGTAGAGGGTCCACTTGTCGCCGATGCGATCCAGGATTTTACGGGTCGCCAGACAGCCACCTGCGTCAGGAGCAGGCATGTCGGCAGGTAGTTCGGTGTGACTAAGTGACATGCGTGTGCCTTCTTGTGGGGAAACGGAAGTGACCATACCATCCTTCGTATGAATTGGTAATTTAGATTAAATAGTTTACTCAGTTCTTATTTTATACTTAGGAGCAGTCATGAGCCGTACTCTACTTGTCACTTCCAGTCCGCGCGGAGCGGACAGCCTTTCCACCCGCTTCGCCATTCAGATCACTGAAGGCATCCTGGGCCACTCGGGCGGCTCGCTTGTTGTGCGCGACCTTGCCGCCAATCCTCCACCGCACATCGCCCCGGCCTACATCGAGGGCCGCATCACATTGCCCGAAGAGCGCACGCCGGAACAGATCGAGGCCGTGAAGATCGCCCAGGAACTGGTGGATGAATTGAAGGCCGCCGATGTGATCGTGCTGGGGTCGGGCATGATCAACTTCGGCCCGTCCTCACAGCTCAAGGCATGGTTCGATCACGTCACTTGGCCAGGCATCACTTTCAGCTATGGCGACACCGGGCCGAAAGGATTGCTCGTTGGCAAGAAGGTCTATCTCGTTACCGCGGCTGGCGGCGTGTTTTCGGAAGGTGCTTGGGCGCCGTTCGACTTTCAAACCAACTATTTGCTGCACTTGCTCGGTTTCATCGGCTTGACCGACGTTGAAGTGGTACGCGTCGAAGGCACGGTGCTCGGTCCCGATGCGCTGCAGGCGGCAATCGCCAATACCGAAACAGCCATCAAATCCTTGTTGGCGAAGGTTGCGTGATCTCATGGGCGGGGTAAAACATCGCGCTGTTGTTCAGGATGATCGCGCGCAATGGCTATGAGGGCATCAAGCCGACAGGCAAATTGATCGCCAATTCGGGCTTGGACTGGACGCAGGAAGGCATCCCCAACCTCAAGGACGGCCGTGCTGATGGTGGCGTCAACGTGGGCTGGTATGGGAAAACCAAGCTCAGCATGAAGCTTTCCAGGGGTAGTCTCGCGAAGTTCCTTGAGGATCACGTGACTGACAAAGCGGTCCTACGCCTGGCACCTGCCATCGTAGTGATACGCCGTCCAGATCTGGCCGTTCATGCCCTTGCTGATACGGCGCGCCCAATACCCGGCAAAGACTGTCAGTTAGCGCAGCAGATGCACTGCCAAACCGACTAGCGCGCAGGCCATCAGCACTTGGATGACGCCCCGCTTGAAGCGGAACAAGGCAATCGCCGCTGCAACGGCGATCAGTGCAGAGGGCCAGTCGAGGTGGCCGCTGAAGCCTTTCGGCCAAATCGCGTGATAGCCGAAGAAACACGCCAGATTGAGGATCACCCCAACCACGGCAGCGGTGATGGCGGTAAGCGGTGCCGTGAACTTGAGTTCGTTGTGGGTCGACTCCACCAGAGGGCCGCCCGCGAGGATGAATAAAAATGATGGCAGGAAGGTGAACCATGTGACTAGCGCGGCGGCGACGGCTCCGGCCAGAAAGACCTGATCAGCCCCGAATACCTGCGAGACATAGGCCCCGATGAAGCCGACGAAGGCCACCACCATGATCAGTGGCCCTGGCGTGGTTTCTCCCAGCGCCAGCCCGTCGATCATCTGGGTTGGGGTCAGCCACCCATAGTGTCCGACTGCGCCTTGGTAGACATACGGCAGCACGGCGTAGGCCCCACCAAAGGTCAGCAAGGCGGCCTTGGTAAAGAACCATCCCATTTGGGTCAAGGTTCCTTCCCAACCAAAGAGCGCGGTCAAGGCACCCATCGGCAAAGCCCATAACAGGGCGCCGATCACTGCGAGCGATGCTAATTTCAACCAGCTAAAGCGGGCATGCTCCGGGGACGGAGTGTCGTCGTCGATCAAGGCCGGGCCGAAGGATTTCTTGGCGGCGCCATGGCCGCCGGTTCTGAATTTCGTGGGTGCCAGGCGTCCACCGACATAACCGATCAAGGCGGCCCCAAGAACGATCAATGGGAACGGAACATTGAATGCAAAGATCGCGGCAAATGAAGCCGCTGCTATCGCCCACAGCCAATTGTTCTTCAGCGCCCGAGAACCGATCCTATGTGCCGCCTGCACTACGATGGCTGTCACGGCAGGCTTGATGCCGTAGAAGAGCCCGGCTACCACCGGTACTTCGCCGAACGCGATGTACATCCACGACAGCGCGATCAGGATGAACAGTGAGGGCAGCACAAACAGCGCGCCGGCGATAACACCTCCCCACGTTCGATGCATCAGCCAGCCAATGTAAGTTGCCAACTGCTGCGCCTCTGGCCCAGGCAACAACATGCAGTAATTGAGGGCATGCAGAAATCTGTGTTCGGATATCCAGCGCCGCTGCTCCACCAATTCCTGGTGCATGATCGAGATCTGGCCCGCAGGCCCGCCGAAGCTGATGAAGCCGAGCTTCAACCAGAACCAGAACGCCTCACGCAGGCTGATCGCTTCCGGCTTCGACAGCTCTTCTTCAACCATGGGTGCCGATACCTTACTCATTGGGTTGTTCATCTTTCACAAAGCCGGCGAGCAGACCGTCGAAAATGGCGCTCGCAGCAGCCAGCAAATGGTCGTCGTCGGTAATGGTTTCGCGCAGGCCGGCAAGCACTCGCTCGACACCGGCTGCCTCCGCTGCATGAGTGCCTCCAACATCTAGGTAATGCACCAAGGCCGCGATACGGTTTAGGCCGGGCTCTTGAAGCTCGAAGCTGGCTTGCAAGGTCTCGAAAGTAACCCGGTTGCCCACATGACTGAAAGTCGCCTCAGCGAAATAAAAACTCAGCGCAGTGGCTGGGCAGTCCTGTGGCCTGTCCAGCCAGAGGATCTGAGCATCGTGGTCAATGAAGCGACGGATCAGCCAGGCACAAGCCAGGCGGTCAACCGAGAATGGCTGAGGTGAACAGAGGGGGAGCAGGTGCCTCGCGATGTGCCGGGTTCTGTAAGACTACCCTTGACCGTGCAACCAGCGCTCAGGCGCGGAAAGCGAGGCGCCGTCCTTTGGGGAATCCTGGTGCCCGATGTACGAACATCGGGCAAAAGGCTCAATTACAAGTGGAAGTCGCCCGCAGCCTCCGGCTGGTAAAGCACTTTCCGGATCTCGATCCTGCGGGTCCGATCAGAGATTCGCCAGTCGATGGCGTCTCCCTCCCGATAGCCAAGGATGGCGGCGCCTAAGTCGGAATACACGGAGTGCTTCCCTGCGTCGCAGTCCGCGTCTTCAGGGTAGACCAGGGCCACTTCGAGCTCTTCGTCATCCAGTTGCAGCAACGCCCTGGAGTTCATCGTGATGACATTGCCCGCCACCTGCTGCGGCTTGACGACAATGGCTCGTTCAAGCTCATGTTCAAGTTCTACAATCGCCGAGCCTTGCTCGAACACGATCAGGCTCTCGAGCCTGGCTTTGTCGATTTCAGTGATGTAGATCTCGGTGGAGTCGACAACGGTGCCTTCGCGCAAGAACTGGAGATAGCGCCCCGCGGTCATGGAAAATGATTTCAATGTCGGCGTTTCGCTTTCAAGCAGAAAGCCGCTGCGTTGAAAGGCTTTCAGCGAGCGTGCGTTGTCCGGGTGGATCTTGGCGATGAGCTTCTCGGCACGCATGTCGAGGAAGGCCAGTTTCATGCCTTCGCGGATGGTGCGGGCGCCGAGGTTTCGGCCCCATTTGTCGCTGTCTCCGATGACCAGGACTATCTCGCAGTTGGAGTCGGTCTTGATCAGACGGACAAAGCCCACCGGGGCGTCATGCCGGTCATAGGCCATGAAGAACCGGCCGCCTCGATTGAAAAGATGGGTCAGGATCGGCAATTGAGTCCGATCGATGACTTGTTCGATGGAGCGAGAGACATCACGCGAATCGCTCAGATAGCAGGTAACGCGCTCATCTTCCAACCAATCCATCAACGTCAGCGCGTGCGCCCGAGTGATTTCAGGGCACAGGGTAATGAAAGGCTTGTTCATCTAAACCACACTTCTTAGTAAAGGATGGAAGCCCTTCATGGCTAAAGTCACGACGGTTCTTCGGCAACCGCGCATTCTAAGATATACCGCGAGTAATAGCGAAGATCCCCGAGAGTTCGAGGAAAACATCGTATTGTCGAACCCGAGCCAGCCACGCGCTCAAGCGTCGATGAAGCCGACTCCATTCACGCTGTATTGAGCAATCAGTTCGGCAATGAAAGACGCTTGAGGCGGCAAACCTTCAACAAAGTGCTGCGGGCTGTCGGCGCCTCTCCGTAAGGGGAGGCGCTTGAGCTTGAGGAGAGTGTTGACCTGTCAGGCTGATGCCCGGTCTAGGCACTCAATGCTTTGCCCATCAAACGGTGAATCGGCTGATCAGCACGCCAAATGAGGTCGCGAGTCGCGACAGTTCGGCGCTTGAAGCGCTGGTTTGATGTGCGCCTGTCGCGGTTTGTGCGGAAAGATCCTGGATGTTGATCAGGTTACGGTCGACCTCGCGTGCGACCTGAGCTTGTTCTTCAGCTGCACTTGCGATGACCAGGTTCTTTTCGTTGATGACGGAAACGCCCTCGGTGATGCTGTCCAGGGCCTGGCCGGCCTCAATCGACTGCGCCCGTGTATCGGCGGCCAGCTCTTTGCTTTTGTTCATCGCAAGGACGGCTTCTTCAGCTCCCGAGCGCACCTGTTGCATCATCGATTCGATGTCCGCCGTCGACGCCTGGGTCCTGTGGGCCAGTGCGCGGACTTCATCGGCCACCACTGCGAAGCCGCGACCCTGTTCACCCGCCCGGGCGGCTTCGATGGCCGCATTGAGGGCCAGGAGATTGGTCTGCTCGGCGATGGCCCTGATCACTTCAAGCACTTTCGTGATCTCGTTGACGCGGGTTGCGAGCACCTCAACCTTGCCGGTCGAATTGGCAATTTCGTCTGCCATTGCGCCAACGGAGTCAACGGCCCTGCGCACTTGATCGCGCCCTTGCACGGCGCTGCGGCTGGTCTGCTCGGAGGCTTCTGAGGCGCCTGTGGCATTGCGGGCAACTTCTTCCACTGCCGCGGTCATTTCGTTTACCGCCGTTGCCGCTTGCTGAATCTCGTCATTCTGTCGCGTCATACTCCGCGAGCTTTCTTCCGTGACGGCGTTCAGCTCTTCGGATGCAGAGGCCAGTTGGTCAGCAGCACTGCCAATCTCCTTGACCGTGGCCCGCAGGTTTTGCTGCATTTTATCCAGCGCATTGAGCAGTGCACTGACCTCATCCCGGCCGCTGACCTGAATGCTCTTGGAAAGGTTGCCTTCCGCTACTTCCTCTGCGCTGTGGACAGCGATGGAAAGTGGCCGGGTGATCGAGCGGGTGATGATCATGCCCAACGAGACGGCCGCGATGAACGCGATCAGCACCCCGATGCCCAATGTCCAGTAAGCACTGGTAGTGGCGGCCTCGGCTGCGTCGGCGGCTTCACCGCTTTGGCGATAGTTGGAGGCAACTATGATTTGCAGTTGATCGATGATGCGCTTGGACGCCGGGGCAACCTGCTGCTGGAAAGTCTGCATGGCACCATCAAGGTCGCCAGATCTCGCCAGGGCGATGACTTTGTTCGCCCCCTGAACGTAGGCCGGCCAGTCCTTTTCGAACTGATCGCCCGCCACCCGCTCGTCATCGGCGAGAGGCGTCTGGCGATATTCCTTGAAAAGCCGCTCAACTTCCTTCTGGTTTTCGGACATGGACTGTACTGCCGCTTCAAACTTCCCTGAATCCGCCTTGGTGTACTTAAAAAGCAGGGCTGCATGCAGATCCCTGGAGTAGGCAAAAACACCGGCCCGAGCATTGCCCGTATTGTTAACGGACACCAGGTTGTTGCTAACGATTTCGTTTATTGTTGTTTTTAGCGATGCGATACCCGAGCGTCCCAAGAGCCCCACTCCCAGTGTGATGATGGCGCACACCACAAATGCAGAGATTAATCGTGTGGAAAGCTTGATGTTACGTAATGCGTCCATAGGACCCTCGACGAACTCTTAGTTGGCTGGCCCAAGCTGGCTTGGGTTTCCATGTATCCGCCGGAATATCTATTAACTTTAATGGCGAGCCGGTTTTTTTTGAGCACGATCATTAACTAGCTAAGTTTTTTTCTGCACTGAGTCATGGGTTTGATTTGGAACTAACGTGCAGTATTAACAATAAGGTTTCGTCTGCAGTCATTGTTGGTGTCATAAGCGATATTGACGGGGGCCAAACACCGTCTGGTGATGAGGGCCGCGATGGTGCGGCCAGTGGCACGCATGCGACACTTGTCGCCCGAAAAAACAGGCTGTGTATCTGCGTCGCAGGTACAGAGCTGTGTTTCGCAGTTGCGTCATTCTTGACGTTGCAGTGGGCACGGTGACTTCTTCTGGTGCTGATTAATGACTATGCATTTACTACTAGTTGATCTGCAATGGACTTTTGACCTCCCGCAACGGGTTTAAATTTCTACCAATCTATTACAACCGCTACACTAGAACTTGAACCGTACTATCCATAAGGTGGGAACGTGAAGCGTGATACACGCTTGGTTGTGCTTTTGCTGTTGGTCGTTGGTTGCTCCCTGGCGTCATTGACTGTCTGGAAAGTATTGGCATCTCGCGAGCAGGTATTAAGGGATGTCAATGTTCACGGTCTGAACCTGACCCAGGCGCTTGCTACCTACACCGAAGGGATAGTTCGTCAAAGCTCGGCGCTGTTGCTCGGGCTGGTCGAGCGCCTGGAAACCGAAGGTAGCGGTCCTCCTCAGATTCAGCGCCTGAGTAAGCTGATCCACCGGCAGGAACCGCTGATGCCACAGCTCAGCGGCGTCACCATTTACGATAATCAGGGCCGTTGGTTGATGTCTTCCAATCGGCCGATTCCTGCCGGGGCGAACAGCAGTGATCGGGCCTATTTCATTCATCATCGCGACGATCCATCCCGTGAAACCTTTATCGGGCCGCCCATCCAGAGCCGCTCCAATCAGGAGTGGGTGATTACCCTCAGTCGGCGTTTCAATGATTCTCGCGGCGAGTTTGCCGGAGTCGTGGCGGTTACCCTGGGGATCGAAAACTTCCTGCGGTTGTTTGGCAAGATCGATGTAGGGCAGGAGGGGGCCATCGGCTTGTCCAATACCGATGGTACGTTGCTGGTTCGCTATCCCTTCCGTGAGCAGGATATGGGGCGCAACTTTTCCAAGTCGCCGATCTATGCCAAGTACCTTGTCGATCGAACCGCCGGTACCGCGTCGTTTACCTCCAGCCTGGACGGTGTCGAGCGTCTTTATGCCTTTCGCAAGAGTGACCAGCTGCCTGTGATCACGACTGTTGCTCTCGGCAAGCGAGAGGCCCTGGCTGCGTGGCGTATGGAGGCGTTGTTGTCGACGGTCGTGGTGGTGGGGCTGCTGGGGCTTACCGCTCTGATCGGTTGCTTCTTGATCCTGGATATTCGCCGGCGAACCGAGGTTGAAGGCCAGTTGCGAGGCGCCCAGCAGCAGTTGCTCTCATCCAATCGCCAACTGGAGTTGCTGGCCATGAAGGACCCCTTGACGGGGCTGGCCAATCGGCGCTGCTTCGACGAGAGCCTCGCCACCGAAGCGCGTCGGGCACAACGTGCCAATGCCTCGTTGGTATTGATGATGATCGATATCGACTACTTCAAACTGTTTAACGATTCGCTCGGGCATGTAGCCGGAGACGCCTGCCTGCAGGCGGTTGGCAGAATCCTGGAGGAGTGTGTGCGACGGCCGTCGGATCTGGTGGCACGTTATGGCGGAGAGGAGATGGGCGTCATCATGCCGGGTACCGACAGCGACGGTGCGAGGATAGTGGCGCAACATATTCTCAGTCGCTTGGAGCAGGAGAACATTGCGCACGCTTCCAGCCCGTTGGGGCGGGTGAGTGTAAGCATAGGAATCGCCGCCGCCACGGGTGTGGAGTTGAACCATCTGCAAGGACTGATCGAAGCGGCAGATCAGGCGCTGTACATTGCCAAGGCATCGGGACGTAACCAGTTTGCCGAGGCAAAGGTGTAGTGGGCGTATGCCAGGCGTGCAGTATCAGCTGTCGGGGACGATGGCCGGGTCTTGAGCGACTTGCTCCGCCAGTTTCAATCGGTCGGCCTTGCTGATGTAGGTCGACTTCTTTTTCGGTGCCAGTTTGGCGCTGGCCTTCTTGGCGTTGGCCTTCAGCAGTTGGTTTATTTTCTTGCGGCGATTCATCGTTGTTACTCGGCGGATAAGTTGCCGGATGATATCAGCTAAGGGGATTGGGCCGTTCACCTGTGCCGAGTACGGGGGGCGCCGGGTCCTGTCGGCCTTGATCAGCTCAGCAGTTCTTGTCCTTGTCGTCGATCACGCAGGCCAGGGTGATGATGTCGTGACCTTCGGTGTACAGGGTGACAACGAGGGCCTCATGCCCCGCTCGGGGCAGATGACCAGTGCTGTGACACTGTGCCGCACTGGCGCAATTGCAGACTGTGGTCTTTGCTGTTGCGGGCCCGCTGGCGGAAGTGCTGGCAGGGCTTGCTGCGCGCCGTGCCATGGGCGTGCATCCGCCCCCTGAGACAAGGGGAAGGCGCGGATCGTGATCATTGTCTCGACCAAGGAGGTCAGGTTGAAAAGAAAAATGCTGGCGGCTTCGTTGCTGCTATGGATGTTCTCGCTGACAGCGCAGGCGGACTGCGCGGTGCTCGGGCCTGGTGAGGATCCGTGTGCCGGTCCGGTGCTCGGCCCGACGGTCTGCGAGTGCCCTTGATGACTGTCCGTGCCCTTGCCCGGGCACATGGACGATTGGATGACTGACCAGGAGGTCGCAAATGAAGAAAGTGCTGTTGGCGGTATTGCTGCTGTGTGGTTTCTCCCTGACTGCCCAGGCCTCGTGCCCGGTGTTCGGCCCGTCCAAGGATCCGTGCAGCGGTCCGGTATTCGGTCCATCGACCTGCGAATGCCCTTGAGATAGTGGCTATGGCAGGCCCGACGCAAATCGGGTCTGCCCGCTCCGCTGGCCGCTCGGCAAGTGCCGCAGCGTCTCTGGCAAATGCTTCACAGGTGGGTAATCAATTGCTGGTGATACCCACTTTCACCGATGGGGGCCGGACAGCGGCTTTCATCGAACGGCTGAATCCGCTCAATGTGTGGCGCGCAGCTCAGGTTGTCCTGTATTTTTCACCAGGGTCGGCAGGCAGTCTGAATCCAAGCCGACCAGGCGCGGACGTTGGAAGTCCCGTGCATCTCAATCCAAGGACAGCAGCCCCAGATGACTCAGCTAATTGATTTCAAATCCATCGTTGCAGCGGCGCAACGGATAGATGGATCGGTAACTCGCACGCCGACGGTCAACAGTTCAATGCTCAGCGACAAGGCTCGGCGGCCCGTCTTTCTCAAGCTTGAAAACATGCAGGTCGGGGGCTCGTTCAAGGCCCGCGGGGTGCTCAACAAGTTTTCGGCGCTTGCCAAGAATCTCGACGACAACCATTTCGTTGCCGTAAGTGGTGGCAATTTCGGGATTGCCATCGGCGAGGCGGCCAAGTGCTTCGGCGCCAAGGTAACGGTGATCATGCCCGAGAGCGCGCCCTCAACATCGGTCGAGCGAATTCGCGCCAGTGGCAGTTCGGTGATTATCGAAAAAGACGTTCATGGTGCATTTGCCCGGGCCAAGGCGCTTGAGGAGCAGGGCTATGTGGTTATCGACGATTGCGCCGACACCCTGATCGCCGAGGGGCATGGCACCCTGGCCCTTGAGTTCATTGCCGACTGCCCGTCCCTGACCGACGTATTCGTCGCGGTGGGTGGTGGGGCGATGCTGGCGGGAGTGGCCACGGCGTTGAAGGCGATCAAGCCCGGAATCCGTGTCTGGGGCGTCGAGACTGCCGGCGCAAGCTCCATGCAACAGGCGTTGCAGGCAGGCAAGCCAGTGGACGTGGAGATCAGTTCGATCGTCTCGACCCTGGGTGTTCCCATCATCGATGAGCTGATGTTTGCTCATGCGCGCCACTATCTGGAAGACATGCTTGTGGTTTCTGACCATGACGCCATCAAGGGCATGGTTTGCTTTGCGCAGGACGCCAGGCAATGGGTCGAACTGGCTTGCGGAGCGCTGGTTCCGGCCATGCTGGCCACCGCGCCGAGGCTGCCCGAGGACGCGGTCATCGGTCTGGTGGTCTGTGGCGGCAACATATCCCTTCAAGACATGAGCAAATGGGCCGCCTACGCGGGAATATCCTGAGTCCCCCCTGGGGTTTTCCTTGCATCAGGCTGGATGGTCAGGTCGGCGGCCTGCTGTTCGCAACGAATCAGCGAAGGCTATCGGCGGCACTGGGCATGGGTAGTGGCGGCAGGCTCGTGTCGCGAATGGCTGCTTCGAGCTTGTCCTGATAGAGGCTCAGAATGGAGTAGTCGAGCTTCTGGGTGATGTTCGCGCCACCTGCGCAATTTTGCAGCAGCTCGTCCAGTGCGCCGGCCACCAGGTCAGCGGTGACTTGCAGGACATTCAAGCCAAACGGGCTATCGACAATGACCAGACTCGTTAAATCGTACATACAACCCCTGCGGTCACTGTGATCAACAATAGTGGCTATGAGCCATCGCTATGTTAACTAAACCGCCGCCGGGCTGTCACTGGGCCGGCACGTTGGCATATGGGTTTTTCGGCGGTGAATTTCCTGCACCCGGATGCCCCTGTGTGTACCATTCGGGCCCGCGTAACAATCAGGTTCGATCTGCATGCTGAGACTGACAAAGGGTGATCACCAGCGCTCGCGCCAGGCGCGTTACGCGGCGGTGGTTGATGAAGTCAGGGAAACCCTGAGGCAATGTGGCTTCGAGATCCATCGCAACCCTACGCAAAGCCTGCAGATCCATTGCGACTACAAGGCTTGAGAGTGTGCAGTGCCGCGTCGGCCATGCAGCGCCCGGGGGCGCTTGCCGATGCTAGTGATAAGGATGTTACGTGTTGCGAAGTCTGTTGTTGCTGGCGCTGGCCCTGGGGCTGAATGGGTGCACCGCATTGATTGTCCGAACCACGCCCGACACCTGCCCCTATATCGGTGTGCGCATGGACTGGGCACTGGCGAAGGAAAACAACGGCGTGCTCTGGCCATTGCTGGCGCTGGATGCACCCTTTTCCGGCGTGGTGGATACCTTGATGTTTCCTTTTGAATATCAGTACAGCTGCTCGCTTTGATGCTCGGCGCTCGCAGGTCCGGCTCAGGCCGGACCGCCGGGGTTGCAGCCCAAGCTGGCTGAAACCCCGACACTGAGTCTGTCGACTGCCAGCACTATTCCCAGCGCTTGAACAGCACGCTGGCATTGACCCCGCCAAAACCAAAGCCGTTGGACAGGGCGTATTGCATGGCCACTTGGCGTGCCCGGCCGCTGACCAGATCAAGGCCCGCAGCGTCGTGGTCGGGGTTTTCCAGGTTGAGCGTGGCCGGGGCGATCTGGTCGCGCAAGGCGAGAATGGTAAAGATCGCCTCGATCCCGCCGGCCGCGCCCAGCAAATGGCCAGTGGCGGATTTGGTCGCGCTGATGGCCGGGCCGCGGCCGCTGCCGAACACGCTCTTGATCGCTGCCAGTTCGCCTTTGTCGCCCACGGGGGTGGACGTGGCATGGGCATTCAGATGCTGTACCTGGGCCGGCTGGACGCCGGCCTGGTTCAGTGCCTGCTGCATGGCACGCCGCGCACCGTCGCCATCTTCAGGGCCGGCTGTCATGTGGTAGGCATCGGCGCTGGTGCCGTAGCCCACCAGTTCGGCGATGGGCTGCGCGCCTCGGGCCAGGGCATGCTCCAGCTCCTCTATGACCAGCAGACCGGCGCCTTCGCCCATGACGAACCCGTCCCGGGCCTGATCGAAGGGGCGCGAGGCGCGCTCCGGCGTGTCGTTGTAATCGCTGGACAAGGCCCGCGCAGCGGCGAAGCCAGCCAGGCTGACCTGGTGAATTGCCGCTTCCGCTCCGCCACAGACGGCGATATCGATTTCTCCGGCGCGGATCATTCGCGCCGCGTCACCGATGGCCTGGACTCCGGCCGCGCAGGCAGTGACAGGCGCTCCCAGTGGCCCCTTGAGGCTGTGGCGGATCGAAACGTGGCCGGCGGCCATATTGCTCAGGAATGACGGAATGGTGAAGGGCGACAGGCGCCGCGGGCCTTTGCTGTCGCTGGTGCGCACGGCATCGGCAATCGCCGGGAAGCCTCCGACTCCCGAGGCAATGATGGTGGCGGTGCGTTCCTGGGCGGCGGCGTTATCGGGTTTCCACTGCGCCTGGGCCAGGGCCTCTTCCGCCGCGGCCAGGGCGAAGAGAATGAAACGGTCCATCTTGCGCTGTTCCTTGGGCGTCAGCAGACGGTCCGGATCGAAGCCGGCCTGCGGATCCTGCTGCGAGTCGGGCACCTGGCCGCCAATGGTGGTGGACAGACCCTGGATGAACTCCTGTGGCAGTTGACGGATGCCGGACTGCCCCGCCAGCAGGCGTTGCCAGACCTGTTCAACGCCACAGCCCAGTGGAGTGATTGCGCCCATGCCGGTGACTACGATGCGTTTACTCATGTGGGTCCTGCTCCTTCGCTTGTTTGGGGGGAACAACGAAATGTGGACGATACTATCATCATGAAAGTAACATCCCGTTCCACAAAAAACCGAGGTGCACTGCAGGAGCCCGTCATGCAACGAAAAAGTCTGATCGAAGCCGAATGTCCCATCGCCAGGAGCCTGGAGCGGGTCGGCGAATGGTGGAGCATCTTGATCATGCGCGACGCGCTGCATGGCTTGAGGCGCTTCGACGAGTTCTCCCGCAGCCTGGACATTGCCCCGAACATGCTGACCCGGCGCCTGAACGCGCTGGTGGAGGCTGGGTTGCTGGAGCGTCGCGCCTACAGCGAGCGGCCCTTGCGCCATGAATATGTGCCCACCGCCAAGGGCGAGGACTTTCGCGTGGTGTTGCTGGCATTCGTGGCATGGGGCAACCGCCACTTCGCTCCCGAAGGCGAGAGCGTGCAACTGATCGAGCGTGCAAGCGGACGACCTGTGCAGCCGGTCATGGCGGATGTGGCCGATGGGCATCTGGTGCCGTTGCAGGACTGCACCGTGCAGGCCGGGCCCGCCGCCAGTGCCAGCATGCGCCAGCGCTTTGCGACTATGGCGGATTGAGCGCGCCGGGGGCGGGCTGATTCTGCGCCACGCCCGCGTTGGCTTGGGGCGCGGCTTGTTGGGCCTCAATGGCTGGCGCGGGCCCGCTGGCGGCAGGGTTGAGGCTAGTGGGGATCAGTTTGCCGACCACATAGCCGCTGTGGCTGATCAGGGCCAGCAACAGCAGGGTGCTGTGCAGTTTCGGCAAGTCCTGCATAACCCAGTAGCCGGACCCCAGGCTATGGCCGACGGCTGCCCCATACACCAGGATCACCAGCAGGGTGATCAACAACATCTGCAGGCGCGGCAGGTCAACGATGGTGCCGTTGGTCACGTCTTCACCGCGAATCAGATCGGCCAGTCGCGCGTCCTTCGGATCACCTTTCATCAACACCTGGCCATTGGCCGAAGGCATGGCGGCCAGCTTCTGACTGTCGAGCAACTGCTGACCGGTGCTGGTCAGCGCAACGCTGTCGGTAGGTTGCTCGGCTTTACGACTCAGGGCCATGGGCGCGCTGACGAAACTGGCCAGGCTGAAGCCCATCAAGGCGATCAGGTTGTAATCCAGATCTACTGTCAGCGCCGTGGTGGCATCGCCGCGGACAATGTTGGCGATGTACACCGTGTACAAGGTGGCCAGCACCAGCAGGGTCCACAGGCTCATCTGCAGACGCGACAGCGAGTAGCGATTGCGCTCGTCGATCAGTACCCCGAGGACGCGCCCGCGAATGCGCAGGCCGGCCAGCACGAACAGCGCGGCCAGGCCCAGCAGACAGCAGCCCCAGGCGCTCAGTCGAGGCCAGTCGATATGGGGGGCAAACGGCGGGTAGGTGATGGGGCGGGGATGACCGAGGAGGATGAGCGTGGGGACTATGACCGCCAGCAGCACGGCCAGGGTGCGCAGCAGATAAGCATGAGCTTTCACGGTGGCAGGCCCTCTCCCTGTGTGGGCGGCTCATGTCCTGATCTGCGTGAGCCGCTTTTGTGCAGGCGGCGGGTCCTTTGGCGAGCGTCCCGGCGCCTGCTCTTGGGTATAGCGAATCCTTGTGCGGGCGACCGGCCGTTGGTCGGGTGCCGAGGGCGTCAGCGAGGAGCTTGCCCGCGGCGCCAGCTTGGGTGGAAGTGTCGCCAGTGAGGGTCCTGGGCCGCTGCCAGCAGCTCATGGTCGCCCCGGGTATCGCCCCAGGCCCGGACACGGTACTGGCTCAATGGGCCGTAGACGCTTTCCAGGCGCAGTACCTTGTTCTGGCAGCGGCAATTGTGACCCGCGATATGTCCGGTCAGTACGCCGTCGACCACCTCCAGTTCGGTGCCGATCAATTGGACTCCCAGGCGCGTGGCGAAAGGTTGCAGGACCAGGGCCGGCGAGGCCGAGCACAAGGTTACCCGTGCACCGGAGCGCAGTTCGTCGGCCACTGCCTGCAGACCGTTTGGACGCATCAGCCGGCTCCAGGACCGCCGGCAGAAGGCTTCAGCCTGTTGTTGCACCCATGTCGCTTCGACACCAGTCAGAAAGGTGCGGATCAATTGTGCCTTGAGCTGGTCGCGGTCCATCCGCCGAGCCAGATACTCCAGGCTGGGCAAGGCCAGCCTGAGGATTTTCCGGTTGAAGCGCTGCTTGCCGAAGGCAAACCGCAGGAAGGGCACGAAGCTGTCATGGCGGGTGGGGGGGCCGGCAAAGTCGAATACCGAGAGCACCTGGGCTGCATCGGCGTCCACTGCCCGGGGGTCCCGGGGAGGCGCAGGCGTTTGACCGTCTGCTGTCGAGGGGCTCATGGGCGTGGGAGCAGGGGAGTGGGGCGACATGCTGTTCTCGGTGGTGGGGGCGGCCTGCTGGTCGGGCCGCCGGGAGTGCCAGGGTTGGCAGCAGTTTACGCCTTGCTGGCGGCCGGGTGCGGATCGCCGGTGATTCACCAGCGCAGCATGGGCAGGGGCTTCCAGGGCCGGGTCAGGCACTGCTTGGCGGACAATTGAACCAGCCGCAGATGAAAGCCCGCGTCAGGAAAAGCCGAGAAGATCTGTCGCCGTACGTCCCGCGGGATGCCGAAACTGATCAGCCCCAGGGATACATCGATCCAGTCGGCACGCCGGAAACTCTCCACCAGGCTGCCGGGATGAGCCGTGGCAGCACCGACTTTGTGGTGCAGTTCGATCATCGCCAGCACTTCGCTTTTCCATTCGGGCCTGGCGATCTCATCCAGATGGGCCTCGGCCAGCTGTAGCGAGGGAGGCAGGTAGTCAAAGGTCCTGGCGGTCCAGATCCCCAAGTCATGGAAGGCGCCGGCGATGGCCAGTTTTTCCAGTTGCTCGGCGTTGGCGTCGATCAGCAGATTGCAGAAGTTGATGACTCGGTAGACGTGGTTGCGATAGCCGAGGAAGTCCTTGCCCAGCGCCGGGCGATGGCGCTGGAGCAATTCATCCAGAGGTTCCAAGCGGGTCAGTAGCATTGCTTCTTCCTTGCAGGCTCGATGCCTGGGCACGGTCGTCAATGTCCGGATACCAGTGTTAGTTCGCAGTGGTGGCTTGGCTGCGCGCTCTTTCAACCATGGCCACGATGGTGGCGCGCAGTTCTTCCTGGGCTTGTTCGGGGCTGATTTCACCCAGCGCCGCCGCGTGAGAGAGCGCTTCGGCGGCACCGAGCATTGCCCGTAAGCCGGCCGTGGTCAGCATTGCACCAGCGGCGAAGGGCTCCAGGTTGGCGCGGCATTTTTCCAGGAATAGCCGTTGGTAGTCGCGCTTGATGGTTTCCAGCTCCGGTGAGCTGGCCAGGGCCGCGATGACTCCCGGGATCTCCCGGCCCTGCAGCAGCACGCATTCCACATAAGAGCTGGCAATGACCGTGGAGCGGGCGGCCAGAGTCGGTTCGCAGGCTTCCAGGGCCCGATCCATCAGTACGGTCTGGCGCTGGTCGAAATCCTCATAGAGCGTCGCCAGGAGTACTGCCCGGGTGGCGAAATGGTCGTAGACCACCGGTTTGGTGACCTCGGCCTGCTCCGCCAGGTGGCCCAAAGTCAGGGCTTCGGTGCCATGCTCGCGGACAATCTGCCAGGCCACGGCGATCAACTGTTGCAGGCGCTGTTCCCGGGACAGGCGGCGTCGCGGTACGGAAGCAGGGGCGGGTTTCTGACGGCTTGACATGATTATATACCAAAGGTAACTTAATGACTTAACTTACTAAAAGTATATAGATTCCGGTTAATCCTGCGCAATCCGTCCTTTGGAGTACTCGTCATGCACGCTCTCATCGTTGTCGCTCATCACGACCCCAAGTCCCTGACCCACAGTCTCGCGCGGCAGATTGCCGAGGGGCTGGGACGTTCTTGCGAACATTCCAGCGAGATCGCCGATCTGTGGGCTGAAGGATTTGACCCGCGTTTCGCCGCCGCCGATATCGCGGTGCATCGCACTCAGGTGCCGCCTCCCGCGGATGTGCTCGCCGAACAGGCGCGTATCGACCGAGCCGACGCCCTGGTGCTGGTCTACCCGGTGTACTGGTGGTCCATGCCGGCGTTGCTCAAGGGTTGGATCGACCGGGTTTTCGCCAATGGCTGGGCCTTCGACTTTCGAGCTGACGCCAAGCTGGTGAAAAAACTCGGGCAGTTACAGGTGCATCTGTTGGGTGTGGCTGGAGCCGATGCCGGTACCTATGAACGGCATGGCTATCGCCAGGCGATGCAGACCCAGATCGATCACGGCATCTTTGACTACTGCGGAGCCCGAGTGCTGAGTTCGCAATTGCTGTTTGATTCTGAGGGCGGCGAGGTGATCCCGGCTCTGGAGCAGGCGCACGCGCTCGGACAGACACTGTTCAGCGTCAACCAGGAAAGCGAGCCGGCGTGAAGGCGAAAGGCGGGGGAGGGGCAATGCGGTGGGCGCGATCGATGGGATTGAGGTCTTTCAGCCCCAGCAGCACCAGGCAAAGGTGGTCAGGCAGAGCATCAGGGGCAGGGCGTCGAGAAAGTCATTCATACCAGCACACACCATAGAGAACGGTGCCGGCAATTTATGATGGGCAGGCACGTCTGTCTGTTGCGATTTTGTGAATTTTCAGCGCACTTTTGTTTAAGCCTGGTGACGCTTGCGCGGAGCAGCTTCAATCCAGGAAAAACCATTGGAAAACCGCTCTTCAAAAAGCCATAGACTCAAAAAAAGTGTGGATATTTAATGACTTAGGTGATTATATTTGCGTTTTTTTTCTAAAAATATCTTGTTACAGAATGTACTGTTCCGTTACTATAGCCCTGCGTTCACCTACCACGGTTTATGCATTTTTAGTCCCAAGTGTCCATCAGCTACTTGGGCTTTTTTTTGCCTGAAATTTGATTTCGCCGCCCATCGCCACGGCATATCTTTCTTTGCCGGACTGACAGTCGGACTCCTTGCGGAGCCCGTTGGTCGAGCATCAGGCAACCGGGTGAACGACGATATGCAGTCCTTCATCCGCCCGCGGAGGCACGAAGTAACTGCAGATCAACGCGAACTGCTCCTCGCTGGTGCTGAAGGGGTGGTCGCCCCGGTCATTGCGCTCACGCAGCCGGGTGCGGCAGATGTCTTCGTCCACATCCAGAAAATGCAGCCGATGAGCGACGCCGGCCCGATCCGCCAGGGCCCGCAACCCACTGCGCTGGGCGAGGGTATTGGCCGGAAAATCCAGTACGACACCGGTTCCTGCCTGGAGCATGGCGATCACCAGCGGCTCCAGCACGTCTTTCAGGCGCTGGGCATGCTGCAGATAATCCGCGAGCGAGTGGATCTGGCCTGGATACAGCTGCGCCAGCCACTGGTCTTCACTGATCAATACGCTGCCGCAAGCCTGTGCCAGATGACTGGCCAAGGTGGATTTGCCCGAGGCGATCTTGCCGCATAACAGGTGCAGCGTTGCGGGGGACGACGGGTTCATGTTGTGTCTCCTGTGGGGCTTGCCTCAGAAGAGCGGTCATGAACCCGCCTTCGAGGCGGGTTGGTTACGGTTTGGATAGCCGCTAGCCCACCTGGCTGATGCAGGTGGTAATAATCGCGGTGCGCAGTTGCCAAAGATTCAGGCTCATGGGCTGAAACTTACACAGTGGAGGGCCGAAAACCTAGAAAATCTTCGTGCAAATCCAGCGCTGATCGAGAACTCGGTTGCAGGTGGCAACAGCGTCGAGGAACTGTGAGGCAGTTATCGTTTCTTGTGTATTTTTCGACACACAAGCTCAGATGCTGGCCTATCCTCATCGGGAAAAATCCACTCAATCTCACACAGGCGAGACAGCCATGCTCTCCACCAGCGAGCTTTGCCACATACTGGAGTCCGGCTTTCTCCCGCTTTCCTGCACCTGCAGCCTGGCTGCCAATGGTGCCCTGACCATCAAGATCTACGATGCCGAAACGGGACGAGTGGAGCTGTTGCTGCCCGGGGTTTCCACCGCCGAACTCACCAGCGTGCGAGACATTTCCAATCTGATCGGCGAGTTGCGCACCGAACTGCGGGCCGGGCGCAGGGCCTTTGCCGGTGCTTTTACCCATCATGCCGGCTGAATTCATGCCGTCAGTGATTGCTGACAGTTGAACATGTTATTGCGAACGCTTAGCGTTATGCCGTTCGCCCGGTATCTATGACTCTTTACCGGTTCATGGATGGCGAGGTCATGTGTACTGGGCGAACTCCATCGGCAATCGGCGTGTTTGATCGGTGCGCAGGTCTTAGTTCCTCCCCTCATTTGTTAGCCATCGCAGGCACCAGTGGATTGATTCGATATCAAGGATGACTCTCATGAACATCGGCAATACTCGTCCTGGCAATTACACCTACGCCCAACTGTCCAAAGTGCTGGAACTCAATCGTGGCGTTGCGCAAATCAAGGGCTCCGAAGTCCGCGATACATCAGTCGTAAAGCAAGCATTTTCGACGCAGCTGGAGCACGAGCAGGCCGCAGCCAAGGACGAAGCGCTCAAACTCAAGTTATCGCTGAATTTTTCCGCCGAGGCCTGATACCTGATTGCCCAGATCCGTCCCGCGCTTTCAACAACACAGCGACGCGGGCTTCAAGTGTGTCTGGCGCTTGAAGATAAGTCGTTAAAAATCAGTTGGTTAGCTAATTCTGCCATGTTAGTCTTGGCGCCGCCGAGGCAGGTACCGAACTGCAAGACGGCATCCTCGCTGGCAAGTGAACGGATGCTGTAGATCCCTGATTTAGCGTGTTTTTTCACTGGATTCAGTGAGCGCAGAAGACGGTTTTTTTGCAGGTTTCGTTCTTGCTTCACCTGGGCTGGATGTATATATTCCACTCCCTGCTTCAAGCACTGGCCGGGCTGATGCCCATTCATGGCTCCAGTGTCGCGTGATCGCGCTACCGCCCGAATGGCGAAACTGGTAGACGCATGGGACTTAAAATCCCCCGCTCGTAAGGGCGTGCCGGTTCGATTCCGGCTTCGGGCACCATGAATATCAAGGGCTTGCATGACATACCTCATGCAAGCCCTTTGTTCTTTTTTCCGCAATCAAAAAATCTTTTCCGCAATTCGTGACCGTTAGTTACCTCGTGGGGGTGACCTTCATGCCCTTTCGCATACGGATGTACTGTTCTGTCAACTGACCGACATCAACGACAGTCGTCGCGGCTCGCTCGCCTATCGCTACGATTCCGTCGGCCGACTGCTCAGCGCCGTGACGCGTCAAGGCGCTGAAACGTTCGCCTTCGACCCGGCCGGTAACCTGCTGGATGACAAGGCTGCCGAAATCCGTCGTCCACTGGATCTGACGCCACCGCGCAGCAAGCTGGTCGACAACCTGCTGCGCGAATACGCCGGCACCCACTACGACTACGACGAACGCGGTAATCAGATCCAGCGCTGGCACAACGGTCAGCGTAGCGATATGCGTTGGGAGCTGTTTGATCGACTTGTCCATTTCGAAGATCCGCGCCTGAGCGTGGACTTCGCTTACGACGCACTGGGACGCCGCCTGCACAAAAAAAACCGCGCGCACTACAAACCGCGCCCGGAAGCCGCTTCCCTCTGGAACAGAAACGAACACGCCCGCAAACAGCGCGAACTGGGCTGCGGTTTTACGCTTTACGGTTGGGATGGCGACAATCTTGCGTGGGAAAGCAGTCTGGCGCAGGGCGATGGCGAGCCGGGACGCACGGTGCATTAGGTCTTTGCACGGGGCACTTTTGTCACTGTTGCACAGGCTGTACGGCATGCGCCGATCAATCTGATGGAGCAACCGGATTGATGATTCAAAACTGAAAGCATGGGCAAATACCCGTGGAGCAGAATCCAATCACGCCCTGACTGACGGTGTGTTGAAATCAATAAGCCGCAAAGGGGGGAAGTAATGACTGAAAAACTAAAATGCGTTGATCTTCTTCAGGGCTTTTTAGACAGGGTTTATGGACTGGCGTCGAGAGAACAGGACAGTGTATTAAGTAGAAACTGTGGTCATTACGATTATGCGGGTGGCAAATTCTTTGTATATATTACGGTTTTTCCCGAGGAAGTTGAGCTTGTTTTTGAAGGTGAGCAAGTAGAGGGCGGAAGTTTTGTTGTAAGTCTGGATATATGTACTCCTGAAGGGAAAATCTTGAAGGGCAAGGTGATGTCTGCAAAAGGCGGTTGTGACGAAATCAGGAAAGCTTTGGAGCGTTCAGATGCCTCAGTACTTGCAGAATTTTTGAGGTTTCTCAACGTATGAAGTCAATGCATGCTTGGTTCCAATAATTGGGACGGATTTATTTTTGCAATGAGTTATGAATGCAAGCTGGTGTCCGACGACACCACTTCAGCCAGCAAAGTAATGAAGAAAGTAGAGGGCAGTGGCACATGCGTTCGCGTGCAACAGCCTGGTGACCTCTACCTGAAAGATAAGTCGATCAGATGCGCACATCAGTCAGGCGTTCATAGTAAAAGATACAAAAAGTGAGCGTGTTGATGTTGAAGTAATAACTGGCAAAGCTTTTGTGGAGTAGCAAAGTGTTCAATACCTATCTGAATAATAAAGATTATTACCTCGAATTGGGGTGGAGTTTTTATGGTTGTTTTTAATTGACGATTCAGGTGGGTAAAGTTGCTGCTGAAGTATTTAAAGCACCTTATTAAAATACTTTTTCAAATGTTATGCAGTTTATGGAAGGCAATCAAATTCTCTCCGCAAAAAATGAAGTAAATGGACAGATCCTTAGAGTTGTGTTGGATGAGGATGTTCATGAACTTTGTTCATGTCGCGACAAGGAGGCAGAGATGTTCTACAACGCAAAACGCCGTCATGGTTTCAACAATCAGCTGTCACCAGTAGAGTTTGAAAAGCGTTACGTAGTCGCCAGCTGACTGAAAGCCAAGAGCTTCACCGGAACAGCGCTGACGGCAGCTCCTTTGGTTGGCGTGTCCAGCCATTCAGCCCCGTCAGCCGAGAGGCCACGGGGCTTTTTTGCACGATGAAGATTACCGAGGACCGGCTGGATTGGCAGCGCCATGCAGAAACATCTGTTCCACGATATTGGCCGAGTTGGCACTGGCGGCACGCCCACGGCGTTCGGCATCGACCATGGCGAAGATCATGGTCAGGAACAGCTCGGTGAAGACCGCAGCAGTGATATCGATACGGAACGCGCCCAGTTGCTGGCCGCGCAGAAAGAATGCATCGAGGGCGTCGAGATAGAACTGCCAACGTTTGCCTTCATCGGAGTCCGTGAACGTGTCAGGGCGATACTGAAAGAGCAGGAAAACCAACATTTCACGATGCGCCAGATGCTCATTGACCAAACTACGCAACGCCTGCGCAGGGTCGTCGTGCATCAGATCAGTCGTGCTGGTGATCTGGCTCAGCACCGTCTCACCGTGGCTTTTCATAATCAGCACCAGGTTGTCACGGGTACCGCAAAAGCGATGCAGCGTAGCCTTGCTCACGCCAGCCGCCTCAGCCAGTTCCTTGAGCGTCGCCCTAGGGCGATCAACGATGGCCAGGGCCAGCGCCTTGATGAGTCGTTCGTCTTGGGGAGTCAGGGACATCAGTCGTTCTCGAAGCGAATTTCAATGCGAGTGATTGTGCAGGAAAAGCTCATTACTGCAACCTTAGATGCCCTTGGGCATGACTTTGGCTCAAATGAGTCATTGCCTGTTCAGGTTCTTGCTCGAGATTTTTGAGCATTCGATGGTGAGCTTTGCGCTTCAGTACAAGCTGATGAGCCTGCTAGTGCACATCATCCACGAGGCGTGTCTAAGTTGATTGGCATTTGCAACGGGTAGCAATCGGCTAGAGGCGGCTACTGGCGATAGTTCGATATCGGACGTCAAGGCGTATGCGGATTGGGCTGATGGCGACCATTGAAAGGCTGGTTACACTCTTCAAGCTCGGCGGCACGATGGCGATGCTGGCAGGGCTTCCCATGGTTCTGTTTGGTGATAGATGGGCATCGCCATTCTCTGGCTAAGTGCTGCGTTCAACTTAAGCGTGCATCAAATCCCACTCCGCGAATCACTACCTGGATAACGACAACGGTACGCCCCAGACGGGATCCTCCATGCCTTGCCTGCCCAGCGGCGTGATCTGCATGGGTTGTGGAGCCTGGACAGCAGTTGCCGGTGCTTCTCGCTCAGGCTGCGCTGCTCAATGAGATTCTGGGTAAAGCTCATGGGCGCCGGCCAGGTGTAGATGGTCAGGTTGTCGAGCGGACACTCGATCTTCTGCGGATCGACCGCCCGGCACTTCGAATGCTGGTACTTGTAGCCAGGGGGCTTCAGGTGCATGCGCGGGGCCAGCAGCAATTGCCCGCCTTGAAGGGTGAAGCTGGCGCGCGCCTTGTCCACCGGCATGCGCGCCTGAACCTTGATCGCGGGAGCGTCGCGCGAGTCGGTTTGTTGGTAATAGCCGGCCGGGGGCCGACGTTGTCGCGGGGCGCGGGGGCTAGGACGAACAGGCTACAGATTCAATGGCGTGTTTGGCCTGGGCGACGCTGAAGGCGCCCGGCAAACTGACGCCGTTCTTGGCGGCAAGGATCTCGGCTATCACGCTGACGGCGATTTCCGCAGGTGTCTTGCTGCCAATGTAGAGGCCGATGGGTCCGTGCAGGCGCTCGAGTGAGGCTGGGGTTTCAGCAAAATGCTCGATCAGGCGTTCGCGGCGCAGTTGGCTGTTGCGCCGCGAGCCGATGGCGCCGATGTAGAACGCCGGGCTGTGGAGGGCTTCGAGGAGGGCCAGATCATCGAGTTTGGGGTCATGGCTCAAGGCGACGATGCAGGTTCGGAGGTCGACGGCAAAGTCGCGGACCACGTCATCGGGCATGCCGATGATGCGCTCCACGCCCTGTACCGCCCAGGTTTCGATGTATTCCGGACGAGGGTCGCAAACCGCGACCCTGAAGCCGTTGAACAAGGCCATGGTGGCCAGATACTCGGCCAGCGCGCCGGCGCCGATCATCAGCAGCCGATACGCCGGCCCCAGGGTATTGAACATCTGCCGGCCATCGAAACTGAACTGCTCGGGTGTCGCAGTGGCGGTCAGCGTCACCTCATTGCTGGCCAGAGTCAGGCCCCGGCGTATCAGGCGTCCGCTGTCGAGCGCAGCGAGCAGTTCATCCAGCGCTGGCCCCGACGGGTTGAATTCGAGAACCAGCTGCAGGGTGCCGCCGCAGGGCAAGCCGAAGCGATGGGCGTCGTCGGCGCTGACGCCATACTGCACCACCTCAGGCACGCCATCCTTGAGCCCGGCGCCGCCATGGGCGGTGCTATAGCGATGGATCAAGTCGTCCTCGATGCAGCCGCCGGACACGCTGCCGACCACCCGCCCATCCCCACGCAAGGCCATCATCGACCCCACCGGGCGCGGTGAAGAGCCCCAGGTGCGTGCCACCGTGACCAGCAGCACCGGTTCGGCGGCGGCGCGCCAGTCCCGTGCGGTGCGCAGGACTTGCAAGTCAATGCTTTCCATTCGCCTCTCCTCTAGCGCATGTGCAGGATGATCGGGCTGCTGCTGGCCGGATCGGTGTGCTGACGCAACTGGCTCACTGCCTGGGCCTGGACGGCGCTGCCGTGATTGCCCCAGGCGCCGCGCACGAAGGTCAGGACCTCGGCGATCTGCTGATCCGACAACTGTTCGCGCAAGGCCGGCATGCGATAGGCGTCCGGCACTCCCGCGGCCACGACACGCTGCGAGCCGTTCAGGGAGATGTTGATCGCCGAGGCACTTTCCCTGGCCAGGGCAGAGGTAGCCCCCGCCAGCGGCGGTATCCATTCGCCTTGCCCCTTGCCGTCCGGGCCGTGGCACGAGGCGCAGTGCGTCATGTAGGTGTGGGCGCCAGGCGCGTCCAGCGCCGTCGCGCTCGACAGCGCTTGATACTGCCAGGGCGTGCCGTCTCGCTGGCCATCCCCAGGCAGCGACTTGAGGTAACGGGCAATGGCCATCAGGTCCTGGTCGGTCATGAACTGGGTGGAGTTGTTGAACGCTTCGGTCATCGAGCCATAGACCACAGCGTGCTCGTTGCGGCCGGTCTTGAGGAACTGCACGATCTGCGCTTCGCTCCAGCGGCCCAGGCCGGTGTTGTGGTCGGCACGCAGGCTTGGCGCATACCAGCCATCGAGCAAGGCGCCGGCGAGGAACGGCGCTGCGGACTCATCCAGCGCCTTCTCGTTGAACGCCAGGCCGCGGGGCGTATGGCAGCTGCCGCAGTGTCCGGGGCCCTGAACCAGGTAAGCGCCGCGGTTCCACAGATCATCCTGCGTCGGTTTGGCCGCGTAGGGCTCGGCGTCGACAAACACAGCGTTCCACAGGGCAATCGGCCAGCGCAGGTTCAGCGGCCAGGGAATGGCGCTGGGGATGTTCGCCTGCCTGACCGGCGCCACGCCTTTCATGAAGAACGCGTACAGCGCCCGCACGTCGTCGTCACTGAGCTTGGCGTAGGACGGATAGGGCATCGCCGGGTACAAACGGCGGGCGCCGGGAGCCACGCCATGGCGCAGCGCCCGGTCGAAGTCCGCCAGGCTGTAGTGGCCGATGCCGCTTTCGGTGTCCGGCGTGATATTGGTCGCATGGATCGCGCCCAGCGGTGTGGCCATTTCCAGGCCCCCGGCGAACGGCGCGCCGCCCGGCACGCTGTGGCACGCCACGCAATCGCTGAGCCTGGCGACGTATTCGCCGCGGGCGACCAGCGCCGGGTCGATCTCGGCCGCCTTGATCGGGTGGCTGGCAAGCGCCGAGGCGGGCTCGCGAGTGACGTACCAGGCCAGCAGGCCGGCGACGACCAGGCATGACGCTGTCAGCCAGCCAGCGGTTCTTGCGAATCGGTGGTTATTCATGGACGCTCCGGCGCTCATCAGGTGAAGGTGTGTCGGCTCATGGGCAGGCTGCGGACCCGCTGTCCGGTCAGCGCCGCCACCGCGTTCGCGACGGCCGGTGCGACCGCGGGCAACGGCGGTTCACCGATACCGCCCATTTTTTCTCCGCTCTCGACGACTCGCACGTGCACCCGCGCCATCCGCGCAGGCGGCAGGATCGGATACAAGTCGTAGTTGCGAGCCCGAGGCTTGCCATCGACCCACACCGATTCCTCCACCAGGGTCTGCGACAACCCCAGCGCCACGGCGCCGTTGACTTGAGCCTCGACAATTGCCGGATTGACGATGCTGCCGGGGTCGATCGCCTGCCAGATGTCGTGCACCTTGACCTGCCCGTTTTCGATGGAGACTTCGGCAATCACCGCAGTCTGGGTGCCGAACGGCGACGCCATGGCCACGCCTCGCGCCCGTCGGGTGCCGTCTTCGGCGGTAAAGGGCCCGCGCTTCCAGCCTCCCGACAGTTCACCCACCGCCTGCAGCAGGGTGGTCAGGCGCTGGTTGTCCCGCAGCAAGTGCAGGCGCAGTTCGAACGGGTCCTTGCCACCCTTGTCGGCCAGCTCGTCAAGGAAGGATTCGTAGAAGAAGTCGTTGAGGGAATTACCCACCGAACGCCAGTAGCCCAACATGGCCGGGCCCTTGACGTAGATCTGCGCGATACGCTTGTGGGGAATCGCGTAGGACTTGCCCGACAAGCCTTCCAGCGCCGTGGGGTCGAGCTTTTCACCCTGGCGGCCGGCGAGGGCCTCGGTCGGCCCCTCGGTGGCACTGATCGCTTCGATTGCCAGGGGCCAGCCGTCGTTATCCAGGGCGGCGCGGAAATTCACCGCGGCCACCGGACGCAGCACGTCACGCAGGAACTCTTCCTCCCGGCTCCAGATCAGTTTTACCGGGCGGCCAACCGCCTTGGACAACTCGATCGCCTGGGGATAGGGATTGGCTGAGTCGTAGAGGAAATGCCGCCCGAAGAATCCCCCCAGCAATGGCGAATGCAAGGTGATGCGCGATGGATCCAGCCCAGTGCGCTTGGCGATGTCCGCCAGGAACATGTCCGGCGCCTGGTTCGGCAGCCAGACCTCCAGCGAGCCGTCGGGGTTGAATCTGGCCAGCGCCGATGGCGGTTCCAGCTGCCCGTGGTTCAGGTATTGGTTGTGGTAGGCAGCGTCGATCCGGGTCTTGGCGCCGGCCAGAATCGATGCCACGTCGCCCTGGTTTTCGTCGTCCCTGGCCGGGCCCTTTTCATGGGCAAGGCGCTGGATCCAGCCGTCGCTGGAAAAGTCCTTGGGCATCGGCCGCACCTTGCTGTCGGCCGATGGCTCCAGCCAGTCGACCTGAATCGCCTCCACCGCTCGTTTGGCGTGCCACCAGCGTTCGGCGACCACCGCCACGGCGCCTGGCAGGCGATGCACCGAGTGCACGCCTTTCATCGCCTTGACTTGATCTTCGTTGCGCAGGCCGCCCACGGTCATGCCCAGGCGGGGGGCATGTTGAACGGCAGCATGCAGCATGCCGTCGACCTGCAGATCGATGCTGTAAAGCGCCTTGCCCGTGGACTTGTCGTAGGCATCGACGCGCTTGACCGGCTTGCCGATCCAGCGGAACCGGCTCGGGTCGCGCAGTGGCACGGAGGCCGGATCGGGAACCGGCAGATCCATCGCCCGCTCGGCCAGTTCACCGTAGGTCAGCGCGCGGCCCGACGCGGCATGCAGCACTTTGCCAGGCTCGGTGCTCAACTCGCTCACCGCCACCCCCAGCTGCAATGCCCCCGCCTGCAGCAGCATGGCGCGGGCCAGGGCACCGAGGCGGCGCATGACCGGGTAACTCATGCGCACCGACATGCTGCCGCCGGTGATGCGCAGGCCGTTGTCCATGACCACATAGGCCTCGCCGGGTGGCGCGGCCTCCACCAGGAAGGTCGCCGGGTCGGCGTCCAGTTCCTCACCGACGATCTGGGCCATCGCGGTGAAGGTGCCCTGGCCGCCTTCCATGAACGGGCACAGCAGGCGCACGCGGTTATCCGGGCGGATTTCCAGAAACGCCGGGACCTGGGTGCCACGCGCGGCAGTCGTCGCCGCTTGCACCCGTGGCGAACCCAGCGGCAGGCCGAACCCTAGCACCAGCGCGCCGACGGCGGTGCCGGTCAAAAAGCGCCGGCGCGACAGATTGACCGGATCGTTCAGGGCCAGCGCCGAGGCGTCGAGGGAAGGATCGATTGCAGGCTTCATGACAGGTTCCTCTTGCCGGCCAGCTCATGCAGGGCGGCATGAATGGCGTTGTAGGTACCGCAACGGCACAGATTGACCATCGCCGCGCGGATCTGCGCGTCGCTCGGCTCGGGGTTCTGCTTGAGCAGCGCCGTGGCCGCCATCACCTGTCCGGACTGGCAGTAGCCGCACTGGGCGACCTGCAGGTCGACCCAGGTGGCGACCACCCGCTTGCCCACGGCATCGGCTTCGATGGCTTCGATGGTGGTGACCTCCCGGCCGACCACTCCGGCCACTGGCGTCACGCACGAACGCACCACATTGCCGTCCACCAGCACGGAGCAGGCGCCGCACTGCGCCAGCCCGCAACCGTACTTGGTGCCGGTCATGCCCAGATCATCGCGGATCACCCAGAGCAAGGGCGTATCGGCGTCGGCATCGACCTGATAGGTCTTCTGGTTGATTTTCAGTTCCATGGCTCACCCGCTTGATCATCGGTTGAAGGGCATTGTTGTCGGGGCTGACACGCAGCGAGGCGCATCAGCGGTAAAACCGGTGCTTGGCTCAATGTGCCGCGTTGTCGAGCGCTTGTGCCGCGACGGGCTGGCCTCGCAGCAGCCCGATGTCACGACTGGGCGCGGTGCCGAACAGGCGGCCATATTCGCGGCTGAACTGCGAGGGACTTTCATAGCCGACGGCGAACGCCGCTCGCGAAACGTCCAGGCGCTCCATCAACATTAGCCGACGGGCCTCGTTCAGCCGCAGCCACTTCTGGTAACGCAGCGGACTCATGCCGGTGAGCTGACGGAAATGATGGTGAAAGGTCGGGGCGCTCATCTGTACCCGCGCCGCCAGCTCTTCGATGCGTAGCGCCGTGGTGTAGTTGACCTTGAGCCAGTCGATGGCTTTGCCAATGCGGTAGCCCTGGCCATCGACGGCGGTGATCTGCCGCAGTCGTGATCCCTGATCGGTATTGAGCAGCCGATAGTGGATCTCCCGCAGAATCAGCGGCGCCAGCACCGGGATCGCCTCGGGTTCATCGAGCAAGGCCAGCAGGCGATCGAGGGCACCCTCCAGGGGCGGCGACATCAGGCCAATGCCCACACCAGCCGCCTTGGCGGGCGGGCGGTTTGCCGGCAAACCACCCTGGGTGATGAGCTCGGCGAGCAGGCTGACATCCAGCTTCAGCACCAGCCCGACGCAGGGTTGCCGGGGGCTGGCTAAAAGCACTTCGGAGTTGGCCGGCAGGTCCAGTGAGGTGAGCAGAAATCGCGATGGGTCGTAGCGGTAGCCCTCGCCACCGACCCACAAACGCTTTTCCCCACGTCCCACCAGCACCAGGCTCGGCTCGATCATGCACACGGCAGGGGGCGCCGGTTGGTCGCGACGAAACAGCGACAGGCCGGGGATGGCGGTGGCGAAGTCTCCGGGCGCATTCACCCGCGGGTCGATGTTCAACGCCAGGGGCGATTCGTGGCGCGGGGCGGTCTGGATCATGTCGGCTGGCTCCTGTTGAGCGAACTCTAATCCGCTCATCAGAGGTTTCCTATCCAGCTGCCTGCAACCTCATAGGATTAGGCAAGCATTCAAGCGTAATGCACTAGGGCAGGGGCGGATCGACCGGGAAAAATATGTCGACCTGTCAAAGGAGAGCCTCTATGCAAGTCTTCGCTTATGGCGCCCATGCGGGCGACAAACCGCTTGAACCGCTGCGCATCACCCGTCGCGATCCCGGCCCGGACGATGTGCTGATCGAGATTGCCTATTGCGGCATCTGCCACTCCGACCTGCACCAGGTGCGCGGCGAGTGGGCGGGGACCCACTTTCCTTGCGTGCCCGGCCACGAGATCGTCGGCCGGGTCGCCGCGGTAGGTCACAAGGTCACCGGCTTCGCCCCGGGTGACCGGGTGGGGGTGGGCTGCATTGTCGACAGCTGCAAGCATTGCCAGGAGTGCGCCGAAGGCCTTGAGAACTATTGCGACGGGATGATTGGCACCTACAACTTTGCCACGCCCGATGCGCCGGGCTGGACACTTGGTGGCTACTCCCAGGCGATCGTCGTGCATCAGCGCTATGTGCTGCGTATTCGTCACCCCGAGGCGCAGTTGGCGGCCGTTGCGCCGCTGCTGTGCGCCGGCATCACCACCTGGTCGCCGCTGCGTCACTGGCAGGCTGGGCCCGGGAAGAAAGTCGGCGTGGTGGGCATCGGCGGCCTGGGCCACATGGGCATCAAGCTGGCACATGCCTTGGGCGCGCAGGTGGTGGCTTTCACCACGTCCGAATCCAAGCGCGAGGCGGCCACAAGCCTCGGCGCCGATGACGTGGTGATCTCAAGCGATGCCGGGCAAATGGCCGCGCACCTGCAAAGCTTCGACCTGATCATCAACACCGTTGCCGCGCCCCACGACCTGGATGCCCTGCTGGTGCTGCTCAAGCGCGATGGCGTGATGACCCTGGTGGGCGCGCCGGCCTCGCCGCACCCGGCGCCCAACGTGTTCAACCTGATCATGAAGCGCCGCACCCTGGCCGGATCGATGATCGGCGGCATTGCGCAAACTCAGGAGATGCTCGATTTCTGCGCCGAGCACGGCATCGTTTCGGACATCGAGCTGATAGCCGTGCAGCACATCGATCAGGCCTACGAGCGGATGCTCCGGGGCGACGTCAAATACCGTTTCGTGATCGACAACGCGACGCTGGCGCAGTGAAAGACGACGCTGCCGGGCCGGGATCGACCTCGGCCGCCAGCGTTTTTGCCCGCAACGCCCACCCGCTTTTAGTTGCACAGGTAGAGTCAATGACCTTTCGTTCCACAGAAAAAACCGGCTGGAGCGCAGTGCTGGCCATGTCCTTGGCCGCATTCGCCCTGGTCGCTTCAGAGTTCATGCCCGTCAGCCTGCTGACCCCCATCGCGACCGACCTGCACATCAGTGAAGGCCAGGCCGGGCAGGGCATTTCCGTGTCCGGGGCCTTTGCCTTGGTCACCAGCCTGGTGATTGCGGCGATTGCCGCTCGGGTCGAGCGCAAGACGCTGCTGCTGTGCCTGACTTTGCTGATGATGGTGTCGGGCACGCTGGTCGCGCTTGCGCCGGGCTACCTCTGGTTCATGTTCGGGCGTGCCTTGATCGGTATCGCCATTGGCGGTTTCTGGTCACTGTCGGCGGCCACCGCCATGCGCCTGGTGCGGCCTGATCAGGTTTCCCGGGCGCTGGCCATGGTCAACGGGGGCAACGCCCTGGCCACGGTCATTGCCGCCCCGGCGGGCAGCTTCCTGGGCTCGCTGATAGGCTGGCGTGGCGCATTCTTCTGTGTGGTGCCTGTCGCGACGCTCGCCGCCCTGTGGCTGCTGATCAGCCTTCCGTCCTTCAAGATCGAGCGCCGGGCCGCGAGCGGCAATCCCTTGCGGCTGATGAAGCAGTTGCCGGTCGCCCTGGGAATGCTCGCCGTCAGCGTGTTCTTCATGGGGCAGTTCATGCTGTTCACTTACCTGCGTCCATTTCTCGAGGTGGTCACCGGCGTCAGCGTTTCCACCCTGTCCTTCATGCTGCTGGGGCTGGGAGTGGCCGGTTTCATCGGCACCTGCGTGATCGAGAGATTCATGGGCAATGGTCTTTACCGCACGCTGACGCTCATACCTCTGAGCATGGCGGTCATAGCGCTGGCCCTGGTGAACTTCGGTAGCTCGCCGCTGCTGACCGCCGTACTGCTCGGGGCATGGGGACTGGTCGCCACGGCCGCTCCCGTTGGCTGGTGGACCTGGCTTGCGCAAACCCTGCCCGATGATGCCGAAGCCGGAGGCGGCTTGCTGGTGGCCATCGTGCAACTGGCTATCGCCGGCGGGGCGATCATCGGTGGGCTGGCCTTTGATCTGCGCGGCTATCAAGCCACGTTCGAGCTAAGCGCGGTGGTGCTGGTCGCCGCTTCGCTGCTCGCTTGGCTTGCAGGTCGCAGCGCCACGCACATGAGTCTGGTCGAGGCGAACGCCAGGGTCTGACGAGATGGGCAGAGGCTCGGGGCCTGGTCGCATGAAGCAGTGCCGGCTGACAACGGTCTTTGGGCGAGGTCAGCGTGGTACGCATAGATCCGGGGTCGTTCACGAATTGCCCTGGAAGATCGTTGCAAGCCAGGTTGTGTCGAAAGAGAATGGCCGACTTTCAATCGGCGGCACCAGCCCTAGCTCGGTGAAATCCATGAGTTGATTTGATGTGCCCGGAGCGCCGCCGTTTGCCCTCGATACAGCGCTGCTTTATTCAACAAGGCCATATGGAAATGAATCTGAAAATACTGGGTATCGCCTCACTCGGGTTGTGGTCGCTCATGCAAGCCCCGCTGTCGGTAGCGGAGAACGCCAATGGTAAGAATCTCTACCTGCAGCGATGCGCCGTGTGTCACGGCGCGGACATCAAGGGCACGGGGCCGTTGGCGCATAAAAGCAACCCGCCGACACCGGACCTGACCACCACCGCGTTCAAGAAACGCCTCGGTGATTATCCGGGGGTGATTGTCTCTTCAGTGATCCTGCGCCCCAATGGCGACTTGATCCCCAGAACCTTGCGCGAGAACGGTGTAAAGATCGCGCCGCACCCTTGGAGCGTTAAGGATTTTCGCGACTTGAACCAGTACATGAGCGAGGTCATCGCCAGAAGTCGGTGATGTTGCAGGGGCAGCGACACCGCTGGCCGCCCAAGGTTGATCAGGACAGTGGCGCCCATCACGCCTCAATGCAGCGTGACAATCCTGCGGCTCTCTCCAATCCTGATCCGATCCAGTGCCCGGTTTAACCCGTCCAGGGCATTGATCAGGGCCTGGGCTTCCGCTTCCCGGCCATCTCCCCACAGGCGCTCGGCCATCTTGTTGAGGGCCTGTATGGAGCGTTCGATATCCGCAGCAGTCACTGTGTTGCTCTCTGCCGGCTGTTTCTTGGTCATTCGATCGGTCTTCCACGGCGCTTGAGAATCAGCGCGAAGGCTACCACGCTCTTGATGGCGCAAGAGCACGAGCGCACGCGCTGCTGGATCAACTGAGCGCCCATTTGTCGCTTGCCGTTCCAGGGCGGTTTCAGCGTTGTCCCGGATCCGGCTGCACCAGATGCCGCCAGGGAAATACGGGCCGGGCAAAATTCGTTACGTAGCCGCCGCCAGTGGCTTGGATCACCATGAACTGCAAGGCAGGGCGCAGCCGTTGCAGGCTCTCGAGCTGTTCCAGGCTTAGGCAGGTATTGCGCAGGCGCAGCACCCTCAAAGGGTCGCAGGCAGCACTGGCGAATAGTTTTTCATAGTGGGCGAAAGAAGTGACGGACTGGTCCGTGCGCTGATCTGCCCAGTTGTTCTGCAGCTCGGTGGATTCGGTGAAGTCCAGGTTGCTCAGCCCCGGCAGATTGTCCGAGCCGGCCAGGTTGGCAATGAAATGCTGGGTGTCCCAATGGCCGCCAATGCGCAAGTGGCCAAGGTGCGGCAGTTGGACCTGAAAGAAGCTCGAATCGGGGGCGTTGGGCAGGGTCAACTCGCTGAGGTGCGGCGCTTTGGCGACAAAGCGGGCGATTTCTCCTGCTTCCTCCATCAGCATGCCGGCTTTCTGGATCAGCGAGACATTGTGGTCCTGGGGCTCACTGGGGCGAATCGCTAGCGACCTGAGGATGGGAAAGCTCACGTCGCTGTCCAACAAGGGCGTGAACTCCCATTCGCGGGTGCCATTCGCCCCTTGGTCCGGGCCGGAAAAGGCCAGGGAACTGAGGGTGTCGGCCACGGCCTGGTCGGCGAGGCATTCCAGGGTCCAGGCAAAGGGCTCTTCCCACAGCTCGCCATGAAACTCCAGATGCAGGCCGCCGCGTATCGGCGCCAGGGCCAGGTAGTTGTAGTCGCGGACCCACAGTGGCCCCGTCAGGTCCTCGGGGTTGTCGTCGCGCTCGATTGCCTGGTCCCGGGTGAAGTCATGGATGCGTTGCTGCAGGGCCAACAGGCGCTGGTAGCCCGGCGAAGACAGAGGTGAGGACATGCTTGCAATCCGTTGCTGGGTGGGGCGCCCATGATAAGTCCTGGGGCCTGCCCGAGTCTTGGCCAGGCACCGTGCGCTATACATTTTTTCAACAAATTGACCATGTCGCCGGTTGCGCAGGGAGCGCTAGGATCGCCCCTTCATGCACGGGTCTGGTGGCCCTTTCGGAGCGTTACCCCATGCAACAAGGACCATTGCCTCATTCATCCACTGGACTGCTGGTCAGGGAGATCAGCCTGTTGGATGTCGAGCGGTTGCAGGCGTTCTTCGTTGAGAATCCGGACTACTTCCACATTGTTCACGGCTGTGCGCCGCAGCCGGACGAAGCCCGCGATGAAATCGATGACTGCTTGCCAGAGGGCTGGTCCTTCACTCGCAAGTGGAAGATCGGTTACTTCGACGGGACAGGTGCGCTGGTGGCCATGGTCAGTATCGTCAGTGATCTGCTGGCGCCCGGGGTTTGGCACATTGGCCTGTTCATGCTGGCCGGTTCGCTGCAGGGCCGGGGCATTGCCCGGCAGTTGCATTGCGAGCTTGAAGACTGGGCGGTCGGTCTGGGCGCGCGCTGGCTGCGCCTGAGCGTGGTGTTCGATAACGTCCGGGCCGAGGGCTTCTGGAGAGCCTGCGGCTATGTTGAGGCTCGTACCCGGGACGGCATCGAGCTAGGCCGGCTGCGGCACCGGGTGCGCATCATGATCAAGCCGCTGTCCTCGGATTCTCTTGAGGACTACCTGACCCTGATGCCCCGCGATCGGGTCGAGCCCCCGGTGTCAGTCTGAGAAAAAAGATTGGCAGTAGCGCGCTGCGTGCCGGGTGGGGCGGGGCGTCCGAATCCGGGGGAGCGAGCGTCCGTCCAGCACCTGGGCCAGCGCTGTGCTGGAACGCTCGGCAGCCCGGGGCGAAGCCTTTCGGGCATGAACTAAAATCGCTGTCACCAGTCCCATGGGGCATCTTTGACCATCCGGGGGAACTACCTTGAAAACTCGTCTTGCAATGCTCTGCGCCGTGGCTTTGGCTTCGGGCCTGCCGCTTCTGGCCGAGGCTGCCCAGGCTCAGTCACCCGCCCCTGAGCCGAGCTATCAGAGCCAGGTGGCGCGCTATCAGTGCGAGGGCAATGTCCGCATCGAGGCGGCCTATCTGAATATCGACAATGGCAGCTCGTTCGCCACGCTCCACTACAAGGACCAATTGATTCCCATGCACATTGCCCGTTCGGGTTCCGGGGCGTTGTATATCGCCGATGACGAGCAGAACAGCTTTCGCTGGCATACCAAGGGCAAGCAGGGCGTCTTGTCGTTCCTTGAGGCCGACCACACTGCCGAGGAAGAGACACTGCTCAAGGACTGCCAGGAGATCGACCCGCAGTGAGCCCCGGCCGGCGCTGCCTGCAGGCAAAAAAAAGCCCGCGGGAGAGGGCGGGCGAACGTAGTTGCTTGAATGAGCGAAGGGACTATACACAGACGCGATCGGCCCTTGGGTGAAGGAAGTTTCATCTTGACCGGTGGTCGTCCCGTCGACGAAACCGGGCGGTCGCCGGATCTGTTCTAACCTGATCAGGGCAGTGAAACATCCCTTCAGGAAGAGAGGTGGGCATGACAACACCAGAGCAACGCCCTTGCGAGCATGAACGCAGCGATGACGCGCAGCAGCACGAAGTCGAACACCGCGAGCCGCCACCGCAGACCTGGAAGCATCCGGACGACGGCAAGAGCCTCTCCGAGCTGGATGAAGAACGTCCCTTGAAACCCTAAGCCCAGGCCCCGCCAAAGAGCGGGGCTTTTTGTGCCGGGCGGTCAACGGCACATGGCCGGCAGCGAGTCTCTGCGCTCTGCTACCATCGCCGGCTTTGCCGTTCCGTGATCTCGGGACGGGCTGTTCGCTCAAGGGAGAAGTGCATGATCGTCACCACCACCGCCCATATCGAGGGCCGGGAAATTGCCGGTTATCTGGATATCGTCAGCGCCGAATCGGTGCAGGGCATCAACGTGGTCCGCGACCTGTTCGCCGGGATGCGCGACTTTTTCGGTGGCCGTTCCCAGACGCTGGAACGGGCCCTGAGAGAGGCGCGGATCCAGGCCACCGATGAAATCAAGGAGCGCGCCCGCAAGCTCGATGCCGACGCAGTGGTCGGCCTGGATTTCGAGATCAGCATGCCTTCGGGGCGCGGCGGCATGGTGGTGGTGTTTGCCACCGGGACTGCAGTCAGGCTCAAGTGACACCCCGCACGCTACCAAGTGGAATCCGGCGTCAACCCCGACAGCTGCGGTAAGCGCCCGCAGGCCGGCGCCCGGGCCGAGGGAGGACCGCGCTTGCGGGCCGTGTTGCTTCACGGCCGGCACTCGCGCAGCTGCCAGCCGCGGGCTGACCATTGCCACTCATGGGTCGGTGCCAGGGCCTGGAGAAAGGCCTCATCGTGGGAAGCCACCAGCAGCGCGCCGGGAAAGTCCCGCAGCGCTTGTTCGAAGGCTTGTACCGATTCCAGGTCCAGGTGGTTGGTGGGTTCGTCGAGCAGCAACAGCTGCGCCGGACTACCGGCCCACAACGCCAGTGCCAGGGCGGCCTTCAGGCGTTCGCCGCCGCTGAGCAAGGCGCAGGGTTGCTGGACCCGACGGGCGTCGAGTTGCAGGCGCGCCAGCCGGGTGCGCAGGGTGCTTTCCTCCAGGGTTGAGGCACCGCCATGCAGCTGCTCCAGCAGCGAGCGCCCGGCGGCCAATTGCAGCAGGTGCTGATCCAGGTAGGCGCTGGCCACCGCCACCCGGCAGTGGCCACTGAGCGGTTGCAGGTGCCCGGCCAGCATCTTCAGCAAAGTGGATTTGCCGCAACCGTTGGGGCCCACCAGGGCAATCCGCGCCGGACCGCTGAGGTTGCCGGTGAGATAGGTCGCCGGCGAGCCGCTGTCCAGCCAGGGCAGTTGCGCCCGCTGCAGGTTGAACAGCGCCTGGCCGGGCGCCAGGCGAGTCTCTGGCAGGGTGAGCAGGGTCGGTTGCTCCGGGGCGACCCGAGCGTAGGCATCGCGAACCTGTTGATCGAGGGCGCTTTTGTGTTCCTGATGCTGGTGCCGCACCTGGCCCATGATGTCCCTGGCGCCGCCGAGCAGGCTGGCCCGTTCCATGCTGGAGACGTTGGCGGTCTTGGCCTGCTTGCGTGAAACCGCGGCGTGGCGCTGGATGCTGTCATGCTCGCGCTGCAGGCGCTTGAGTTCGCGGCTGCGTTGGCTGCGGGCCTGTTCCAGGGTTGCCTGGGCTGCACCTTCAAGGGCCTGGCGCTGGGCCTGGAACAGAGCGTAATTGCCGCCGTAGACCCGAGCGCCCATAGGGCCAAGCTCGACGATGCGCTGCACCTGCATCAGCAACTGGCGGTCATGGCTGACCAGGATCAGCCCGCCGCGCCAGCGCCGCAGCTGCTCCATCAGCCAGCAGCGACCGGCCCGGTCCAGATGGTTGCTCGGCTCATCGAGCAGCAGCAATGGCGCGTCGCCAAGCAGAGCGCCGATCAGCGCCACCCGGGCCAGTTGCCCGCCGCTCAGGGTGGCCGCCGGGTCCTCGGGTTGCAGCCAGGCTAGGCCGGCCTGATCCAGGGCCTGACGCAGCCGCTCGGCCAGGTCCCAGCGGCCATCGACCTGTTGCCAATCCTCCGCGGTCGCGGTGCCGGCCGCCAGGCGTTGCAGGGCGTGCAGGGCTTCGGCCAGCCCGGTGACCTGGGCCACCGTCTGCTGCGGTGCCGGCTGTGGGTCCTGGGGCACGTAGGCAAGACGGGCAGTGCGCTGGATGCTGCCCGAAGAGGGTTGCAGTTCCCCGGCAATCAGGCGCAGCAGCAGGGATTTGCCCGCGCCATTGCGCCCGACGATGGCCGTGGGCAGGCCATCGAAACTCAGGTTCAGGGCATCGAACAGGGTGTCGCCATTGGCGAATTGATAGGTCAGGCGGTTCAGTGAAACCAGCGCAGGCAGCCGTTTGACGTGAGTCATCAGCACCTCCGGAAAATGTGGCAACAGACCAACGAGCGCGGTTGAAGGGCTCGTCGCGGATACATTTTGGAAGGCTTAGTTGTTCACGTCGGCAATCGTCCTGGGACGGCAAGGAAGGCGCGCAGCCTAACGCCGGACCCAGGGCCCTGGCAAGGGCGGTGATGGACTCAAGCCAGAACCGCCACCGCCTTGATCTGGGCCCAGAGCTGCTGGCCGGGGTGCAGGTCGAGCTGATCCCGGGAGTAACGGGTGATGCGCGCCAGCAGCGGGGTGCCCGCCGCGTCCAGGCGCACCAGGACGTGGGCGGCGTTGTCCGCCGGGATTTCTTCGCACACGGTCACCGGCAGGCGGTTGAGGATGCTGCTGCGTTCGCTGGCCTGCAGGCTCAGGCTGACGTCTCGGGCCTGGACCTTGAAGCGCAGGGCCTTGCCCAGGGCCAGCGGACCGTGGGCCACGCGGACCTGCAATCGGCTGTCGGGCAGTTGCAGGGTCAGCAATTGGTAGCTCGGGTCGTAGTGGCTGACCCGGCCCTCGACCACCACGCCGGCATCGTCACCCAGGGCCAGGGGCAGATCCAGGCGCGCCAGGGTCTGGCCGATGGGGCCGCTGGCCAGGGCGCGGCCATCGCTGAACAGCACGATGTGGTCCGCCAGGCGTGCCACTTCGTCCTGGGAATGACTGACATAGAGCACCGGGATATCCAGTTCGTCGTGCAGGCGCTCCAGGTAAGGCAGGATTTCGCCCTTGCGTCTGGAGTCCAGGGCCGCCAGGGGCTCGTCCATCAGCAGCAGGCGCGGACTGCTGAGCAAGGCCCGGGCGATGCCGATGCGCTGGCGTTCGCCGCCCGAAAGGTGCTGCGGATGGCGCTGCAGCAAGTGGCCGATACCCAGCAGTGCGGTGGCTTGGGCCATGTCCACCCGGCGCTGCGCCTTGGGAATGCGGCGCAGGCCGAACTCCAGGTTGGCCTGGACCGACAGATGGGCAAACAGGCTGGCCTCCTGGAACACATAACCCAGGGAACGCTTGTGCGGCGGGACGAACAGCCGTTGCCGGCTGTCCTGCCAGACCTCGTCGTTGATCTGGATGCGGCCGCGCCCGGCCTTTTCCAGGCCGGCGATGCAGCGCAGGCAGGTGGTCTTGCCGGATCCGGAGTGCCCGTACAGCGCGGTGACCCCGCGGCCTGGCAACTGCAGGTCCAGATCCAGGTCGAAGTCCTGGTAGTCCAGGTGCAGCTTGATGTGCAGGCTCATGGCTCAGCTCCAGCCGGCTTTGGTCTTGCGGCTGGAATACAACGCCAGCAGCACCAGAAACGAGAACACCAGCATGGCTCCGGCCAGCCAGTGGGCTTGGGCATACTCCATGGCTTCGACGTGGTCGTAGATCTGCACCGAGACCACCCGGGTCTTGTCGGGAATGTTGCCGCCGATCATCAGCACCACGCCGAACTCGCCGACGGTGTGGGCAAAGCCGAGGATCGAGGCGGTGATGAAGCCCGGCCGCGCCAGGGGCAGGATCACCGTGAAAAAACTGTCCCAGGGGCCGGCGCGCAAGGTGGCGGCGACCTCCAGCGGGCGACTGCCGATGGCGGAAAAGGCGTTCTGCAGCGGTTGTACGACGAAGGGCATGGAATAGATCACCGAGCCCAGCACCAGGCCGCTGAAGCTGAAGGTCAGGGTGCCCAAGCCCAGGGATTGGGTGAGCTGGCCGAAAAAGCCGTTGGGCCCGAGGGCCAGCAGCAGGTAGAAACCGATCACCGTGGGTGGCAGCACCAGGGGCAGGGCCACCACGGCACCGACCGGCCCGCGCAACCAGGAACGGGTGCGCGACAGCCACAGGGCAATCGGAGTGCCGACCACCAGCAGGATCAGCGTGGTCAGGGACGCCAGTTTCAGGGTCAGCCAGATGGCGGAAAAATCGGCACTCGACAGGCTCATTTACAGTTGATAACCGTAGGACTGGATGATGGCGGCGGCTTTCGGACCCTTGAGGTAGTCGACCAGCGCCTGGGCGGCCGGGTTGTCCTTGCCCTTGTTGAGGATCACCGCGTCCTGCTTGATCGGGTCATGCATCTGGGCAGGCACTATCCAGGCCGAGCCGCTGCTGACTTTGCCGTCCTTGTAGATCTGTGACAAGGCGACAAAACCCAGTTCGGCGTTGCCGGTGGAGACGAACTGGTAGGCCTGGGTGATGTTCTGGCCTTCGACAAGCTTGTCCTTGACCTGGTCGCTCAGGCCCAGCTTGGCCAGGACCTGGGTCGCGGCCAGGCCATATGGCGCGGCCTTGGGATTGGCGATGGACAGGTGCTGGTACTGGTTGTCCTTGAGGACCTGGCCCTTGCTGTCGACATATCCCTGCTTGGCCGACCACAGGGCTAGGGTGCCGATGGCATAGGTGAAGCGCGAGCCCTTGACGGTATCGCCTTCGCTTTCGAGCTTCTGCGGGGCGCTGTCGTCGGCCGAGAGAAAGACTTCGAAGGGCGCGCCATTCTTGATCTGGGTATAGAACTGCCCGGTGGCCCCGTAGGCGGCCACCAGTTTGTGGCCGGTGTCCTTTTCGAAGTCGGCGGCTATGGCCTGGATCGGCGCGGTGAAGTTGGCGGCTACCGCCACCTGGACTTCGGCGGCTTGGGCCGTGCCCAAAGCGAAGACGGCGAGCAGGGCGGCAAGGCCGGTCGGGGCAAAACCTGAGGCGCGAAGGTTCATCAAACAGCTCCAGTGGGGGGAAGGAAGAATGGGCGCGAGCGGCGATTGCAGGGCCCGTGCAGGCAGGCGAGGTCAAGCGCTGTATAGCGGAATATATAGCGAATCGCCGGCAAGCGGAACTGTGAATCGGCCCCCATGCGCAGGGCCGCGACCGAAGTCGCGGCCCTGTTCCTCAGCGTCTGCGCAACTGGGCTAGCGTCTGTTCGGCCAGGCGCAAGGTCAGCTCGTAGGACGGTAGCTCCACCCCCAGGCGCAGGGCCTGGCCGGACCAGAGGTTGGCAAAGTCCGCCTCGTCCTTGGCCCTGAGCGGCATCAAGGCGCCTCCGGCCCGGGGGAAGGCCGGTGCCAGCGGGCTCATGGGGCCGATTTCACGCATTACCCGGTTGACGATGCCCCGGGCCGGGCGGCCGGTGAACAGGTTGGTCAACGCGGTCTGGCTCTCCTTGGCGTGGCGCAGCGCGTGATGGTGGGCGGCGCTGACCTTGGCCTCCGGGGTGAACAGGTAGGCCGTGCCCAGCTGCGCTGCCGAGGCGCCCAGTGCCAGCGCCGCGACGATGCCCCGGGCATCGCCGATGCCGCCCGTGGCAATGACCGGCAGTTGCACCGCGTCGACGATCTGCGGCACCAGGGCCATGGTGCCGACCTGGGTGTTCAGATCGTCGCTGAGGAACATGGCCCGATGGCCGCCGGCTTCGTAGCCCATGGCGATGATCGCGTCGCAGCCGCGGGCTTCCAGCCAGAGCGCTTCATCGACGGTGCTGGCGGAGGACAGAATCCTGGCCCCGGTGGCTTTGACCCGATCCAGCAGGGCCGGGTCCGGCAGGCCGAAGTGAAAACTCACCACCTCGGGTCGCAGTTCTTCGACCAGTTGGCAACTGGTTTCATCGAAGGGCGCGCGGTTGCTGACCGGCGTCGGGGCGTCGAAGTCCGCCCCCAGCTCCTGGTAGTAGGGCTTCAGGGTTTCTTTCCAGCGGGCTTCGCGTTCGACATCGACGGCGGGCATCTGGTGGCAGAAGAAGTTCAGGTTCAGCGGATTGCGGGTGGCCGCACGGATGGCCTGGACTTCCAGGCGAATCTGTTCGGGGCCGAGCATGGCGCAGGGCAGGGAGCCCAGGGCGCCAGCCCGGCAGACCCCGATCACCATGGCAGCACCGGTGACCCCTGCCAGTGGCCCTTGAATGATGGGGAGGTCGATACCCAGCAGGTCTAACAGGCGGCGATCAGTCCATTGGCTCATTTGCAAGAATTCTCCGTCGGCGGGATTGGACAATGAGGCTCATGGTTTTTAGCAGGAGAACCCGACCCGAGGCCAGCCGACTTTTTCAGCAGAGGCTCAATATCGGGTACTGGCAATGGATGCAGCGGCCACTGCCGACGGCTGTCGGTGGCGCCGATCCGACGCTAGACTGCGGCGGATATTTTTCCTCACCGCCCCATAAAGGAATGCTGACCATGGATGTAAAACTGCGCGAAGTACGGCCCTTTCGCGTTGCAGGCCTGCAAGCACGGACCCGCAACGCGGCGGAGCAACAGGCGGACAGCGCCCGGATCGGGCCGATGTGGCAACGTTTTTATGTCGAAGACCTGTTCAACAAGATTGCCTTGCGGCAACCGGACTCGTTCGTCTACGGGGTCTATTCCAACTACGAGTCCGATGCCTCTGGGGCGTTCGACGTGATGGCCGGAGTGGCGGTGAGTGATGCCAGCGCCGACTACCCCAGCGTGCAGATCCAGGGCGGTGACTACCTGGTGTTCAGCGCCCAGGGCGCGATGCCCGATTGCGTGATCCAGGCCTGGGGCCTGATCTGGGCCTACTTCCAGGACAATCCTGAGGTCCGTCGCGCCTTCGCCACGGATTTCGAGGTCTATACCAGCCCCGACTCGGTGGCCATCTACATCGGGATTCAGGACTCGGGCAGCGCTTCGCGCTCCAGCAACTGACGCTTGCGCTCCACTCCCCAGCGGTAGCCGGAAAGGCTGCCGTCGCTGCGCACCACCCGGTGGCAGGGGATGGCCACCGCCAGGCAGTTGGCTGCACAGGCCTGGGCCACCGCTCGCATGGACTTGGGCGCGCCGATGCGCTGGGCGATCTCGGCGTAGCTGGCGGTGCTGCCGGCGGGAATGCTCTGCAGGGCCTGCCACACCCGTTCCTGGAACGCGGTGCCGCGCAGGTCCAGGGGCAGGTCCAGGCCAATCGCCGGCGCTTCGATAAAGCCTACCACCCGGGCCACCAGACGCTCGAAATCCGCGTCGGCCCCCAACAGATTGGCCCGAGGAAACTTGTCTTGCAGTTGCTCCAGCAACTGGTTGGGGTCGTCCCCCAGGAGGATGGCGCATACCCCGCGCTCGCTCCGGGCCACCAGGATCGCCCCCAGGGAGCACTGGCCCACGGCAAAGCGGATATCGGTGTTGGGGCCGCCGGCGCGGTAATCGCTGGGTTTCATGCCCAGCAATTGGTCGGCGGCCTCATAGAAGCGGCTGTTGGAATTGAAACCGGCGTCGTACAAGGCGTCGGTTACCGAGTGGCCGTTCTCCAGGTGGTGGCGGACTTTGCGTGAGCGTTGCGCGCTGGCATAGCCCCGCGGCGTGAGTCCGGTGGCGGCCTTGAACACCCGGTGGAAGTGGTAGCTGCTCATGCCCGCGTGCCGCGCCAGTTGCTCCAGGCTGGGGGCCGATTCGGCGCGCTCGATCTGTCGACAGGCTTCGGCCACCATCGCCGCGTGGTGAGCGGCGACCTGGGTCTGGTCGCTGGCCTGGCGTTTGCTCGGCCGATAGCCTGCGGCTTCGGCTTGTTCGGCGCTGTCGAAGAACTCGACGTTTTCCGCTTTCGGCCGTCGCGACAGGCTGCTGGGGCGGCAGTACACGCCTGTGGTGCGCACGGCGTAGACGAAGCTCGCATCGGCGCTGGCGTCGCGCTTGAGCACGGCCTGCCAGCGTGGGTCCTGTTCGATGCGCTGTTTGCGCGATGGGGCATTCATGATCGGTCCTCGGCCGGAAGTGGCGGCCAGATTAACCCCCTGGGGCTTGTCCGGCACTCCGCGGCTTGCGCTTGAATTCCCGCTTTCAACCGGCATGGCGAAAGGTCAGGTTGATCCGCTGTCGGCCAAGCTCCGGGTGAGTGCCGTCCTTGAGCGGCAGCACTCCGTGATAGCGCAGGCGATCGACACCGCCCCAGACCACCACGTCGGCATGGAGCAGAGGCACCCGCTGGCTCTTGTCGCTGCGCTGCTGGCCGCCGAACAGGAAGATCGCCGGCAGCCCCAGGGACAGGGAAACAATGGGCGCGTTGAAGTCGCGTTCGTTCCTGTCCTGGTGCAGGGACATTTTCGCGCCGGGGCGGTAGCAGTTGATCAGGCAGGAGTCGGGATTGAAGTCGTGGAAGCCGGCGGCTTGTGCCGCGTGCTCGGCCAGTTGCCGGAACACCTCGGGCATTGCCGGCCAGGGCCGCAGGCTTTGCGGGTCGATGGCGCTGTAACGGTAGCCGCTGCGGTCGGTGGTCCAGCCCAGCGCGCCGCAGCTGCTCAAACCGACGGACATGGTATGGCCGCCCGGCGTCATCATCTGGCGAAAGGGCGCTGCTGCCAGCACTTCGTCGAGCCTGGGCAGCAGGCGTTCGATCCAGGGCAGGGCAAAGCCGCGCAAGACCCGGGCCTGGGCCCCCAGCACCTCGGTACGTGCCGGCTGCAGCAGGTCGCTTTCGGCAAAGAGCCCGAGATTGGCAGGGGCGTCAGGGTTACAAGGCATCGTGAAAGATCACTCCAAGGGTGTGGCGCTGGCCGCTGTGCACGCGGCTGACCCCGTGGCGCAGGGTCACCCGATAATGCCCGCGCGCACCTTTTACCGGCCGATGATGCACGGCAAAAACCAGCCCATCACCTTGCTTCAGACCAATGACCTGTGGCCGGGATTGCATGCGCGGGCGCTGCTCGGTGAGCACCAGTTCGCCGCCGCTGAAGTCGGTTCCGGGTCGGGACAGCATGAACACCGCCTGCAAGGGAAACACCTGCTCGCCATACAGATCCTGGTGCAGGCAGTTGTAGTCCTCGGGACCGTATTGCAGCAACAGTGGCGTGGGGCGCAACTGGCCAGCGGCGTGACAGCGCTGGATGAATGCCGAATGTTCTGCCGGGTAGCGGACGTCGAGGTTCATGTTCTGGTTCCAGCGGTTGGCCTGCTCCACCAGATGGGGATAGAGCTGCTGGCGCAGTTGCGCCACCGGTTCGGGCAGCGGATAGCGAAAATACTGGTACTGACCGCGGCCGAAACCATGGCGGGCCATCAGCACTTTCGAACGGAACAGTTCGGGCTGCGGATACAGGTCGCAGAGGGCCTGGCATTGCTGGGCCGTCAACAGGCCTTCGAGGCGGGCGCAGCCGTCCTGGTCCAGGGCCTGCGCGATGCGGGCCCAGTCCAGTTGCTGCAGACGCTGGTGAAGCGAGGAAGCGGGCATGGCACGAGTGTTCCTGGGCCGGAAAGATACCGGGCAGTCTGGGGCTCGGTCGGCCAGTGCACACTCCGCTGCTTGCGCTCGAATCCGGGGTGGGGGAATTACAGGGCCTTGCTGACGCTGACGTCGCTGATTACGTCGCCGGACTGACCATGCAGGGCTTCGAGGGCGGCCCGGGCCTCTTCCTGGGTGCCGTTTTGCAACTGGGCGAATTCGAAGCGGCGCTCACCGTTGAGCTTGTATTTGATGACGTACTTGGTGGTCTGAGACACGGGATTACCTGTTGGCGCAGAAGGGCTGTGGCTTAACGCAGTTTCGAGCTGGAGCGGCGAATGATGCGGATCGAGTGGCTCAGGTTCGGCTTGCGGGTCACGCTGATCGGGCGCCGATTGACCGTGTCGATGGTGATATTCCAGAAGCCGGTGCTGGGTGCGGTGATTTTCGCCGGAAACTTGTCGAAAGCACCGCCGTGATAGGTGTGGCGGCCGCCATTCTTGAAACTGCGGAAGTTGGCGTCGCTCATCAGGCGAATGTTGCAGACCTGGGAGCATTCGATGACGACGATATCGTCTTCGTTCAGGTGCTCGCGCTGGTGGATGAATTTCATGGGCGCCTCCAGAAGGGCTATAGCTACAAAAAACCAAAACAGGTGCGTGGGCGATGGCGCAGTTTATCAGGCCCGACGGGGTATTATTCGGCCCCCGCGTCGGGGTTTGACAATTTAAAACAGTTATTTGGATTTTTATCGGCGATAAAGCCGTGCCTCCGGAGAAAAACAGCGCCGTTGCTGTCGGAGGGACATTTATTGGAGTTTTGCTATGAAACGCTGGGCGTGGATTGTGGTGTTGGCCATCAGTGGCTGTGCGACGGTTTCGGACATCAACCAGACGCCGCCGACCCTGAGCGTGATCTCCGGCAAGAAGCCCCAGGAGTACGTCCAGTGCCTGAGCGGCAAGCTCTCCGGCAGCCGCGGTGCGTTGCAGGTCGAGCCGCACAAGGGCGGGTATCGGGTGATCGTGCCCCAGAGCCTGTCGTCGGCTCCGGCGGCGGTGTTCTACATCGATGAACGCTCCGGGGGCAGCAGCATCAAGCTGCACGAACAGATGTCCAACAACCCCTTGCGTCCTCAGGACGTGCACAAGGCCGGGGAGGCCTGCATCTCCGGTTGAGCGTGCGGGCCCAGGCGTGTCCTGGCTTCTCTTTCTTCGCCGGTGCCGCAGGCGCTGGCCGGTTCAAGCCGCCCGGCAAGGCCGCGCCCGTGCGGTGCGACAGCGGCCTGCCTGCAGTGCACAGGCGCCTGTTTTGCATTGTCGCAGTGGATCTATTGCCCTACTATTTGTGTGCTTATGCCGGCTGGGTCTAAGCATATAGCTAGAATAATGGAGTACATATGATCCCACTGGATCGGATGCTGTTGAGCGGCCTGATGCTGCTGTTCATACAATCTGCCTCTGCCGTCGACGGCCAGAAGGTGTTCACCCAGGGTGGCGCCCAGCCAGGGGCGACGGCCTGTCTGGCTTGTCACGGTGCTGATGCAATGGGCCTGGCGCCTGCCGGCTTTCCGCGCCTGGCGGGGTTGCCGGCGGGCTACCTGGCCAAGCAGTTGCATGATTTTCGCAGTGGCGCCCGCAACAACCCGGTGATGCAGCCCCTGGCCAAGGCCTTGAGCGAAGAGGAAATCACCGCGGTCACCGCGACCCTGGCGGCGATGCCTGGACCACAGACCCTGCAGACCCACCGCAGCCAGAGCGCCAGCGGCGTTGGCGAGCGCCTGGCCCTGCGCGGTGCCTGGGAGCGTCAGGTGCCCGAGTGCGTCAGCTGTCACGGGCCGGGTGGTGTCGGTGTGGGCGTGGCATTTCCGCCGCTTGCCGGGCAGCCCGCCAGCTACCTGGTGGCTCAGTTGAACGCCTGGCGCGACGGCACTCGTCACAACGATCCCAATGACCTGATGGGGCATGTCGCCAAATCCCTGACTGGCGACGAGGTCACGGCGGTGGCGGACTACTTTGCGCAATTGAAAACCCAGGAGGCGCGGCCATGAAACTATTGATTGCCGGGCCGTTGCTGGCGTTGCTCGCCGCCCAGGTACAAGCCGCCGGCATTGCCATGGAAGATCAGTCGCAGATACCGGCACCAAGCGCTTCGCCCCGGGCCGAGTACTTCAGGCCGCCTGCCGAAAGCGAGTTGCCGGACAATGCCTACGGCAAGCTGGTGCGCGAGGGCCATGCGCTGTTTGTCGACACCAAGCGCCGCGCGCCGCAATACGTGGGCAATGGACTCAATTGCAGCAACTGCCACCTCGATCAGGGGCGCCTGGCCAACTCCGCGCCGCTGTGGGGCGCCTATCCGATGTACCCCGCCTACCGCAAGAAGAACGACAAGGTGAACACCTTCGCCGAACGCTTGCAGGGTTGTTTCCAGTTCAGCATGAACGGTGGTCAGCCGCCGGCGGCCGACAGTCCGGAGATAACCGCGCTATCGGTGTATGCCTACTGGCTGGCGAGCAAGGCGCCACTGGGTGTGGAACTGCCGGGGCGGGGGTATCCCGACGTGGCCCAGCCGGCCAAGGGGTATGACCTGAAGCAGGGCGCGGCGGTGTATCAGGCGCAATGCGCGGTCTGCCATGGCGAACAGGGGCAGGGACAGAAGGTCGGGGCCGATTACGTGATGCCGCCGCTGTGGGGCAAGGATTCCTACAACTGGGGGGCGGGGATGCACCGGATCAATACGGCGGCGTCCTTCATCAAGCACAACATGCCACTGGGCCAGGGTGGCAGCTTGAGCGATCAGCAGGCTTGGGACGTGGCAGCCTTCGTCAACAGCCATGAACGGCCTCAGGATCCGCGTCTGGTGGAGGGCTCGATCGAGAAGACTCGGGTCAAGTTTCACGCCAATGACGGGGTAAATTTGTACGGTCAGACCGTAGAGGGCGTGCTGATCGGCCAGGGCATCCGATAAACTAGCGCCTATCGTTACCGATGCCGCCAGGGCTCACGCCTTGGCGGCATCGTTTTTTTGGGAGAGAGCATGAAGCGGGAAGACGTCAGGGAAAAGCATGCAGAGGGCTCGATCTCTGCCACCCATGTGATCCAGAACCCGGCCAATTCCGGGGAGTGGATCGTGTTTTTCAAGAAAAGCGCCGGGCGCAGCTATTTTCTGGTGGATGACAGCGACGAGGTGGAGTCCTTTGCCCGCCTCGACGACTTGATCGAAACCATTCGTGGCCTGGGCATCAAGTTCGCTGAAATTCATATGTAGCGGGCATCTGTCCGCTACTTGCAGACCACCACCACGCTGCGGCTCTTGTAGTTGCCGACATCGACGCCCAGGGTCTTGTCGCTTTCCTTGGGGGCGGGGGTGCCATCGGTGCTGACGATCCGATAGCCGGTACCGGCGCAGGAAGCATCGGCTTTTTCATAGCAGCTGGCCCAGGAGCCGGCCTCTCCGGAGCAATCGATGCTCAGGCCCTGTTCGCCATTGGCCAGGTAAGTATTGGAGGCGGTGGCACATCCGGTCAGGGCCAGTACCGCGGTGACTGCGAGAAGTCTGTTCATGGGGATTTTGTCGTCTGCAGAAGAGGGAATCTTGGGGCTGTGCATCAGTGTCGCGATGCTATAGCCAATGGCCATTTCGGTACAGCGCATCCCCTTAGTCCATCGTCGCCGCTGAAAAGTGCCGCCACTCGATAGACGGGATATTCCGCGAACTGCTCAAGGGGGTGGCCGAAGGCTATTAACGGTGCCATCAGTCACGCCTGGCGGAGGCTCTGGGAGGGTATTGGGGGACGCTACGCTCGGATGTCCGCCCGGTGCCTGGGCTCGGCGTGCAGACGCCGGATTTCAAGGCCTGCGAGGGTATGGGGGGTAACCTTGAGCGCTAACTGATGGATGCTACGGAACTATCTGGCGCTTTATTTCTCTATGATGGCAGCGGTTAGCCAGCGCGGGGCATTGTAAGGTGCACGCCGCCTGATTAGACTGCGCCGAAACTCGCACGCACAGCCTTTTTAAGGACTCATATGATCAAGAAATGCTTGTTCCCAGCAGCCGGTTACGGTACTCGCTTCCTGCCAGCGACTAAAGCCATGCCTAAAGAAATGCTGCCGGTGGTGAACAAGCCACTGATCCAGTACGGCGTTGAAGAAGCGCTGGATGCCGGATTGAATGAAATCTCCATCGTGACCGGCCGTGGCAAGCGCGCCCTCGAAGACCACTTCGACATCAGTTACGAGTTGGAAAACCAGATCAAGGGCACCGACAAGGAGAAATACCTGGTTGGTATCCGCAAACTGCTGGACGAGTGCTCGTTCTCCTACACTCGCCAGACTGAAATGAAAGGCCTGGGCCACGCGATTCTGACCGGCCGCCCACTGATCGGCGATGAGCCGTTCGCCGTGGTGCTGGCGGATGACCTGTGCGTCAACCTCGAAGGCGACGGCGTCCTGACCCAGATGGTCAAGCTGTACAAGCAGTTCCGCTGCTCGATCGTGGCCATCCAGGAAGTCGACCCGCAGGAAACCAACAAGTACGGTGTGATCGCCGGCGAGATGATCCGCGACGACATCTACCGCGTTCACAGCATGGTCGAGAAGCCAAAGCCGGAAGATGCGCCGTCGAACCTGGCGATCATCGGTCGTTACATCCTGACTCCGGACATCTTCGACCTGATCGAGCAGACCGAGCCGGGCAAGGGTGGTGAAATCCAGATCACCGACGCCCTGATGAAACAGGCGCAGAACGGCTGCGTGATGGCCTACAAGTTCAAGGGCAAGCGTTTCGACTGCGGTGGCGCCGAAGGCTACATCGACGCGACCAACTTCTGCTTCGAGAACTTCTACAAGACCGGCAAGGCTTACTGATAGTCGCTGCACGGGTTTGTCGGAAAAAGCCACCTTCGGGTGGCTTTTTCATTGGGCGCCCTTATGTCAATCCACTGCGCTGACCCGATCGCCATCTGCGGTTATGCTTGTCAGCCTGCCTGGGAGAGTGAAATGGCCTACGATTTTGATCTTTATGTAATTGGCGCCGGTTCCGGCGGTGTGCGTTGCGCACGCTTCGCGGCGGGCTTCGGCGCAAAAGTTGCGGTGGCCGAAAGCCGCTATCTGGGCGGTACCTGCGTCAACGTCGGTTGCGTGCCGAAAAAACTGCTGGTGTACGGCGCACACTTTGCCGAAGACTTCGAGCAGGCGTCGGGTTTCGGCTGGTCCCTTGGCGAGGCAGATTTCGATTGGGCGACCTTGATCGCCAACAAGGACCGCGAAATCAATCGTCTCAACGGTATCTACCGCAATCTGCTGGTCAACAGTGGCGTGACCCTGCACGAAGGCCACGCCAAGCTGATCGACCCGCACCAGGTGGAGGTCAATGGCCAGCGCTATACCGCCAGGCACATCCTGATTGCCACTGGCGGCTGGCCGCAGATTCCGGACATCCCGGGGCGCGAGCATGCCATCAGCTCCAATGAGGCCTTCTTCCTCAAGGCGCTGCCCAAGCGCGTGCTGGTGGTGGGCGGTGGTTACATTGCGGTGGAATTTGCCGGGATTTTCCACGGTCTGGGTGCTGATACCCAGCTGCTGTATCGCGGCGATCTGTTCCTGCGCGGCTTTGATGGTGCGGTGCGCAAGCATCTACAGGAAGAGCTCACCAAGCGTGGCTTGGGCTTGCAGTTCAACGCGGACATCGAGCGCATCGACAAGCAGGCCGACGGCAGCCTTGAGGTCACGCTCAAGGATGGTCGCAAGCTGGTCGCCGACTGCGTGTTCTACGCCACCGGGCGCCGGCCGATGCTCGACAACCTGGGCCTGGAGAACACCGGGGTCAAACTCGACAAGCGTGGCTTTATCGAGGTGGATGAGCAGTACCAGAGCAGCGAGCCATCGATCCTGGCGATTGGCGATGTGATCGGTCGCGTGCAATTGACCCCGGTGGCCCTGGCCGAAGGCATGGCCGTGGCTCGGCGCCTGTTCAAGCCTGAGCAGTACCGCCCGGTGGACTACCGGATGATCCCCACGGCGGTGTTCAGCTTGCCGAATATCGGCACTGTTGGTCTGACCGAAGAGCAGGCGCGGGAAGCGGGGCACAAGGTGCAGATCTTCGAAAGCCGGTTCCGGCCGATGAAGCTGACCCTGACCGACTGCCAGGAACGTACCTTGATGAAGCTGGTGGTGGATGCCGATAGCGACAAAGTGCTGGGTTGCCACATGGTGGGGCCGGACGCCGGTGAAATCGTCCAGGGGCTGGCGATTGCTCTGAAGGCCGGGGCGACCAAGCGTGATTTCGACGAAACCATCGGCGTGCACCCGACCGCCGCCGAAGAGTTCGTTACCATGCGCACGCCTGTCGCCGACTGATCAGGAGTCGGCTTTCTTGCCTGCCTTCGCCTTGCTGGCGGAGGCCAGGCGCAGCGCCTCGAGGCCGGCCTCGGCCTTGGCGGCGCGCAATTCCATCTGCTTGCTCAGGCGAGTCTGCTCGTCGGCTGTTTCCCTGAGTGCCTGGGTCTCCTGTGAAGCCACACGCAAGCGTTCCTGCAGCAGGGTGCTGGCGTTCTCCAGGCGCGTCAGCTGTTCGCGCAGTTGTGCCTGCAGGGCTGCGCTCTTGCTGGCGGCATCCAGGGCTTGCTGGAGCTCCTTGTGGCTGGCCCGTTGTTCGCTGAGCAGGCGTTCGTTGTCGCGATGCAATTGAGTGATTTCGTCCTGGCGAACCAGGGCGCTCTGCTGGGCTTGCCGCAGTTCGGCCTGCAACTGCTGTAGCTGGCCTTCGTGACGGCGCTGCTCCTGCTCGCGCTGTTCCTTGCTGGCAGCGCGGTAGTGTTCCAGGGCATCCCGGGCGTGCAGGTGCTTGTCTTCCAGGGAGCGGATCTGCTGCTCCTTGTCTTCCAGGCGCAGGTCGTAGTCCTTCAGTGCCTGGTTGAGCTCGGCATTGCGGGTCTGTTCGCTCTGTAGCATCGAGCGGGTGTCTTGCAGTGCGGCACTTTCACCGGCCAGGGCGCTGGCCTGGATTTGCAGTTGCTGTTGCAGCTGCTCCTCTGTGCGCCGGGCTTGCTCCAACTGTTGCTCGAATGCCTGCTTCTGCTGTTCGGAGTGGGCGAGGGCCTGTTCCAGGGGCTCCTGGGCTTGTTCCTGGAGGCGCTGCGCCAGGCGCCCGACCAGTTCGCCGAGCTCCTCGTCCAGCGCTACCGGGCCGGCCTCCCGGCGAGTGCTGCCATCGTCGAGCTCTTTCAGGTAGCGGTGGATGGTGGTTTTTGAGCCGGTATTGCCCATTTCTATGCGTACTGCGTCGATGCTCGGGTGCTCGCCGCGGGCAAGAATCGCCTGGCGCGCCTTTTTCACCACCGCTTTGTTAATGCCTCCGCGAGCCATGTGTCCTCCGACGATTTAATACTGTTATACGTGGTATGTAATTATCGATAATTGTACAGGTAGAAATGCGCATCAGATAGCGTAAATTTGACATTGGATATTGTAGTATTACCCCTTGTGATGGGCGCGGCGGTCGGTTTTCGCTCCGGGTCGCCGTACATCTGTCTCAGGGGAGTTGCCATGAGTGAGCTGGATCGTTACCTGCAAGCCGCCACCCGCGATAACACCCGCCGCAGTTATCGGGCGGCCATCGAGCACTTCGAGGTGCAGTGGGGCGGATTCCTGCCGGCCACCGCGGACAGCGTGGCTCGCTACCTGGTGGCTTACGCCGGTGAGCTGTCGATCAATACCTTGAAGTTGCGCCTCTCGGCCCTGGCCCAATGGCACAACAGCCAGGGCTTTGCCGACCCGACCAAGGCGCCGGTGGTGCGTCAGGTGTTCAAGGGGATTCGCGCGGTGCACCCGGTTCGCGAAAAACAGGCCGAGCCATTGCAATTGCAGCATCTGGAGCGGGTGATTGCCTGGCTCGATGGCGAGGCAGCGGCGGCCCGAGGCGACGAACGTCAGGCCGACCTGTTGCGGGCGCTGCGCGATCGGGCGTTGATCCTGCTGGGTTTCTGGCGAGGCTTTCGCAGTGATGAGCTGTGTCGCCTGCAGATCGAGCATGTGCAGGCCAGCGCCGGATCCGGCATCAGCCTGTATGTGCCGCGCAGCAAGAACGACCGCGACAACCTGGGTCGTACCTTTCACACGCCGGCCTTGCAACGCTTGTGTCCGGTGCAGGCCTACATCGAATGGATCAATGCCGCGGCCCTGGTGCGCGGACCGGTGTTTCGCGGGATTGATCGCTGGGGCCACCTGAGTGAGCAGGGCTTGCATGCCAACAGCGTGATTCCCCTGTTGCGCCAGGCCCTGGAGCGCGCCGGTATCGCCGCCGAACACTACACCAGCCATTCCCTGCGCCGGGGCTTTGCCACCTGGGCGCATCGCAGCGGATGGGATCTGAAGTCGCTGATGAGCTATGTCGGTTGGAAGGACATGAAGTCCGCCATGCGTTACTTGGAGGTCAATCCGTTCATGGGCATGGCACGGATCGACGAGAAACCTGTGCGCCAGTGATCAAAGGTTTCTTCTATCAATACGGTGGTCTTATAGCCAAAACCAATCGTTGGCATCAGGTTTGCCAATGAGCCAAGCGGCGACTGATTGGCTAGGATTCTCCCCATCAAGTTTTCACCCAACGTTTTCAACCACTGATGGAGAGTCAACGATGCCTATCATCAACAGCCAAGTTAAACCGTTCAAAGCCACTGCATTCAAAAACGGCGCATTCGTCGAAGTGTCGGACGCGGATCTGAAAGGCAAATGGTCCGTCGTATTCTTCTACCCGGCCGACTTCACCTTCGTCTGCCCGACCGAGCTGGAAGACCTGGCCGACAACTACGCCGAATTCCAGAAACTGGGCGTTGAGATCTACAGCGTTTCCACCGATACCCACTTTGCCCACGCTGCCTGGCACAACACTTCGCCAGCCATCGGCAAGATCCAGTACACCATGATCGGCGACCCGACCCTGGCCATCTCCCGCAACTTCGACGTGCTGATCGAAGAAGCCGGTCTGGCTGACCGTGGCACCTTCGTGATCAACCCTGAAGGCCAGATCAAGATCGTTGAAATCAACGATGGCGGCGTAGGTCGTGACGCTTCCGAGCTGCTGCGCAAGATCAAGGCCGCCCAGTACGTCGCTGCTCACCCAGGCGAAGTCTGCCCAGCCAAGTGGAAAGAAGGCGAGGCCACCCTGGCTCCGTCCCTGGACCTGGTCGGCAAGATCTAAGTCCATGCTTCATTCAAGGGCGGTCATCCGCACTTAAGTCAACCGCACCGCCCTCAAATAACGCCCGGGCGAGATTCGCTCGGGCGTTGTTTTTTATACCGAATCAATAGGAAATCGCCCGTATGTTGGACGCCAATCTTAAAGCTCAGTTGAAGTCATACCTGGAACGGGTCACCCAGCCGATCGAGATCGTCGCCTCCCTCGACGACGGTGCGAAATCCCAGGAAATGCTTGCGTTACTCAAAGACATTGTCAGTCTTTCCAACCAGATTACCTTGCTCGACAACGGCACCGACGCGCGCAAGCCGTCGTTCTCGTTGAATCGCCCGGGGAGTGATATCAGCCTGCGTTTCGCCGGTATTCCCATGGGGCACGAATTCACTTCCCTGGTGCTGGCCCTGTTGCAAGTAGGGGGGCACCCCTCCAAAGCCAGTGCTGAAGTGATCGAGCAGATCCGCTCGCTCAAGGGCGAGTTCAATTTTGAAACCTACTTCTCGCTGTCCTGCCAGAATTGCCCGGACGTGGTCCAGGCGCTGAACCTGATGGCGGTGCTCAACCCCAATATTCGCCACGTGGCCATTGACGGTGCGCTGTTCCAGGCCGAAGTCGATGAGCGCAAGGTGATGGCGGTGCCGAGCATCTATCTCAACGGCGTGAACTTCGGCCAGGGGCGCATGGGCCTTGAGGAAATCCTCGCCAAGCTCGACACCGGCGCGGTGGAGAAACAGGCGCAGAAACTCAACGCCAAAGAGGCCTTTGACGTACTGGTGGTCGGCGGTGGCCCAGCGGGTGCCTCGGCAGCCATTTATGCCGCTCGCAAGGGCATTCGCACCGGTGTTGCCGCCGAACGCTTCGGTGGTCAGGTGCTGGACACCATGGCTATCGAGAACTTTGTCTCGGTCAAGGAAACCGAAGGGCCGAAACTGGCCGCGGCCCTGGAAGAACACGTCAAGCAGTACGACGTCGACATCATGAACCTGCAGCGTGCCAGCGCCCTGGTGCCGGCCAAGGAGGTTGGTGGCCTGCATGAGATCCAGTTCGAAAGCGGTGCCAGCCTCAAGGCCAAGTCAGTGATCCTGGCCACCGGCGCCCGCTGGCGAGAAATGGGCGTGCCCGGCGAGCAGGAATACAAGGCCAAGGGCGTGTGCTTCTGCCCGCACTGCGACGGTCCGCTGTTCAAGGGCAAGCGCGTGGCGGTGATTGGTGGCGGCAACTCCGGCGTCGAGGCGGCCATCGACCTGGCGGGTATCGTCAGCCACGTGACCCTGCTTGAGTTCGACAGCAAACTGCGGGCCGATGCGGTGTTGCAGCGCAAGCTCTACAGCCTGCCCAACGTCAAGGTCATCACCAGTGCCCTGACCAGCGAAGTGAAGGGCGACGGGCAGAAGGTCACCGGTCTGGCGTACAAGGATCGCGATTCCGGCGAGTTCCATACGGTGGACCTGGAAGGCATCTTCGTGCAGATCGGTCTGTTGCCCAACACCGATTGGCTCAAGGGTACGGTGGAGTTGTCGCCCCGCGGCGAGATCATTGTCGATGCTCGTGGCGAGACTTCGCTGCCCGGCGTATTCGCGGCCGGCGACGTGACCACGGTGCCGTACAAGCAGATCGTGATCGCGGTGGGCGAGGGCGCCAAGGCTTCCCTGAGTGCCTTCGATCACCTGATCCGCACTTCAGCGCCGGCATAAGCCGTCACCGGAAAAACAAAACCCCATGAGCCCAGGCTCATGGGGTTTTTTATTGTCGTGCAGCAGGGGCTCGTTCCAGCAGCAGGGTCTTACAACGGTGCTGGCTGAATGATTTCGACCCAGTAGCCGTCCGGATCCTTGATGAACGCCAGGCTCTTCATGCGGCCATCGTTCAGGCGTTTCTGGAAATCGCAGCCCAGGGCTTCGAAGCGCTCGCAGGCGGCGACGATATCCGGCACCGAGATGCAGATGTGGCCGAAGCCGCGTGGGTCGCTGTTGCCGTTGTGGTAGGCGAAGGCCGGATCGTTCTCGGTGCCGTGATTGTGGGTCAGTTCGAGAATGCCAGGGATCGATTTCATCCACTCGGTGCGCGCGGCTGCGTCGCTCGGGATCTGCGCCTTGTCCACCAGGGCGAGGAAGTACAGGCTGAATTCGGCTTCGGGGAAGTCGCGTTTTTCTACCAGGGAAAAGCCCAGGACTCGGGTGTAGAAGTCCAGGGAGCGAGTGATGTCCTTGACCCGCAGCATGGTGTGGTTGAACACGAAGCGGGCGGTGGCGGCGTCCGGTTGGGCGGTCACGCCGGGGAAAGTGTTGAGTTGCTCGAGGCTCATGGGCCCTCCAGGAAAATATGCGGCAAAGGTTGTTCGCGAAGGCGAAGCGGCCCTTGGCAGGCAAGGGTTCAGGCGTCGTTGGGATCGGGCAATGATACGCAACCGGACGCCATGACGCCAAACCCAAAGCTCCTGATCTATTGCCCATTCCTGGCGTCGGGCTCAGACTTCCAGGCCCGTTTCCCTGGTGTGCAAATCCATGATCGAATCGTTCAAGCCGCGGGTTGCGGCCCTGCTTCTGCTGGCGTTTGCCGGGCTGGTCCAGGCTGCGCCGCAAGTCACCTGGCCGCAAGGCTGGACGGTGGAGCCGGTGCCTGCGCAAGAAGGTGACCAGGCGGCCGAGGTTTCCCGCCAGCGCGCGGTGAAAAGCGATGCCGCGGGCAATCCGCAGGTGGTCATGGAGTTGACCATGACGCAAGTCGACAGCGGGCACGTAGTCAATCTTCAGGGGGTATTGCTGGAGATGCGCAAATCCGTGCAGAAGGACTTTGCCCGAGGCGGTTATCAGAGTGTCTGTAACAAGATTCATGCGGCGCAGTTGAGTCGGCTGCAAGCCCTGGAGACCACTTGCACCATTACCCAGAATGGCCGGCATGTGCTGTCGCAAACATTGGTGGCCGCTGTGGATGGGAATAAGGCTTATGTACTTTCATACGCTGGCCAGGCACAGGCTTATGCTGAGAGTCGGGACGAAATACTAGCTGTACGAAATAGCCTTAAACTTTGAGGAAAAATCTGAAGCTGCCGGTTTGATTTCCCATGTCGAGGGCGGGCTAACGGAAAGGTATTAAGCCTGAAGTTGTAGTGAGGGGGTTGTTGCAAGACACAATCCCCGGTGGGCTTGGTGTCGTCGGGTGCGCTGGGAAATACCGGTCATCCGTGCTGAAGCCGGTCTTAGATGCAAGTCGTAATAAGAATATTCTTATCAATGTAAAAAGCCCTGCATATGCAGGGCCTTTTTCAGGTTGCGGCTTTATTCAAGCGCGCAACCAGGAGTCTACAGTGGCGGCGCCATACTGTTCTTTCCAGGCTTTCAGGCCGCGATGGTTGCCGCCTTTGGTTTCAATCAGTTCGCCGGTGTGCGGGTTCTGATAAACCTTGACCACTCGCGCGCGCCGCTGTTTAGGGGCGTTGGCCGGTGGCAGGCCGGTTTTGCCCAGGTTTGGATCAAGAATTGCGATGATGTCACGCAGACTCTTGTCATAGGACTTCATCAGGGCCTGGAGCTTCTCTTCGAACTCGATTTCCTTTTTGAGTCCGGCGTCATTCTTCAGGGATTCAAGCTGCGCGAGCTGTTCTTGAAGTGCTTTTTCTGCAGCACGAAATTCAGCAAGTCTGGACAATATCTTCACTCCAATAGTCTATTTTGGCTGATACAAACCACAAACAAAGCTATAAGCCATGAGCCGATTAAGGTTCGATTAAGTGGCCTACCTGTGAATCTTGAACAGGCGTGAAAAATTGTAGTAGTTAATGGCTTCGGAGTAAATCAGGTTGTTCTTGTTTGCCTCGCTATTGGTCGATTGAATCAAATTGCTGCGCCTTGCGAGTTGTCGAATCGAGTACTTGTTGTTCTGGTATGGCTATTTAGTGGCGCGCTAGAACGGCAACAAATTCACTACTGGGCATCGGTCGGCCAAATAAATAACCCTGTAGGAAATCTACCCCTTGCGCGGTCAGATAGTCGCGCTGTTCGGTGGTTTCTATGCCTTCGGCGACTATACCCAGATCGAGTTTGGCCGAGAGTTGGATAATGCTGTCGAGTATATGCAGGGACAGGGCATCGGCCCCGATCATGGCCACGAAGCTTTGATCAATCTTCAAGTAGTCGACATTGAACTGACGCAGATAAGCCAGGCTGGAATGCCCGGTGCCAAAATCATCGATGGCGATCATCACCCCCAGTTCGTGCAAGGCAGCAAACAGTTGTTGGGTGATGGCCGTGGGTTTGATCAACTCGCGCTCGGTCAGCTCCAGCACCAGAATCACCTTGCCGGGCGCAAAGGCGGCGAGGAACTCTCGACAGTCGTCCAGTAACTGCAGATCGTGGCAGTGACTGGCGGTGATGTTGATGCCGATATGAAAGCCGTCGCTGAAATACCTGGCGTGGGGAGCCAGGGCTTGCCGGGTCTGCTGCATCAGCGAGCGGGTCATGGGCACGATCAGCCCGGAATGTTCGGCGAAGGGAATGAACAGGTCAGGACGCACCAGCCCCTCCTTGGGGTGTTGCCAGCGCATCAGCACTTCAATCCCGGCCCACTGCAGGTTGTCGCCGCGCACCACAGGCTGGAAATAGGCAATGAACTCCTGGGCGTCCAGCGCCCGGCGCAGCTCCTGGCTGGGGGAGGCAGAGCGCTTCTGCAGCCAGTGGGCAAGAACGCCGGTGGCGACGCCGAGGAATACCAGCAGGCTGAATAGCGCCGGGTATTGGCTTTTCATGTGGCGCCACACATCCCCTTCGGCAAAGCCGGCGCTGACGCTATAGGGATAGCGCGCCGAAGTCAGGTGCTGGCTGGCTACCGCCGCCTCGGGCGCAGCACCATCGTGGACCTGGCCATCGCTGGACAGCCAGTGCGCCCCCACCTGCAGTTGCAGGTCGGCAAAGCGGCTGATCAGGCGCAAGGCGTTGGTCAGGTGATAGCCGTCGATGGTGGCCAGGGCCGCGCGCTCACCCTCACTCCAGCGGTAGACCAGCAACGCGGTGTTGGGCGTGATGGGGTTGCCGTCCATCAGCCAGAGTCGGCCATCCACATAATCCCGGGGATCGAGGGGCACCGCATAACTGCCCAGCAACGAGCTGCAATAGTTGCTGTTGCGCCACACCAGATTGGTCGAGCGCACGAAGGGCCGTCGCGTGACCTGATCGCGCAGGGCCAGTTGCCGTGTGGCGTCACAATCCTCGCCCACCCGGGGCAGCAGTGCCCTGGCGGCGATATCGGTGTTGTCCAGCATCAGGTCGAATTGGCGAATGGCCTCTTCGGCGGTTTCCAGGCTGCTGCGTTCCAGGGTTCGCTCGGCCTGGGCATAGAGGATGACGGCTCCCAGGGCAATTGGCAGGACAACTGCCAGCAAGGTCCAGAGGGTACGAGTAGAGCGTTTCAGCGGACCTTTGGCGGTCAAGGGCATGGATCGGACCTTCGGCAGAGGAGGGGGCATGAAAATCCGACCGTGGCCGCGGGCGCGACGGTCTTGGGGCGTATTTCGATCACCGCAGGATAGACGGCTTTGCCTGACCATACAGGCGCTGCGCGTGACGAATGAAGGCCAGGGTCGCCGGTGACGACTGGCGCTGATCGAGCACGGCAATTCCCACCTGGCGCGGCACCGCTGGCGCCAGGGCCCGGCTGACATAGCGGGTATCGATGGCCGAAGGCAGGGACAGTTCGGCCAGGATGCTCACGGCCTCGCCCCGAGCCACGGTTTCCAGGGTACTGAGCAGCTGCGAGCTGCGGTAGCGGATGTTGGGGCGCAAGCCGGCACCGATGAACAGGCGTGACACCTGCTCCGCCGAACCGGCCTCGGTCAGCACGAACGGGTCGTGACACAGCTGATCCAGGCGCACCTGCTGCTCCCGGGCCAGGGCATGGGTCGCGGGAATCAGCGCCACCAGTTGGTCCTCCAGCAGGGGGAAAGTGTCGAAACGCTCCTCGGGCAGCACCACGAAGCCCAGATCGATCCGTCGTTCCTCCAGCCACTGCAGGACCTGGCGGTCCGGTCCCTCGTCAATATGCACCTCGATTCCGGGATACGCCTTGCGGTACTCCCCAAGGATGTGCGGCAGCAGACGCGTGGAGGAGGTGGGGCCGAACGAGCCGATGCGCAGGGTGCCGCGCTTCATGCCTCGGGCATCGGCGGCCTCCTGTTCCAGGGTCGCGGCCAGCCCCAGCATGGCCCGGGCCCGCAGCAGGAGCTGGCGTCCTATATCGGTGAGTTCGACCTGAGCCTGATGGCGACGGAACAGCTCCACCCCCAGCTCCTGCTCCAGAGACTTGATGGCGTGGGATACCGCCGACTGGCTGATACCCAGGCGCGTGGCGGCACTGGTGAAACCGGCAAGCTCGGCCACCCGGGAAAAGATTTCCAGTTGGGTCAGGGTCATGAGTAAAAGCTCATTTTACGATGATCGATCATTAGACAAAGAATAACCCGACGGCACAAATCCACCGACACAGAGCATCACGACCATGAGCGACAGCAGTATCAACGGCCCCTTGGCGGCCGACCACGGGGACCTGGCGGTCTATTGCAAACTGGCGGCGGTGAGCATGATCTGGGGCGGCACCTTCGTCGCCGGCCGCGATCTGGCTGGCGCGCTGTCACCCTTGCTGCTGGCCAGCCTGCGCTTCGCGCTCGCCAGCCTGGCCTTGCTTGGCTTCATGGTCGCGGCCGGCATTCCTCTGGTGCGTCCCGGCTTGCGCCAATTCGGCCATCTGGCCGTGCTGGGGTTTTGCGGAATCTTTTTCTACAACCTGTGCTTCTTTTTCGGCCTGCAACAGGTCAGCGCCTCACGCGCTTCGTTGATCGTGGCGTTGAATCCGGCGGTGATCGCCCTCGGCGCCTGGGCCTTGTTCAAGGAGCGCCCGAGCCGGCGCCAATTGCTGGGCATCCTGCTGTGCCTGAGTGGCGCCGCGCTGGTGATCTGCAGCCGTGACCCTGCGGCCCTGACGTCCACGGCCGGGGGCTGGCAGGCAGACTTGCTGATCCTCGGCTGTGTTCTGGGCTGGGGCCTGTACTCGCTGTTGTCCCGGGACCTCAACCAGCGCCTGGGGCCCTTGCAGACCGTCACCTACTCGATCCTGCTGGGCACCCTGATGCTGTGCAGCGCGACCTGGCTGCGAGGCGAGTTCGACCTGCCGGCCATCGCCCGGCTGAGCCCGGTTCAGGGCCTGAGCCTTTTGTACCTGGGCGTGCTGGGCTCGGCGCTGGCCTACATCTGGTACTACGACGGGCTGCGGCGCATTGGCGCCACCCGTGCCGGGGTGTTCATCGCCCTCAACCCGCTGACCGCGGTGATACTCGGTGCGCTGCTGCTGGGCGAGTCGCTGACTCTGGTGATGGGGTTGGGCGGGGTGCTGATTCTGGGCGGCATCTACCAGTGCAACAAACCCCTTGCGGGCAGGGCAAAAAAGGCGATTTTATAGAGAATGCGGACAAAGGCTTTTACGCTGTGTAGAATCCGGTTACGCATACAATAATAAAGTCTTCTGGCAGCAGAAGCCTCGCCCCCCAGCCTGTAAGACAGGGTCGAAATGAAGATTCTCGGGTTTCAACTGATCTACGGTGACTTCCTTGCCCGCAGCGTGCGAGGCATCTCCTGCGCGCCACCGGCCTTCCTCAGCATTGCTAGCAACTAACGATCCGTTAATTCTAAAAATATGATGAGGCGCCAACCATGGCAGATATCTTCGAAAACCCGATGGGCCTGATGGGCTTTGAATTCATCGAATTCGCATCGCCCACCCCCAACACCCTCGAACCGATCTTCGAGATCATGGGTTTCACCAAAGTCGCGACCCATCGTTCAAAAGACGTGCATCTGTATCGCCAGGGTGCGATCAACCTGATCCTCAACAACGAACCCCACAGCGTTGCCTCGTACTTCGCTGCCGAACACGGCCCGTCGGTGTGCGGCATGGCGTTCCGGGTCAAGGATTCGCAGAAGGCCTACAAGCGTGCCCTGGAACTGGGCGCCCAGCCGATCCACATTGAAACCGGCCCGATGGAACTGAACCTGCCGGCGATCAAGGGCATCGGCGGCGCGCCGCTGTACCTGATCGACCGTTTCGGCGAGGGCAGCTCGATCTATGACATCGACTTCGTGTTCCTCGAAGGCGTGGAGCGCAATCCGCAAGGCGCGGGGCTGAAGATCATCGATCACCTGACCCACAACGTGTACCGCGGACGCATGGCCTACTGGGCCGGTTTCTACGAGAAGCTGTTCAACTTCCGCGAGATCCGCTACTTCGACATCAAGGGCGAATACACCGGTCTGACCTCCAAGGCCATGACCGCTCCGGACGGCATGATCCGCATCCCGCTGAACGAGGAATCGTCCAAGGGCGCCGGGCAGATCGAAGAGTTCCTGATGCAGTTCAACGGCGAGGGCATCCAGCACGTGGCCTTCCTCACCGACGACCTGGTCAAGACCTGGGACGCGTTGAAGAAGATCGGCATGCGCTTCATGACCGCGCCACCGGACACCTACTACGAAATGCTCGAAGGCCGCCTGCCGAACCACGGCGAGCCGGTCAAGGAACTGCAAGCCCGGGGCATCCTGCTGGACGGTTCTTCGGAAGCCGGCGACAAGCGCCTGCTGCTGCAGATCTTCTCGGAAACCCTGATGGGGCCGGTGTTCTTCGAATTCATCCAGCGTAAAGGTGACGACGGTTTCGGTGAAGGCAACTTCAAGGCACTGTTCGAATCGATCGAACGCGACCAGGTGCGTCGCGGCGTACTGGCCACCGAGTAACCCTCGGCAGGCTTGAACCCAGAGCCCGATCAGGCCCCGCCTGATCGGGCTTTGTTTTGCCTGTCGGCTGGCGATAGTGAATGTGTTAATGTTCGCGCCTCTGTTTCCCAGCCCTCGATCGACGCCTTGATGAACACACCCAGACCTTCCCTGACCCTGACCCTGCTGCAGGCCCGTGAGGCCGCCATGGCGTTTTTCCGTCCCTCGCTGAACCAGCACGACCTGACCGAGCAGCAGTGGCGGGTGATCCGCATCCTGCGCCAGAACGGCGAGCTGGAGAGCCACCAGTTGGCGAAGATGGCCTGCATCCTGCCGCCGAGCATGACCGGGGTACTGACCCGCCTGGAGCGCGACCAGTACGTCAGCCGCCGCAAGTCCCCGGAAGACCAGCGCCGTCTGTTCATCACCCTGACCGACAAGGGCCAGGCCTGTTTCGAATCCATGAGCGGCGACATGGAAATCAACTACCAGAAAATCCAGCAGCAGTTTGGCGAGGACAAGATGCAGGCCTTGCTGGCCCTGCTCAATGAGCTCAAGCAGATCAAGCCCTGAGCCCCAACCACGGCCGCACCTGGCCCATCCGGGCCAATGCGGGCGCGTCCATCAGTTGCGGCGTTGGCGCATCAGGTGCCTGACCCCTTCGAGCACCAGCACCAGCACCGCCAGCCAGACCGGTATGTAGGTCAGCCATTCCCCGGCCTTGATGCTTTCCCCCAGCAGCAGCGCGACCAACAGCAGCAACACCGGTTCCACATAGCTGAGCAGGCCGAACAGGCTGAAGGCCAGCAAGCGACTGGCGATGACATAACACGCCAGCGCCGAGGCGCTGATCACCCCCAGCAGGGGAATCAGCAGGTACAGGCCGGGATGGCTGTGGACCACGGCAAATCCCTGTTCGCCGCCTTGTACGAACCACAGCGCCACTGGGATCAACAGCGCCATGTCCAGCCACAGGCCGCCCAGATGATCGGTGCCCAGGCGCCGACGCAGGACGAAATACACCGGGTAGCCCACGGCCACCACCAGGGTCGCCCAGGAAAAACTGCCCACTTGATACAGCTCGTTGAGCACCCCGAGGCAGGCCAGCAGCGTAGCGACTTTCTGCAAGCGCGACAGACGCTCGCCATACACGATGCGTCCGGTCAGGACCATGGTCAGCGGCAGCAGGAAATAACCCAGGGACACATCCAGGCTGTAGCCGTTGAGCGGCGCCCACATGAACAGCCACAACTGCACCCCCACCAGGGCCGACGACAGCAGCAGCGCCAGGCTCAGCAGCGGTTTGCTGGCCACTTGTCGCAGCACTTGGCCGACCCGCGGCCACTCGCCACTGAGGATCATGAACAGGGTCATGCAGGGCAGGGTCAGCAGCATGCGCCAGCCGAAGATCTCCACCCCGGTCAGGGGCGCCAGCAGCGAGGTGTAGAAATACATGACGGCAAACAGCACCGACGCCAAAACCGATAACGCGATTCCTTTAGACACACTGTCCTCGTAATACCCGAACGCTCGGGACACACAGAAATAAGGGGGGAGAAGCGAGGGGGAATATAGAGGGTCAGGCGCGAGTTTTTTGCTCTGATTGCGCCATCGTGGCGGGATTTTTTCTCGTCTATGGCCACAGTGCAGCAGAGCCTGCCGAGCCCGAGGCCGGTGGCGCGCGCCTTTGCGCCGCCACCGGCAGGGTTCAGCCCAGGTGCGGAAAACGACCGGAGACGAAATGACCCACATCGTTGAAGCCCGGGGTCGAGGCGTGCCCCGGGGTCACCAGGGCGTCGATGAAGGCTTCATCCTCAGGGCTGATCCGCACCTCCAGGGCCCGGGTGTAAGCATCCCACTGGGCCTCGGTGCGCGGCCCGACGATGGCCGAGCTCACCGCCTGATTGTTCAAGACCCAGGCAATGGCGAACTCGACGATATCGACCCCGCGGCCCTGGGCGTAGGCCTGGATCTGCTGGGCGATGCGCAGGGATTCCACTCGCCACTCGGTTTCCAGGATGCGCTTGTCCTGACGTCCGGCGCGGCTGCCGCTGTCCGGCGCCACGTCCGGGGCGTACTTGCCGCTGAGTACGCCCCGTGCCAGCGGGCTGTAAGGCACCACGCCCAGGCCATAGGCCTTGGCGGCAGTGATCTGCTCGGCTTCGGCCTGGCGATTGACGATGTTGTACAGCGGCTGGCTGATCACCGGGCGGTCCACCCCCAGCTGGTCGGCCAGGCGAATCGCCTCGGCGATCCGCCAGCCGCGGTAGTTGGACAGGCCCCAGTAGCGGATCTTGCCCTGGCGCAGCAGGTCGCCGATGGCCGAGATACTCACCTCCAGCGGGGTGTTGTGGTCCTCGCGGTGCAGGTAGTAGATGTCCAGGTAGTCGGTGCCCAGGCGGGTCAGGCTGGCCTCGATGCCGTTGAAGATGTGCTTGCGGCTCAGGCCGCTGCGGTTGGGCACCCCATCCGCCGGGCCGAAGCCCACCTTGGAGGCCAGTACCCACTCATGGCGGTGGCGGGCAATGGCCTCGCCGACGATCTCCTCGGAGCGGCCCTGGCTGTAGACGTCGGCGGTGTCGATGAAATTGATCCCCTGGTCCCAGGCCTTGTCGATGATGCGCAACGAGTCTTCGGTACTGGTCTGCTCGCCGAACATCATGGTGCCCAGGGTCAGGCTGGAAACCTTGAGACCGGAATGGCCGAGGATGCGATAGCTCATGGGCGAAATCCTTGTGCTAGAGGGGTGGCCAGGGTATTTCCGGCCATCGGGGCGACCATCAGATACCACAACGGCGGGCTTGCGCAATGCCTGAATGGCGCCTCCTCGCCGGGGCCGGCTTTTCGGCGAAGAGGTCCGTGAGATCGCCTGCCAGGACATTGCGTAGGAGCCCGCTTGCCGGCGAAGCGCGCAGTTGCCAGCCGCCTCAGGAGCGATGCTGTTCAGGGGCACAGCGCCCGGCAGCGCTGCAACACAAAGCTGTGCAGCAGGCGCACCCGCTCCGACACTTGCAGGCGATGGGGGCACAGCAGGTTGAACGGCGCCAGTTCCCCTTGCCAGTCGCTAAGCAGCGGCACCAGGCGTCCGGCGCGAATGTCCTCGGCCACATCCAGCCGGGCCTTGTAGACAATGCCGTGGCCGGCCAGGGCCCAGCGCCGGGCCACTTCGCCGTCGTCGCACAGGTAGTCGCCGCGCACCGGCACCTCGCGGGTGTCGTCGCCACGGCTGAAGCGCCAGCTGTCATAGGGCCGGTCGTTGCGCAGGTAGAGCAGGGCGCTGTGCTGCGAGAGTTCCTCGGGCGCCTGCGGGGCGCCGCAACGCGCCAGATAGGCCGGGCTGGCGCAGGCCAGGCGGCGATGCTCGGGAAGAATCGGCAGGGCCACCAGGCTCGAATCCTCGGGCACGCCAAAGCGCAGGGCCACATCCACGGCCTCGCGGAACAGGTCGGCGCGGCGATCGTTGAGCCGCAGCTGCAGGCGCAGTTGCGGGTGCTCGGCCTTGAACTCATCGAGCCAGGGCAGCAGCGCATTGCGGCCGAAATCCGAGGGCGCCGACAGTTGCAACACCCCGGCCAGGCCCTGGCCCTGTTGCTTGAGGGCCTGCTCGCCGTCCTCCAGGGTGGCCAGGGCCAGGCGCACGCTGCCCAGGTAGCGCCGGCCTTCTTCGGTCAGGCGCATGCTGCGGGTGGAACGCGCCAGCAGGCGACTGCCGAGGCGGGGTTTCAGGCGGTTGGGGGCGATGCTGGCGGCGGCTGCGGGCAGGCCCAGGGAGCGGGCGGCGGCGGGAATGCTCCCTGAGGCCGCTGTGCGCACGGAGATTTCCAGGTCGAGGATCGAGCTCATTAGTAAAAATCCTTTAAAGATCTTTGCGTTTTAGCTGGATTTTTCTGCGATTGGCAAGCTGGGAAGATGCAATCACTTTCAATAGCAACAGGTGATCGCAATGACTCTTTCCAACTCAAGCTTGGCCGGGCAGACCGTGGTAGTGATCGGCGCCGGCAGCGGCATTGGCGCCGCAGTGGCCCGCCGGGCCGCCGAACGTGGCGCCCGGGTGGTGCTGGCCGGGCGCAGCCTCGACGCCCTGCAAAAGCAGCAGGCGCAGTTGCCGGCGTCGGCCCGCAGCCTCGCCGTGGATATCACCGATGCCGCCAGCGTCCGCGATCTGTTCAGCAGCGTGGGGGCCTTCGACCATCTGGTGATCAGTGCCGGTCCGGCGATCGTCGCCAAGCCCCTGGCCGACACCGACCTGCTGGACGCCCAGCGGGCTTTCGAGGTGAAGTTCTGGGGCGTGTGGCGCGCGGTCCAGGCGGCGCTGCCGACGCTCGCGCCCCAGGGCAGCATCAGCCTCACCTCGGGCCTGCTGTCGCGCAAAATGGTCCCCGGGCAGGTGCTCAAGACCACCCTCAATGCCGCCCTCGAAGCCCTGGGCAAGCACCTGGCCAAGGAGCTGGCGCCACGCCGGGTGAATGTCATCAGCCCCGGGGTCACCGCCACCGAAGCCTATGCCGGGATGGCCGAGGAGGCTCGTCAGGCGATGTTCGCGCGCACCGCCGCCAGCCTGCCGGTGGGCCGTGTCGGCCAGCCGGACGACATCGCCGCGGCCTTTATCCTGGCCATGGAAAACGGCTTTATCAGCGGCAGCCTGATCGACGTCGATGGCGGTGGCCTGCTGTGAACTGGCGCTTCGACCACCTGGCGTTCAACGTTGCCGAGGGCGAGGCGTTGCAGGCGGCGTTTGCCGACTTGCTGGGCCTGCAAAGGGGGCGGCGCCCGCCGTTTCCCTTTCCCGGGCGCTGGCTGTATCAGGACCGCCAGGCGCTGGTCCACGTCATCGAACAGGCCGACAGCCCCGAGCCGCAACTGAGCCACATCGCCTTCAGCACCCAGGAGCCCGCCACCGCGGTGCTGCTGCGGGTGCAGGCCAGTGGCCTGGAGCATCAGGTGGCGCAAGTGCCGGAAGACGGCATCTGGCAGATCTTCGTCCGCCTGCCCGGCGGCCTGGTGCTGGAGCTGGATGCTCCGGCGGCGGGAGAGTTGGCCATCAGCCACGATTACACCCGGCACGCGGGTGCGCCGGACTGACACCGGCAATGCCAAAAGCCCGTTCCAGCCTGGGCTCGAACGGGCTTTTGGCGTTGCCGCAGGCTCAGCGGTTGAGGGTACGGGTCATGCGCAGCGCCAGCAGGCTACCGCCGACAATCACCGCCGCCAGCAGGTACAGCGCCGCGTCGGTGGAACCGGTGCTGTCCTTGACCCAGCCGACCAGGTAGGGGCTGAGAAAGCCGGCCATCTGCCCCATGGAGTTGATCAACGCCAGACCTCCGGCCGCCGCGCCGGCACTGAGCAGGGCGGTGGGCACTGGCCAGAACATCGGCAGGCCGGTGAGGGCGCCCATGGTGGCGAGGGTCAGGCCGAAGATGGCCAGGGCCGGGTTGGCGGCGAAGTTCACCGCGATCAGCAGGCCCGCGGCGCCCATCAGCATCGGCACGACAAGGTGCCAGCGGCGCTCCTTGCGCAAGTCCGCCGAGCGCCCCACCAGCAGCATGAACAGCGCCGCCAGCAGGTAGGGGATCGCACTCAGCCAGCCGATCACCAGATTGTCGGCAAAACCCAGGTTCTTGATGATCGACGGCAGCCAGAAGTTGATCGCGTAGACCCCGCTCTGGATGCAGAAGTAGATCAGGCCGAAGGCCCAGATCGCCGGGTTCTTGAACACCGCAGCCAGGGAGTCGCTGGCGGTTTTCGGCTGGTTGGCGGCGTCGCTGGCCTGGTCGGCGGCCAGCACTGCGCGTTCAGCGGGTGTCAGCCACTGGGCGTGGGCGAAGCTGTCGCTGAGCAGGAAAAACGCCAGGGCGCCCAGGACCACCGTGGGAATGCCCTGCAGCAGGAACATCCACTGCCAGCCGGCAAGACCGCCTTGCCCGGCGGCGAAATGGTTGAGGATCCAGCCGGAAAACGGGCTGCCGAGCAAGCCGGACACCGGGATCGCCGACATGAACAGGGCCATGATCCGGCCCCGGCGGAAGGTCGGGAACCACTGCGAGAGGTACAACACCACCCCGGGGAAGAAGCCGGCTTCGGCGGCCCCGGTGAACAGGCGCAGGGTATAGAACTGGGTCGGCGTGGTGACGAACAGCAGGCAGGTGGACAAGGTGCCCCAGGTGATCATCATCAGCGCGATCCAGCGCCGCGGGCCGAACCGGTTCAGCGCCAGGTTGCTCGGCACGCCGCACAGCACGTAGCCGATGAAGAAGATCCCGGCCCCCAGGCCGTAGACCGTTTCGCTGAACTTCAGGGCGTCGAGCATCTGCAGCTTGGCAAAGCCGACGTTGACCCGGTCGAGGTAGTTGAACAGGTAGCAGACGAAGATGAAGGGGATCAGGCGCAGGGTGATGCGCTTGTAGACGGCGTTCTTGTCGTCAGCCTGGGCCAGTGGGACAGCGGCGCTCTGTGACATGGTGTGTCTCTCTTTATTATGATTTTTCGCGGTGCAAGGGTAACGTTGACCGCCCCGAGAGTCTCGGTCACGCCACGGTCGCTGTCTTTGTGCCGGCGCACAGCGATTGGCCACGGCCCCTGTGCCACTGAACAATGCCCAAGGATCTTTCCCCTATGTTCGAACTCGATCATGACCTGGCGCAGGACATCGTCGACCGCGCGATGGCCATCCTGCCCTACAACGTCAATGTCATGGACAGTCAGGGCCTGATCCTCGGCAGCGGCGAGCCGGAACGCATCAATACCCGGCATGAGGGCGCGCAACTGGTGCTGGCCAACGGCCGGGTGGTGGAGATCGACGAGCCCACCGCGCGCCAGCTCAAGGGCGTGCAACCGGGAATCAACCTGCCGCTGCTGCATGACCAGCGGCTGATCGGAGTGCTGGGCATCACTGGTGATCCGGCCTTGCTGCGTACCTACGCCGAACTGGTGCGCATGACCGCCGAGATGCTGGTGGGCCAGCGTCACCAGCAGGCCGAGCAGCAATGGCGGCGCCAGCGTTGCGACGACTTGCTGGCCCTGCTCCTGAGCGATGGCGGCGACTCGCCGCGGCTGGTGGACGAGGCCCGGCAGATGGGCCTCAAGCCGCAACTGGCGCGCACGCCTTACCTGTTCGAACTGGGCCTGGAGCAGGCCGCGGGGCAGGGCGTCGAAACCCTGAGCAGTTGGCTGATGAGCCGTTACCCGGACAGCTGGTGCGTCAGTTCGTCGAAGACCTCGCTGCTCTGGTGTCGCCCGGCGAGCCTCAGCCTGGACAACCCGCGGCTGCTGGAAAAACTCGACGCCCAGGGCTGGAACATCCTGCGGGTCGCCGTCGGCGGGCAGGCCGATGGCCTGGCTGGCCTGCGCCGTTGCTACCGTCGAGTCGGCGACCTGCTGGCCTACGGCCGCGACATCCTGCCGGACTCGCGGCTGCTGACCCTCAACCGCTACCGCCTGCCGGTGATGCTCTGGCGCCACCGCAACGACGATGCCCTGGACGAACTGCTGACGCCTTTGCGCAAGGTCCTGGCCAAGGACAGCAATGGCCAGCTGCTGGCGACCCTGCGCAGTTGGTGCGAGCACGACGGCCAGAGCCAGGCCTGTGCCGACGCCCTGGGCATCCATCGCAACAGCCTGCGCTACCGCATGGAGCGCATCGCCGAGCTTAGCGGCGTCGACCCCTTGCGCCTGGACGGCATGCTGGCGCTTTATCTGGGGGTGCAATTGCTGCCCCATGACACGGCTCCACAGGCCCCCCTGTAACCGCTACCTCGCCTGCGCGAGGCTGCGGCAATTTCCAGCCAAACCTGTATCGCCTTCAAGGCCCTCGCGCCCGTTCGCCGCCTGCGGCAGCGGTTGCAACGCTAGGCGAGGTTGCGTGGTTGTAGCAATGAACAATAAAGCGCCCTCGGACTTGTGCAGCGGCCCGGGGTCAGCGCCGGCGCCAAGTGGCAGCATGGCGGCACAAGAACCGGAGAACACCCCATGAAGATCATCATCGCCCCCGACTCGTTCAAGGACAGCCTGAGTGCCGCAGGCGTGGCCCAGGCCATTGCCCAGGGTCTGGCCGAGGTCTGGCCCGACGCCGAACTGCGTCAGTGCCCGATGGCTGACGGTGGCGAGGGCACGGTGGAATCGATTCTCGCCGCCTGCGACGGGCAACTGCGCCGCCATCCGGTCCAGGGGCCGCTGGGGGCGACGGTCGAAGCGCGCTGGGGCTGGTTGCCCCAGAGTCACACGGCGATCATCGAAATGGCCGAGGCCAGCGGCCTGCAATTGCTGGCGCTGGACCAGCGCGATGCCTGCAACAGCAGCACCTTCGGGACGGGGGAGCTGATCCTGGCCGCGCTGGATGCTGGCGCCCAACGCATCATCCTGGCCATCGGCGGCAGCGCCACCAACGACGGCGGTGCCGGGGCCCTGCAGGCCCTGGGCGTGAAGTTGCTGGATCAGCAGGGGCGGATGCTGCCCCGTGGCGGCCTGGCCCTGGCCGACCTCGCCGCCATCGAGCTGGAAAGCCTGGACCCGCGCCTGGCCCGGGTGCGTTTTGAAATCGCCGCCGACGTCAACAACCCGCTGTGCGGCGAACAGGGCGCATCAGCGATCTTCGGCCCGCAGAAAGGCGCATCAGCGCAGCAGGTGCAGCAGTTGGACCAGGCCCTGGGGCATTTTGCCCAGCGCTGCGCCGAGGTGCTGGCCAAGGACGTGCGTGACGAACCCGGCAGCGGTGCGGCTGGCGGCCTGGGGTTTGCCGCCAAGGCCTTTCTGGGCGCACAGTTTCGCCCGGGCGTGGAAGTGGTGGCGGAACTGGTGGGCCTGGAACAGGCCATGCAGGGCGCCGATCTGGTGATCACCGGCGAAGGGCGTTTCGACGCCCAGACCTTGCGTGGCAAGACTCCGTTCGGTGTGGCGCGGATCGCCCGGGCGCAGGGCGTTCCGGTGATCGTGCTGGCCGGCACCCTGGGCGAGGGTTACCAGCAGATGTACGCCCACGGCGTGGACGCGGCCTTCGCCTTGACCAGCGGCCCCATGAGCCTGGAGCAGGCCTGCCGCGAAGCTCCGCGCCTGCTGCGCGAACGCGCGACCGACATCGCCCGCCTCTGGCGCCTTGGCAATCCCCACCGCTAAACACCCCGCGCCGCGACAACGCCTTCGCCGGCAAGCCGGCTCCTACGGCCAGCGCCTGTCAGTAGACCCCGCCGTCACGGGTGGGGGCATCCAGGGTCTTGTACTGCCCGACCAGGCTCTGCAAGCCCTTCATCAACACCGTGGTATCCACCCCCACGGCGACGAAGTTGGCCCCCAGTTCGATGCAGCGCCGGGCCAGGCGCTGATCGGCGCTGAGAATCCCTGCGGCCTTGCCCGCCCGGCGTATGCGCACGATGGCGTCCTCGATGGTCGCCACCACCTCGGGGTGCCCGGGGTTGCCCCGATGGCCCATGGCCGCGGACAGGTCCGCCGGGCCGATGAACACGCCATCGACGCCTTCCACCGCGAGGATCTCATCCAGGTTGCCCAGGCCTTCGAGGTTCTCGACCTGCACCAGCAGGCACATTTGTTCATCGGCCCGTTCCAGGTAGTCGGCGATGCTGTTCCAGCGCGACGCCCGGGCCAGGGCGCTGCCCACGCCCCGTACCCCCAGCGGCGGATAGTGCATGGCGCGCACCAGCTGGCGCGCCTGCTCGGCGCTTTCGACCATGGGGATCAGCAGGGTCTGGGCGCCGATGTCCAGCAGTTGCTTGATCAGCGCGGTGTCGCCAATCGGTGGGCGGATGATGCCCTGGGCTGCGTAGGGCGCGATGGCCTGCAACTGCGCCAGCAGGCTGCGCAGGTCGTTGGGGGCGTGTTCGCCGTCCAGCAGCAGCCAGTCGAAACCGGCATTGGCCGCCAGCTCGGCGCAGTAGCCGTCCGCCAGCCCCAGCCACAGGCCGATCTGCGGTTCGCTGTGTTGCAGGCGTTGCTTGAACAGGTTCAACGGCATGTCCATGGCAGTCTCCTCAGACAAAACGGCAGGCAATGCTGCCCAACTGATCGTAGTCCACATGGAAAACATCCCCGGGACGGGCGGCCACCGGGCGGGTAAAGGAGCCGCCGAGAATGATCTGCCCGGCCTCCAGGCCGACGTCATGGGCTGCCAGCTTGTTGGCCAGCCAGGCCACGCCCTTGGCCGGGTGATTGAGCACCGCGGCGGACACCCCGGATTCCTCGATCACGCCGTTGCGGTAGAGCACCGCCGGCACCTTGCGCAGGTCCACATCCCCCGGGCGCACGGCGCGGCCGCCCATCACCACCCCGGCGTTGGCGGCGTTGTCGGAAATGGTGTCGAAGACCTTGCGCGTGGCCTGGGTCTGCGGGTCCACCTGCTGGATGCGCGCGTCGATGATTTCCAGGGCCGGGATCACCCAGTCGGTGGCGTCCAGCACATCGAACAGGGTGCAGTGAGGGCCTTTCAACGGCTTGCCGAGGATGAACGCCAGCTCCACCTCGACCCGCGGCACGATAAAGCGCTGGAAGGGAATGTCCGTGCCTTCATCGAACAGCATGTCGTCCAGCAGAGCGCCGAAATCCGGCTCGGTGATATTCGACGACACCTGCATCGCCCGCGAGGTCAGGCCGATCTTGTGGCCCACCAGCTTGCGGCCATCGCGGATCTTCTGCTGCACCCAGCTGCGCTGGATGGCGTAGGCATCCTCGATGCTGATGTCGGGGTATTGCAGGGACAACTGGCCGATCTGCTCGCGGCTGCGTTCGGCGGCATTGAGGCGCGCGGCGGCCTCTTGGATATTCGAGGGGCTGAGCATGGTTATTTCTCCCGAGGGTTGACGATATGGGCCGGCACCCGCAGCACCAGCCAGGCGCCGAGGGCGATCAGCAGGGCCAGAGCGTAGAGGGCCAGGCTGGCGCTCTGGGTGGCGTCGCGCACCACGCCGATCAGGTAGGGCGCGAGGAAGGCGGCGACACTGCCGAAGGAACTGATCAGGGCAATGCCCGCGGCCTGGGTGCTGCTGGCCAGAAAGGCCGGCGGCAGTTGCCAGAACATCGGCAGCGCGGCACTGGCGCCCATGCCCGCCACCAGCAGGCCGAACATCACCAGCCACGGATCGCTTGGGGCCAGCCCGGTGAGGATCAGGCCGAGGCTGGACATCAGCAGCGGTATCGCCAGATGCCAGCGGCGCTCGCGCAGGCGGTCCGAGGAGCGGCCGATGCCCAGCATGAACAGGCAGCCGGCCAGGTAGGGCAGGGCACTGAGCAGGCCGACATTGCTGTCCCGGGCGATGCCGGCGTGATGGATCAGGGTCGGCATCCAGAAGGCGATGGTGTTCACCGCCAGCATCACCGCGAAGTAGATGCACACCAGCAGCCAGACATGGCGCTCCCTGAGGATGCCGCTGAAGCGGGTGATCGATTTGCGCTGTTCTTCCTGCTGCAGCGCCTGCAGCAGCCGGGTTTTCTGCGCCGGGCTCAGCCAGTCCACTCGTTCGATGCTTTCCGGCAGCGCCTTGAGCACCACCAGCCCCAGCAGCACCACCGGCAGGCCTTCGATGAGGAACATCCACTGCCAGCCGCGCAGGCCACCGAAGTCGTGGAAGCTTTCCAGGATCCACCCCGACAGGGGCCCGCCAATCACCCCGGCCATGGGCACGGCGATGGCGAACAGCGCGGTGACCTGCCCCCGGCGGCTGGCCGGGAACCAGCGGTTGAGCAGCACCAGGATGCCGGGGAAGAACCCCGCCTCGGCGACCCCCAGCAGAAAGCGCAGCACGTAGAAGCCCCAGGCGCTGTCCACCAGCATCAGGGCGCTGGACAGCAGGCCCCAGACCAGCATCAGCAGGGCGATCCAGCGCCGCGGGCCGACCCGCTCCAGGGCCAGGTTGCTGGGCACCCCGAACAGCGCATAGGCAACGAAGAACAGCCCGGCGCCGAGGCCGTAGACGCTGTCGCTGAAGCCCAGGTCCTGGGTCATCTGCAGCTTGGCGAAGCCGATATTGATGCGGTCCAGGTGGGCGAAGATGTAGCAGACGAACAGCAGCGGCATCAGCCGCCAGGTGATCTTGCGATAGCAGTCGTTGACCTCGGCCACAGGAGCTTCGGCGATTGCGGGATGGGACATGGGCAGATCTCGTTATTGTTCTTGTGTGGGGCGGCTTGCTCAGGCCTGGCACAAGGCTTGAGGGGCTGTTCGCTGGCAAGCCAGCTCCTACGGGTTGCGTGGGCGTTGTGTAGGAGCCGGCTTGCCGGCGAAAGGGCCGGCACAATGCTCAGCCCTGTCCGTGCAGAAACTGATGCACGTTGTTGAGCTTGAAGTTCAACTCGGCATCCAGCTCGCTCATCTCGAACGACAGCGCCAGCAAGCGCTGCGCCTGCAGCGCAGCGAAGTGCGCGGTGATGATCTCGAACAGGCCCTTGGCGACTTTGCGGCGGATGGCCAGGTCGCGCCCGGCGCCCACTTGCAGGCGCATATGGACGAAGGCGTAGTCATGCTTGCCGTCGGCCATGCGCCAGGTGTCCAGGCGCACCCCGCGGCTGCGAATGCCGCCCAGGGGAAACTCGCCAGTGGCGTCCAGGTAGTCATGAACCTTGGCGAACAGCCCGGGCAGATCGGCGGCCTGTTCGATGTTGTCGGTGTATTCAGCGATGAAATGCGGCACGGGAGCCTCCTTGGGAGGCAGCGGCAGGCGGCAAGCTACAAGCTGCAAGAGGGTTCTCTTGCGGCTGTAGGTTGGCGACTTGCCGCTGCTGTCGATGTGGTCTTGCAGCTTGTGGCTGGAAACTTGCCGCTGCTTCTAGAAGATGGCGTTGATCTGGCCGGTGCCGGAGCTGCCGAACAGCGGCGTGACGATCTCGGCCGGGCGGTTGTAGTCAGGCCCGCCCAACAGCCCCAGGAGCATGGCCGTGTCGTGCATGCCGCCCTCGCCATGGCAGCTTCTGGCGTAGTCCGGGAGCATGGCGCAGAACTCGCGAAAGCGTCCCTGCTGCCACAGTTCCACCACCCGCTGGTCCACCTGCTTGTCGAATTCCCGGGTCCAGTTGTGGATGTTGGCCTCGGCTTCGCGGTCGTTGGAGAAACGGTGGGACAGCGAGCCGGACGCCAGCACCAGGACCTTGCGCTGGCTCTTTTCGATCGCCCGGCGCACCGCGGCACCGAAGGTGAAGCTGTCTTCCAGCTTGTGCCAGGCGCACCAGGCGGCGATCGACACCACCTTAAAGTGCTCGGCGGCGGGCACGTCCATGTGCATGTAGCGCATGGGCACCAGGGTGCCGTACTCCAGCTCCAGGCTGGGGATGTTGTGGGCCAGGGTGCGCACATCGGCGGCGTTGGCCTCGGCGGCGATCAGTTCCCCCAGCTCCGGGCAGCCCTGGTAGTCGTAGGTCATGTTCTTGATGAAGTGCGGCAGCTCGTTGCTGGTGTAGGTGCCGTTGAAGGCTTCACCACAGTTGATGTGGTAACCGCTGTTGACCAGCCAGTGCACATCAAACACCACCGCGGTGTCGGCCCCCAGGGCCCTTGCGCGGCGGGCAATTTCCTTGTGCCCGGCAATGGCTGCCTCACGGCAACCGTGGTGTTTGCCCGGCAGTTCGGACAGGTACATCGATGGAACGTGGCAGACCTTGGCGGCCATGACGACTTCGCCCATGGTGCTTCTCCTGAAACATCTTCTTGTTGGCGTGATCCGGGACGGTGCTAAACCTTACACGCCCCAGCGCGGGATGTGATGGCTGCCCATGGAGAGGCAGACGTTCTTGATCTCGGCAAACACTTCGAAGCTGTACTCGCCGCCTTCGCGGCCGGTGCCCGAGCCTTTGACACCGCCGAAGGGCTGGCGCAGGTCGCGCACGTTCTGGCTGTTGATGAACACCATCCCAGCCTCGATGCCCCGGGCCAGGCGATGGGCCTTGCCGATGTCCTGGGTCCAGATGTAGGAGGCCAGGCCGTACTCGGTGTCGTTGGCCAGTTGCAGGGCTTGGGCCTCGTCCTTGAACGGGATCAGGCACACCACCGGGCCGAAGATCTCCTCCTGGGCGATGCGCATCCGGTTGTCGACGTCGGCGAACACCGTGGGCTGGATGAACTGCCCGCGGGACAGATGCGCCGGCAGGTTGGCCGGGCGTTCCAGGCCACCGGCCAGCAGGGTCGCGCCTTCTTCCAGGCCGATGCGGATGTAGCCGGTGACCTTGTCGTAGTGGGCCTGGGTGATCATCGAGCCGACCTGGGTCTTGGGGTCTTGCGGGTCACCGACGATCAGGCGCTTGGCGCGTTCGGCGAATGCCTTGACGAACTGCGGATAGACGCTTTCCTGGATGAAGATCCGGCTGCCGGCGGTGCAGCGCTCGCCGTTCAGGGAAAAGATGGTGAACAGCGCGGCGTCCAGGGCCCGCTCCAGGTCGGCGTCCTCGAAGATCAGCACCGGCGACTTGCCGCCCAGCTCCATGGAGTACTTCTTCAAGCCGGCGGTCTGCATGATCTTCTTGCCGGTGGCGGTGCCACCGGTGAAGGAAATCGCCCGCACGTCCGGGTGGCGCACCAGGGCATCGCCGGCGGTGGCGCCGTAGCCCTGGACGATGTTCAGCACCCCGGCGGGAATCCCGGCCTCCAGCGCCAGCCGGCCCAGCTCATTGGCGGTCAGCGGTGACAGTTCACTCATCTTCAGCACCGCGGTGTTGCCCAGGGCCAGGCACGGCGCAGTCTTCCAGGTGGCGGTCATGAACGGCACGTTCCACGGCGACACCAGGGCGCAGACGCCCACCGGTTGGTACAGGGTGTAGTTGAGCATCTGGTCGTCCACCGGATAGCTGTGGCCATCCATGCGGGTGCAGACCTCGGCGAAGAAATCGAAGTTGTGCGAGGCCCGGGGAATCAGCACGTTGCGGGTCTGGTGGATCGGCAGGCCGGTGTCCAGGGTTTCCAGCTCCGCCAGGCGCGGCACGTTTTCCTCGATCAGCGCGCCCAGGCGGCGCATCAACCGGGCGCGCACCGATGCCGGGGTATTGGCCCATTTCGGGAAGGCGTCCTTGGCCGCCGCCACCGCCTGGGCGATTTCCTCGCCGCCGCCGCTGGCCACCTCGCCAATGGCTTCACCGGTGGCGGGGTTGTAGTTGGTGAACACTTCACGGCTTTCGACTTCGCGGCCGTTGATCCAGTGCTTGATCATTTATGCGTGCTCCTTGGCCGCTGTGGTGGGTTGTGTATGGGCGTGCTGGGCGAAGAATTCGCTTTCGCTGACGATGCGGTTGGCCAGCCGGCCAATGCCTTCGATCTCCACCACCACCTCATCGCCGGGCACCACGTCGGACAGGCCTTCGGGGGTGCCGGTGGCGATCATGTCGCCCGGTTGCAGGGTCATGAAGCCGGACAGGTACTCGATCAGGTAGGGGACATCGAAAATCATGTCGGCGGTGCTGCCTTGCTGGCGCAACTCGCCGTTGACCCAGGTGCGCAGGGTCAGCCGGTTGGGCTCGGGCACCTCGGCGGCGTCGATGATCCACGGGCCCACCGGGGTGGTGGCGTCGCGGTTCTTCACCCGCAGGTTGGGCCGGTAGTAGTTCTCCAGGTAGTCGCGGATCGCGTAGTCGTTGCACAGGGTGTAGCCGGCCACGTACTCCAGGGCGTCCTCGCGCTTGACGTTGCGCGCGGTCTTGCCGATCACCGCTACCAGCTCGCACTCGTAGTGCATGTAGGCGACGTTGTCCGGGCGCCAGGTCACCTGGTTGTGGCCGGTGTAGGTGCCCGGCGACTTGATGAACACCAAAGGCTCGGTGGGCGGCGTGAAGGCCAGTTCGGCGGCGTGGTCGGCGTAGTTCAGGCCCAGGGCGAACATGGTCCCGGTGGCCGGTGGCAGCCACTGCACCTGATCCTCGGCCAGGGTCCGGCCGTCTTCCAGTTGCAGGGTGTTGGGGCCGGTGACCCGAGCGTCGTGGACCTGGCCCTGATAACGGATGCGCGCGTGTTTCATGTCGGTTCCTTATTCGGCAACGATGGAGTTGGCGAGGCGACCCAGGCCGCTGATCTGCACTTCGACCCGGTCGCCGGGGCGCACATCGACCCGGCCTTCGGGGGTGCCGGTGATCAGTACGTCGCCGGCATGCAGGGTCATGAACTCGCTGATCTCGGCAATCAGCTGGGGAATGCTGCGCACCAGGTTGGCGGTGCTGTTGTGCTGCACCCGCTCGCCGTTGACGAACAGTTCCAGGCTCAGGTCGTGGGGATCGCTGACCTCGGTGGCCGGCACCAACTGCGGACCGATGGCGCAGAAGCCGTCGCGGCACTTGGCCTTGACCGCCGGGCGGTAGTAGCTGTCTTCCGGCAGGCTGAATTCGTTGACGATGGTGTAGCCGGCGACATGCTCCAGGGCGTTTTCCAGGCGCACCCGGCTGGCGCGCTTGCCGATCACCACCCCCAGGGCCGGGCCCGGTTGCAGGCGTTCGACGTCCTTGGGAAACACCACCGGTGCTTCATGGTCGTTGCGGGTGTTGGGGGTCTTGATGAACAGCACCGGTTTCACCGGGGGCTTCTGGTAGGGCGGTTGGGTGAAGCTTTGCAGATGGCTGTTCAGCAACCCCTGGTAGTTCAGCGCAACGCCGAACAGGGTGCCGCCGGCGTGATCGTTCAGTGCACGGCTCATCGGGCTCTCCTGGTGTTGGTTCCCGTGGCGGCTTGCCGCTGGCGGGTCGAGTTCGTTAATGTATTAACGTTATATTTAATATGTTAACGATCGTCAAGCGACGAGCTTGCAGATTCCATGGCCAAGTGGCGGGCCAGCGGCGAATCCCGCAGGATGCCAAGGCTTTGCCTGCTGAAAAATAACAACAGAGGGGTGCCATGAACCCACGTCAACCGATTCCCAACATCAACATCGGCCAGGTCTACGACCAGCGTTACGCCGATGCCCAGGTGCACTACGACAAGCTCAGCAACCTGGCCGGCTTCTTCGGTCGCAACATGCCGGTGCACCGCCACGACCGCTTCTTTCAGGTGCATTACGTGCAAAGCGGCGCGGTGCGGGTCTACCTCGACGACCAGCAGTACCTGGAATCGGGGCCGATGTTCTTTCTCACGCCACCGACCATCCCCCACGCCTTCGTCACCGAGGCCGACAGCGAAGGCCATGTGCTCACCGTGCGTCAGCAACTGGTGTGGGAACTGATCGGCGCCGACCCGGCACTGGCCCCGGCGCCGCAGCTGCCGCCGGCCTGTGTGGCCCTGGCGCGGCTGGGGCCGGAATTCGCCAGTGAAGTACGGCGTCTGGAGTCTCTGTTCCAGGAGTTGCAGCAGGAGATCGCGGGGCAGGGAGCCGGGCGCGAGCCGGCCCTGGAAGCCCTGACCCGGCTGCTGATGATCAGCCTGCTCAGGCTCTCGGCCAACTCCCTCAAGGCCCGCCCGGCACGCCACGAAGACCTGCAGATCTTCCATCGCTTCAACGAGCTGATCGAGGCCCGCTACCTGGAGCACTGGCCCCTGGCGCGCTACGCCAGCGCCCTGGGCGTCACTGAAGCGCGGCTCAACGACGTCTGCCGACGCATCGCCGACCTGCCGTCCAAGCGCCTGGTGTATGAGCGGTTGATGCAGGAATCCAAGCGCCTGCTGCTGTTCACCGGAAGCTCGATCAACGAGATCTGCTACCAGCTGGGCTTCAAGGACCCGGCGTATTTCAGCCGGTTTTTCCAGCGTTACGCCAAGATCGCGCCGGGTGAGTACCGGGCGCGCCAGGGGTTGACCAACCCGCCTGTGGCCGAGGCGCCCGGGCCCTGAAAAGCGGTAAGGGCCGGGTTGACCGAGGGGGCCGCGTGGCTTTGCTCAGGCCGTCGCCAATGGCTGTATTCGGAGCCTTGCGACCATGGCAGAATCCGCGCCTTTGCCCGACAAGGAGCGTCGTCATGCTGCGTGCCGTTGTGTTGTCCCTGCTGGTGCTTGGCGCCGCGTCGTGCCGGGCCCGGGAGCTGCCGGAGCTGACGCCGCTGTGGCTGCAGCAGGAGGGCTGGATCAGCGCCTGCGACAACCGCCGCGACTGCCAACTGCTCTACGCGCCGAACATCGCCTTTGCCGAGCAGGTCAACCACCTGACGCTGTTGATCCGCAGCCAGGCCGGGCCCGAGGGCCAGCTGCAACTGCAACTGGAGCATCAGGGCGCACCCTTCGAGCCGGCCGCCCTGCGCCTTGATGGCCAGCCGCTCGAGCCTGGCTTGCTGGCGGCGTTGGTGCAGGAGCCGGAGGCCCCCGACAGTACCCGTGAACAACAGTACTACCGGGTTGACGATCAGGCGCTGGCCCGGCAATGGCTGGCGCGCCTGCGCACCGCGCAGGTGCTGGAACTGCTGGGAGAGGAACCGGCTCAGGTGCTGCTCAAGGGGCTGCCGGATTTGCTGCAACGGGTGGATCAGGTACAGCAACGCCTGGGCACGGTCAGCGCCCTGGCGGCACCCGGCGAACAGCGGGCAAGTGCGGTGCCCAGGGTCCAGGCGGCCAAGGCATTGCGGCCCTATCCCGGGGTGACGCCCCTCAGTGCCCGAGAGCGCAGCGGGCTGCGGGCAGCGGTGCAGAAAACCTTGCCGCCGCCCAAGTCTGCAGAGGACGACGACTACGTCATGCCGCCGAGGATCGAGCTCTATCCCCTGACCGCGCAGCATGCGCTGGTGGTCGAGTTTTCCGACTGCGGCGCCTATATCTGCCTGTTCGATATCAGCAGCCGCTCGCGCACCGCGCCCTATGCGCTGCAACCCCTGCAGATGCAGACATTGCCGGACGGCAGCGTCGACCATGCCGGGGGCCTCAATTATTACCCCGAGACCGGCGAGCTCAGCAGTTTCCTCATGGGCCGGGGGATGGGCGACTGCGGTGAAATGGCCAGCTGGCACTTCGACGGCCTGGCCTTCCAGCTCACCGACTACCGGCGCATGCCCAATTGCAGTGGCCTGGGCTACGACAACTGGCCGGTACTCTGGAGTGCCGAGGCGCCGAAGCGCCCCTGAGCCCCGGCTTCAAGTGCATGTTGCGCCTTGAGGCACGCTGTTCGGTTGCGCCAATGCCGTACCCAGCAATAGGTCCGCGGCCTTTTCCCCGATCATGATCGCCGCCGCGTTGGTGTTGCCGGTGATCAGGCTCGGCATGATCGAGGCGTCCGCCACCCGCAGCCCCTGCAGGCCGTGGACCCGCAGTTGATCGTCGACCACCGCCAGTTCGTCGTGGCCCATCTTGCAGCTGCCCACCGGGTGGAACACCGTGCCCAGGTGCTGGCGGATCCACTGTTCGATCTGCTCCTGGCTCTGCACCTGCGGGCCGGGCACCAGCTCGCCTCGCAAGCGTTTGGAGAAGGCCCGGGTTGCCGCCAGCTGGCGCACCAGGCGCAAGCCGGCTACCAGCTTGCGCAGGTCCTCGGGGTGGCTGAGGAAGTTGGCCTCGATCAGCGGCTTGTCGTGCGGGTCGGCGGAGTTCAGGCGCACCCGACCTCGGCTGTGCGGGTGCATCACCGCCACGTGCAGGCTGATGCCATGGCCCACGGGAATCAGGCGCTGGGGCTGGTTCTTCAGGGCCGGGGCGACGATCAGCCCCAGCTCCGGCACCGGGTCTTCGGGCGTAAGGCGCAAGAAGGCCCCGGACTCCACGGTGTTCGACGTCAGCGGGCCTTGGCGCCGGGTCAGGTATTGCCAGGGCGAACGGGCCAGGGGCAGCAGGCCCCTGGGCGAGAGGCCGTAACCCAGTTCGGGATCGCTGCGGTACATCAGCACGATGTCCTGGTGGTCCTGCAGGTTGAGGCCGACCCCTGGCAACGGGTGGCGCGCCAGGATGCCGTGGCGCTCCAGTTCCGCGGCCGGGCCGATGCCGGACAGCAACAGCAACTGCGGCGAGTTGATCGCCCCGGCGCAGAGGATCACTTCCCGACGCGCCTGCAACTGCCGGACCTCGCCGTTCTGGCTGATCTCCACGCCGCTGGCGCGGGTGCCCTGCAGCAGCACCCGGTGTGTCAGGGTGCTGCTCAGCACGGTCAGGTTCGGCCGCTGCAGGATCGGGTGCAGGAAGGCCCGGGCCGCGCTGCAGCGCTCGCCGTTGATCTGGGTGACATGGAAGGGTCCGAAGCCTTCCTGTTCCGGGCCGTTGAAGTCCGGGTTGTAGCTCCAGCCCAGTTCCGTGGCCGCTTCATAGAACACCTGGTTGACCGGGCTCGGGCTGCGCTGTGCGGCGACGTTGAGCTCGCCATGCCGGCCGTGCCAGGGCGAGTCGCCCGGTTCGACGCCCGGCTCGAAATGCTCCGAACGCTTGAAGTAGGGCAAAAGCTCGTCATGGCTCCAGCCCTGGTTGCCGGCCGCGGCCCAGCGGTCGAAGTCCTGGCGATGGCCGCGAATGTAGATCATGCCGTTGATCGCGCTGGAACCGCCCCAGACCCGGCCGCGGGGGCAGGGGATCGGCACCTCGCCGCTGCTGGGCTGGGGGCAGAACCTGTGCATCCAGTTCCAGCGCGGGTTGGCGATCAGGCGGATGATCCCCGCCGGTGTGCGCACATAGGCCGCCGGCAGCAGGCTGCGATCGCTGGGCCCGGCTTCGATCAGGCACACCTGGACCTTGGGATCGGCGGACAGCCGGTTGGCCAGCACGCAACCGGCGGAGCCGGCGCCGACCACGATGTAGTCGAAGGTTTGCGTGGTGTGTTCAGTCATGGGGATACCTCTTTGGGCAGTCACAGAAATCCATCTCACAGCCCCAGCAGCGAGCCAACGTCGAGGGTCACTTGCAGGCCGACGACAAAGCCGTTGCCGCTCAGCTCGCGGGCTTCGGGGTTGTAGAAGTTGTCCGGGTTGATCAGGTACTGGACGCTGGGTTCCAGGGCCAGTTGCCGGGTCAGGGCGATATGGGCGTTGGCTTCCAGGGCATAGACATTGCGCTCGCCCAGGCGCGGGTCGCCGCCGTTGGCGCTGCGGGTCTGCTGCTGGAAACGCAGTTGATGATCGTTGAGGCGCAGGTAGCTGGCCTTGAGGTTGAGCTTGTCCCGGGGGCGGTCGAAGGGCGCCAGATAGGTCAGTCCGGCCTCGGCAAACTGGCTGAAGGGCTGCTTGTCGTCAGCCGCCGCCGACAGCGAACCGAACAGCAGCAGAGCCTGGGGCGCAGTGCCGGTGCCAGCGTCGGCGCGCCACAGCGCCTGCTGGAACTTGAAGAAGGCGCCGCCGCTGCCGAAGGCCGTGGCCCCGGTCAGCGGGTCCACCTGCTTGGCGGTGTTGTAGTAGCCGTTGAGCTCGTAATGGGCGCTGTAGGCCTCTTGGTTCTGGTTGCCGATGCCCAGCAGCAGGCTGGTGCCGCTGGCGTCGTCGGTACTGAAATCCAGGCCCTTGCGCTCCTTGAGGTAGTCCTGCGGGTTGGATTCGAAGGCGCCGCCGTGCACGTACCACTGGGGCGTCAGCTGGTACTTCAGGTAGCCGCCCCAACTGCCGTAGGGCGGCGGCAGGATGCCGGTGGAGGCGTCGATGATCGGGTCGTTGCAGGTGATGGTGCTTTCGCAGTTGTAGATATAGAAGTAGCGCCGTGCGTTGGTCCGCCCCAGGCTCAGGTCGACCCGGCCGTCGAGCCAGGTCTGCTGGTAGGTCAGCAGGCTCAGCTGGTGGCTGGTGAGGTCGTTGTGGATCGGCGCGCCGCCGAAGTAGCTGCCGGCCGCGCCTTGCCAGTTGCGTGAGGTGGGTACGCCGGTCTGCTGGTCGAGGATGAACAGGGTCTGCTCGAAATGCAGCGCCGCGCCGTCCAGGCCGGCGAAGGTTCCCAGGTCGATATCGGCGCCGACGAACAGATCGCCGCTGTTGCCGAAGCTGTGGGGGCGGGGGCCGGTGTCGAGGTTCTTCATCGCCAGGCTGAGAAACTGCACATGGGGCGTGATGCCCCGGTCGGCCAGATAGTCGCCCAGGCCGGAGAGCGGGCCGCTGCGGGTTTCGGGCGGCGTATCGGCAAGGCAATCCAGGGGCAGCAGCAAGGCTGCCAGCAGCGGGCACAGCGCATAGGAAACATTCATGTCGGGTACTCGTTTCTTGTTGTTTTTGTCTTGAGTGTTGAAAGCGATGGGTCAGGCCTCGGCCAGGGCCGGTGTCGGGTTGACCAGCACCTTGATCTGACTCTTGTCTTGCAACAGCGCCTTAAAGCCTTGTTCCACCGCCTGCTCCAGGGCCAGGCAGCGGGTCACCACCCGGGACAGGTCCAGGCGTCCGCTGGCCAGCAGCTCGATCAGCTCTGGATACACATGGCGGTAACCGACGCTGCTGAGCAGGCGCAGCTCGTTGTTCAGCAGGTGGAAGGCGTCGAACTGCACGCTGCCCATCAGGCCCACCAATACCACTGCACCGCCCTTGCGCAGGCAGTGCAGGGCATGGCTCAGGGTCTGCTGGCTGCCGGCAGCCTCGAAGGCCGTGTCGCAGCCGCCGTCGCTCAGTTGCCGCAGACGCTCCGGCAACTGTGGGTCGGCGCCGTCCAGGGCGGCCGAGGCGCCGAACTCCAGGGCCAGGCGTCGACGCCCGGGGTCCAGGTCCACGGCGTAGATCCGCTCCACGCCCCGCAGCCGGGCCAGCAGCACCAGCAGCAGACCGATGGGCCCGAGGCCAAACACCACGCAACTGTCGCCGGCGATCAGGTCGCTCTGGTTCAGGGCGTGGCAGGCCACCGCGGCTGGCTCCAGCACGGCGGCCTGCTTGAAACTGACGCTGTCCGGCAGGCGGTGCAGCATGTAGGCCGGCACCAGCGCCTGCTCGGCAAAACCGCCGTCTCCCATCAGGCCGATAAAACCCATGGACTCGCACAGGTTGTATTGGCCGACGCGGCAGTACTGGCATTCGCCACAGCGATACTCCGGCTCCACCGCCACCCGCTGTCCCAGCAGGCCCGGCTCGACCCCGGGCCCCAGGGCCACGACCTGGCCGCAGAACTCATGACCCAGGGTCAGTGGCGCCTGGCAGCCGGACAGCGGATGGGCCACGTGTTGGGGAATCGAGTGCGGCCCATCGGCGTATTCGTGCAGGTCGCTGCCGCAGATACCGCAGTAGGCCACCTGCAGCAGGACTTCCCCGGGGCCGGGCTGGCGCAGTTGTACCTGGCCCAGGCGCAGGTCCCGGGCGGCGTGCCAACGCAATGCTTTCATGGCTGGTTTCCTTGCAGGACAGAAGAACCCTTGGGTTGTCGGCGTTGTTGACGGGCCAGCACCGCCGGGGCGGTTTCCTTGAGGAACAGCGCCAGCACCGCCGCCAGCAGGGCGCCGCCACAAGACATCCACATGACAATGGACAGGCCGAGGCGGTCGGCGGCGAACCCGGCGATGGTCGGGGCGACGAAGCCGCCCACCAATTCGCCGATGCCCATGATCATGCCCAGGGCGGTGGCCATGACTTCCCGGGGCACGGTTTCCGCCGGGATGGTGGCCATGAACAGGGTGAAGCAGCCCAGGCCGGTGTAGGTCAGCAGCATCAGAGCGCCGAGCATCCAGGGTGACGAGGCGTAGAGCAGGGCGATCGGGCAGCAGGCGGCGATCAGCGAGAACAGCACCAGGGTCGGTCGCCTGCCGAGGCGGTCGGAGATCGCCGGCACGCCGAAGCCCCAGAGCACCCAGGCGCCGCCCAGGCAGCTCATCACCGTGCCCATGCTGGCCGGGCTGTAGTCGCGGACCTTGACCAGGAAGGTCGGGGTAAAGGAGATGAGGATGATGAACCAGGTCAGGAACACGCAGCTGATCAGGGTGCAGAGCAGGATATTGCGGCTTTTCAGCAGGGCCAGCCGCTGTCCGCCGTTGTTGCCTGGCGCGGCGTGCGTCCGCGGCTCTGCCGCTGAAGGGTCGGGGTGCACGTAGCGCCAGATCAGCAGGGCGATCAGCAGGCCGGGAATCAGCGAGACGATAAAGGCATGGCGCCAGCCATAGGCCTCGGCCAGGGCGATCAGTACCGGCGGGCCGATCACCGCCCCCAGTAGCCCGGCCGCCGAGCCTTGCAGCAGGCCCATGTTCAGGCCCCGGCGCTGGGGCGACGAGGCTTCCACCATCAGCGATTGCGAGAGCGGCAGGATCGGCCCCTCCGCCAGGCCCATGATGGCGCGAAACAGCAACAGGCTGAGAAAACCGGTGACCAGCCCGGAAAGGGCCGAGCACAGGGAAAACAGCAGCACCGCAACGATCAGCAGCGGTTTGCGCCTGCCGCTGCGGTCCGACCAGGCGCCCACCAGGGCCCCGGACAGCGCCCAGGCCAGGGCCAGCACCGACGACAGCATGCCCAGGTGGCGGTTGCTCAGTTGCAGTTCGTCGGCCATGAACGGGAACAGGAAGGACAGCGCCAGACGATCGAAAAAGACGAAGCCGAAGGTCAGGAACAGCACCCCGAGCAAGGTGTTCTCGTAACCGGCCTTGTTGTTTTTATAAGCCATGGTGGTTCTCCGAGGAGGCGTGAGCGGCGCAGGTCAGCGAAACAGGGTGTCGATATGGGCCGCGCCCAGGCCGATCTTTTCGTAGTGCTCGCGGCACAGGGCGATGTAGGAATGCACGTCGAAATAGCCGTCGGGCTCGCCGTGTTCATCGAGCCAGATCAGCGGGCCCTTGACGATGAAGAACACCCGCATCGGTTGTTCATGCTCATAGGCCACCAGGGTGTGGCCTTCGCCCGGGGTTTCGTAGACGAAATCCCCGGCGCGGGCGGTCCATTCGTGTTCCAGGTAGCCCCATTTGCCGGACAGGGTGTAGGCGAAGACTTCGTGGGGGTGGTAATGGCGGTTCACCAGCCCGGCGCTGCGGGCCATGAGGATGTCGCACCAGCGGTTCTCGCTGGGGGAAATCCACAGGGGCCGCGAGGACACGGTTGCGGTGAAGGGCACGTACAGGCTCAGGTCGTCGCTGGCGGCGTCCGGCAGGTAGACCTCGGGCTTGGCGTCGGGCTTGAAGCAGTGGGCGATGGGTTGCAGGTCTTTCCAGAATTCACCGTGGGCGGCTTCGGGCATGGTCGGCCTCGTTTGTCGTTATGGGGGAGCCTGGGCCGCCGGGCAGGGCGGCCGTGGAGGTTGCGAGGACGACTGTAGGCCGGTTGCGGGGCGCCGGTTTGACCGGATCGGACCGGTTGCTTGCCTGTTTCAGACGGGCTGTTTTCCGGCCGCCGACAAGGCTGCCAGGGCCGCCTGTGGCCACCACGTTTCGAGTTGACAGGTCATATGGTTCAGATGTTAATGAATGGCCGTGGCCCGCAATGCATGTGGCCTCAGGTGTCCGGACGCGGCCTTGCCGTCCGGGGAATATCCCGCCGCCCATGAGAAGAACAACAATGTCTCCATGCGCCTTGCTCGAAACCCGGCATGCCAGCACCCAGGCCGTCGACCCGGAACAGCGCCTGAGTTTCTGGGAGGACTACAACGCCACGACCCTGGTGGGGCTCAAGTGCAACTCCTACGCCGAAGACGGCTTCGCTGCCTGCCAGGACAACCTGCAACTGAGCGCCATGCGCCTGGCGCGCATTGTCGGCAACGAACACGTGGTGGAGCGCGACAGCTCGATGATTCGCGGCGTGCCCAAGGAGTCGGTCTTTGTGTCCCTGGTCACCGGCAGCGGGTCGTTCTTCTACCAGGACGGCAGCTGCCAGGTGCTGCAACCGGGCGAACTGGTGGTCTATCGCACCGACAAACCCTACCTGTTCGGTTTCTCCGGGGCGATGCGCCAATTCATCTTCGACATACCCCAGGAGCAGTTTGCCGAGCGCTGCCTGAAACGCTTCGACCGGCCATTGCGGGTCAGCAGCGAAAGCGGGGTCCAGCGCCTGTTGCTACGCACCCTGGGGGAACGTACCCGGGCCTTTTTCCAGCAGCCGTTGTGCGAGGACGCAGAGGCCTACCAGGACCAGGCCTTCGAACTGCTCGCCAGCATCATTGCCGGGCAGGCCGGGCAGCGGCCGATCAATGCCCTGAGTGCCTCCTACCTGCTGGCGGCCAAGCAATGCATCCATGAGCAGTTGGCCGACCCCGCCCTGAGTTGCGAGCGGGTGGCGGCCCAGACCGGCATTTCCACCCGGCACCTGGCCCGCTTGTTTGCCCTGGAGGGCCTGGTGCCGAGCCGCTTCATTCTCGACAGGCGCCTGCAACTGGCCCGCCAGCTGCTGTGCAGCCGCCAGGGGGCGGGGCTGGATATCAGCGAGGTCGCCTATCGCCATGGTTTTGCCAGCCAGGCGCATTTTGCCCGGGCCTTCAAGGCGCGCTTTCAGCTGACTCCCAGCCAGGCCCGGAGCCGGGGGCTGGCTTAGCCGGGGCATTCAGTCCAGCGGGTCGCGCGGTGGCGGGTTCCCGGTCGTTTCCGGTCCGTGCTGCCCAGCCCGGTCGCGAGCGCGGTGCAGGGTATCCAGGCCACACTTGTGCAACAGATCGTCCAGCAGCGCCCTGGAAACATCCGGTGTGACGGCGTCCCCCTGATGCCTGCGAAGCTGCGCCGCTTGCTGCAACAGGCGGGCGCGGGCCTTCTGCCAGAAGTCGATCTCGTCGAGGTAATCCTTGGTCTTGCGGTGCATGGACATCTCCTTTGTCTCAGCGAACAGGCAAGCCCCCGATCAGCGCAAAATCCCGGTAACCGGGGAAGGCGGACAAGCAGACGGACAGGTCCCGACGCGCGACACACCCGGTTGCGAAGGCAATGGCGCGTCGCTGCGGCACGCGAGGTTTCTTCTGGAAAGGAGTGGCGAGGAACTGGACCTGTGGGTCAGGTTGTCGAGGAGAGAATAGGAAACCTTTGGCCATTGTCGCGGTGCATGTGTCGGACCGCTGCTCTTGGCGTGGGGTGATGATGCGCAGAGATGCTACGAGGCAGACGGTGGCTGATGCCCGGCGTCATGCCGGTGAACATCAGCCCCGGGAGGAAGCAGGGCGGGTCAGCGAGCGGCGGCCGCCAGGGCCGCGGCCTGACGGTCCAGCAGTTGGCGCTGGAAGGCCGTGAACTCCGCTTTGGGCTGCTGCTGGCGCACGAACTCCAGCATCGGGTCCTGGACCGCGGTACGGATGCCCGACAGCGCTTCCAGGGTCGCCAGCCCGCAAAAAGGCACGTAGGCCTCGGAGTAGCCGCCTTCATGCACCAGCACCAGGCGGCCATGGCACAGGCGCTCGGCGGCGTCGCGCAGGCACTGGGTCATCTCGCGGAACGAGTCGCTGTGCAGCAGCATCCGCGCCAATGGGTCCACGGCGTTGGCGTCATAGCCACAGGCGACGATGATCAGCTCGGGTTCGAAGCGCTCCAGGGCCGGCACCACGATCTGCTCCATGGCGTACAGGTAGGCGTCATGGCCGCCACCGGGCAGCAGCGGGACGTTGATGTTGCAGCCCAGGCCGGCGCCGCGTCCGCGCTCGTGTTCACCGCCATAGCCCGGCGGAAAACAGCCGTCCTGGTGCAGGGACAGGGTCAGCACGTCGGCCCGCTCCTCGAAGATCGACTGGGTGCCGTTGCCGTGGTGCACGTCCCAGTCGATGACCGCCACCTTGCCCAGCCCGTGGCGGGCCTTGGCGGCTTCGATGGCGATGGCGATGTTGGCCAGAAAGCAGAAGCCCATGGCCTGGTCGGCGCGGCAGTGGTGTCCCGGTGGCCGCGACAGGGCATAGGCATTCTCGGCTTCGCCGCTGAGCACGGCGTCCACCGCGGCCACGGCCAGGCCGGCGGACAGCTTGGCGATTTCATAGCTGCCAGGCCCTACCGGTGCTTCTTCCCCCAGGTGGCCACCCCCGGCATCGCTCAGGGCCTTGAAGCGTTGCAGGTAGTCGATTGGGTGGACCCGTAGCAGGTCCGCTTCGCTGGCGGGTGGGGCGCTGCGCACCTGCAATTGTCGGGTCAGGCCGCAGACGTCCATCAGGCTTTTCAGGCGGCGCTTGGTTTCCGGGGATTCGGCGTGTCCGGCGGCGCACGGCGGTTGCACCCAGCCGCCAACCGGCAGGGTCAGCACATGGGGGCCGGCGCTGTGCCACAGGCAGAGTTCATCGAAGAAGAACGCGGTTTTGCTCGTCATGGTGATGTCCATTTTTCAGGGGAAAGAGGAGTGCTGGCCGGGGCGCTTCGCGGCTGGCTAGCGCGGGGTACGGCAACCGAGCACCAGGGCCAGGGACGCCAGGGTGAGCAGCGCGCCCCCCAGCAATAGCCCCTGGAAGCCGCCGCTGCTTTCGATCAGGCGCCCGGCGAGGGTCGGGCCTATGGCCAGTCCGGCGCTGATCACCAGATTGGAGGCATTCATCAGCCGGCCGCTGCGATCCATCTCGGCCATGCGCGCCAGGATCAGCGGCAGGATGAAGGTCCAGGTGAACTTGAACACCAGCGCCGCCAGGGCAAAACGCGCCAGCCGGGGCTGGTCCAGAAGCAGCAGCACCGAGCCCGCCATCAGGCCGTAGCCCAGCAAAAGCAGGGCGCCGCGGGGCAGGCGGTCGCCGAACAGGGTGGCGCACAGCGCCCCGACGATGCCCATCAGGGTGGCGATGGCCAGGATGTCGCCGTTGGTCTGGGCCGAGAGGCCGGACTGGCTGCCAATGGCGCCGATAAAGGTCCAGACCCCGCTGAGGCTGATGTAGAAGGTGAGGATGCCGAGAATCCCCAGGCCCGCCTTGAGTCGGGAGATCGCCGGTGCCGGCGGCGCGTCGGCGCCAGGGCCTGCCGCCCCCGCCGGAAAGCAGCGGACCAGGGGCAGGCACAGGGTCATCAGCAGCGCCAGGATCAGGTAGCAGGCGCCCAGGCCGAAGCGTTGGAAGAGCATGGGCAGCAGGCTCAGGCCGATGGCCCCCAGCACCAGTTGGCCCATCACCCAGAAACCGTAGGCACGGCTGGGCGTGGGGCTGGCGGCGGCGCTGGCCAGGCAGATGATCATCAGCGAGCCGCCGGCCAGGGCGCTGCCAAAGCGCGCCATCAACAACAGCGAATAGTCATGGGCCAGCATCGACAGCAGGTTGGCGACGATGAACAGCAGGGCGCTGCACAACGCCGCCCGGCGCCAGTCGATGTGTTTCAGCCACCAGATGGCTGGCAGGGTGGCCAGGCTCATGGCCCCCAGCTCGGCGGAAAACAGGTCGCCGATCCGGGTCGGGCTCAATTGCCATTGGCTGGCCAGTTGCGCGGCAATGGCCGGGGCCATCAACAGCACCGCGGGGGTGATGGCGGCGAACAGCACGATGGCCGCCAGCAGGCCCAGAGGCGGGTGGTTGAGGTGTGAGGTGACGCTCAAGGTGGGGTTCCGGGTGGTCATGGACAGGCTCCGCAGGCAAGGGGTTCAGAACACGTGGACCAGGCGCAGCAGGGCATCGGTGCCGGCAAAGCCGTTCTCGGTGGCGACGTTTTGCGACAGGCTGAACAGCAGCTGGTTCTGCTTGTCCAGCCAGTGCCCGAGTTCGAAGCCGACCTGGGTGTAGCGCTTGTGGGTATCGTCGATGCGCCGGTCGTTGATCCGCAGTTCGCCGCCGTCGGCGTGGATCAGGCGCAGGGCGCCATAGGTTGAGGGGGTGAAGTCGTAGGAGGCGAAGGCTTGCAGGCGATAGAGCGGGTCCTGCTTGAGGTCGCTGCCCAGATAGTCGTTGTTGCTGCCGTAGAGCTGGGCTTCGAGGTTGGCTTCCAGCACCCATTTTTCACCCAGGCCCTGGGTGTAGTTGTAGACAAAGGTCGCGCCCCAGCGGTTGGCCCCGGGTGACACGTCCGGGTTGCGGCTGTGGTACTCGCCCAGGGGCAGTGTGATCAGGGTCAGCAGGCCGCTGTAGGTGCGGGTTTGCGGCTGGTTGATGAAGAACAGCGTGCCGCCGACCTGGGGATCGCCGAAGCCGCTTTCGCTGCTGCGGTGCTCGGCGCCGGGCAGGCGGGCGCTGATGTCGGCGAAGGGCACGATGAACTGTGGGGTGCACAGGGTGCCGCACAGGTCGCTGAAGAACACCTGGCGGTAGGCCATGGCGTTGATCCGCAGATCGGCCTTGCCGCTGCTGTCGGCCGGGCCGTGGAAATCGCCGGCGCGGGTGGCGGGCAGGTACAGCACGCCGAGGCTGGTGCCCGCGGGGGCGGCGAAGAAGTCCCGGGCGTTGAGGTCCGCGGCGTTGAGCGACAGGCTGGTCAGGGCGCCAGCCAGGGCCAGGGCGGTACGGGTCGGAATCCTTGTCATGGGCGGTGCGTCTCTTGTAGGTGTTGTTATTCGGCGAACGGCTCGCCGGCACACGGCAGTGGGGCAAAAAACAGGCAAAGGCTGCCCGTGGCCGTCAAACGCGACGGCGCAAGTCAGTGCGGATCAGCGGTCTGGATCAGTCGGGCGGGGCGTGGAGCAACTGGGCGATGCGCGCCTTGTCCTTGACGCCGAGCTTGCTGTAGATGGCGCGGATGTGATGGCGCACGGTGTTGGGTGATATGCCCAGGTCCCGGGCCACTTCCTTGTAGGTCTTGCCGTCGCCGAAGCACTGGGCGACGGCGTTTTCCCGGGGGCTGAGCTTGGGTAGCAGGGCGCGGCTGCGGGCCGCCAGCAGGTAAAGGTCGCCCACGGCGGAGCAGTCGATCTGCAGGCGTTTGCCCTCGAAGCCGTTGCTGTCCAACGCCATGGGCAATTGCGGACCGTTCCAGCGCGGCCATTCATTGAGCAGCAGGTCGACAAACCCCCGTTCGGCGCACTGCAGTACCCCGCGCTGGTCGCACACCGCCAGGGCCAGGTTGCGCGGGCGACTGAGCCGTTCGCGCATCGCCACCAGGGTGCGGATCTGATTGGCCGACACCGCCGCCACCAGGTGCAGCATCAGGTTGTTCAGCAACTGGCAGTCGTCCTGGTTGAAGCGCGGGGCCCCCGGGGCGCGGTACAGGGCCAGGTGGTTGTTCAGCTGGGTATGGGGGTCGATGTGCACCACGCACAGCAGTTCGCCGATGTGGTACTGGCGGCCCAGCCAGTTGAGGCCGGCGCCGTTGTCCGGGTCGGCCATGTCGACGATCACCGCCCGGCCCGGCACCTCGTGCACCCGGTGCACGGTGACATCGGTGTGGCGGATCGATTGCCAGTCCGGCAGGTAGCTCGGCGGCAGGCGGTACAGGTAGCAGCTGTGCTCATCCGGCAGGCCGTCCACCAGAGCGGCGCGACCCCACCAGGCGCTGTCGAAGGGCAAGAGTTTGCCGATGCGCGCCAGGGCATGGGGGGGAAGGCTTTCGATGTCCTTGTGCTGCGCCAGTTGCTGCAAGTCCAGGGTCAGCTCGCTGAAGGCCTGCAACAGGCTGGCCGGAGCGTGATCGGGTCGGTTCATGGGGCTGTACCTCTGTGCGACGTTGTTATTGTTTTCGTCACGGAAGTGGTTGAGGACCGTACGCCTGGGGGACGTGGGCAGGGCCTGGGACGAGTATCGATGGCTGGGGCGGTGGCCGCCATCCTACAGATGCAGGAGGTGGCCCATGGCCCAGCGGCGCGGGTCGCTTATGCTTGAGCGGGTAAATCCGGGATTCCCATCGGGAGTGAGTTCGATGCCGAGGCTGCCTTTTTCTGTTTCGCACTGCGTCAGCGGGTTTGATGCGGTCAGGCTGCGGCCCTGGGGCGCGCGCTTGTGCGGCTTCAGCGAAACGCTGCCGGGCAGCGTGCAACGGCTTGAGGTCGCGCAGCCACAGGTCAAGCTGGTGATTGGCCTGGCATCCCCCTACGGGCTCGCCGCCAATGGGCGCGAGCAACGCTGCCAGGCGTTCGTGGTGAGCCGCCCGGCCGCTCCGGTGATCGTCGAGCAGAGCGGTGTGCATTCATGCATCGAGGTGGAGCTGCCGCCCTGGGCCGCGTACCGCCTGTTTCAGGGCGATAGCCAAGTGCTTGCCAGCCCTTGGCTGGATTTGTCGGAACTGTGGGGCGCGGCGGTTGGCTTGTTGGTCGAGGCGCTGGAAGAAAACCCTTGCTGGACCAGTCGATTGCTGCGGGTCGAAAGCTTTCTTGTCGAGCGTCTGCAGAACTCGCGCCGTAACGTGCCGCCGATGGTGCGCCTGGCCTGGGAGGAACTGCAGCGTAGCGGTGGCTGTATCCCGATCCACCATCTGAGCGAGCGGGCCGGCTGTAGCGGGCGGCATTTCGCCAGTCGTTTCAAGGCCCATCTGGGGCAAGGACCGAAGGCCTGCGCCCGGCACCTGCGCTTTGCCCGCGCCCAGCAGTTGCTGGAATCACGACCGGCGCTGGAGCTGGTGCACGTGGCGATGCTGTGCGGCTACAGCGACCAGAGCCACTTCAGCCGCGAGTTCCAGGCATTCGCCGGCTGTTCCCCAGGCGCCTATGCCCGGGGCGGCTGGGCGACGATCCCGGGCAAGCCGGCGTCGTTGCTGGAGGGCTAGAGCCCATGGCGTTCCAGGTCAGTTTTGTTCAAGACCCGGCCCCGACCCTAGGCGGACACTGGCGACTCTGTCTCGGTGAATGTGGAGGATGTATGTCAGGTCGACTGTCTCATGTGGAAATTGGCGTGTTCGATGGTGATCGGGCGCTGGTGTTCTTTCAGCAGCTGTTCGGCTGGTCGCCGCAGCCGCTGGGGGCGGTGCACAACGCTTGGTTGCAGGCGCCGTCGTTCAGCGTCGGGGTACACGGCGGCGACCCCGCGGCGCGCATGGTCCTGTACTTCCAGGTCGAGGATCTGGCCCGCAGTGTCTTGCAGGTCCGGGCCCTGGGTGGCAAGACGGGCGCGCTCAGCGAGCACGAGCCCGGCTTCGGCCGGTTCTGCCTGTGCCACGATCCCCAGGGGGTGTGCTTCGGATTGCAGCAGCCGGACCCTTCGTGAAGCGCCGTGGCCACTTCGGTAGCGGCCAGGCGCAGTGACTTCAGGCCAGCCCCAGGATCTTGCCCACGGCCGGCAAGCCAGATCAGTCAGGCGGCCGGGCGGGGGTGCTGCAGGCGGTGGAAACAGCGGCTGAAGTACACCAGCGAGTCGCCTTGCTCGCGCACGCTGATTTCATCCAGTTCCACCAGCATCACCGAATGGGTGCCGATTTCCTGGACCTCGGTGATGCGTCCCTGGAGGCTGGCCAGGGCCCCCTCCAGCACCGGCAGGGCTTGCCAGCCGTCGCGCCAGGGATGCAGGCCAAAGCGCTGGTCCATGGCCACCCCGGTCATGCCGGCAAAATGCCGGGCGACCTCTTCGTGTTCGCCGCCCAGGACGTTGACGCACAGCTGGCCGTTGCCCTTGAACACCGGGTTCAGGGCACTGCTGCGGTTGACGCAGACCATCAGGGTCGGCGGGCTGTCGGTGACCGAGCAGACCGCGGTGGCGGTGATGCCGCAGCGGCCGGCGGGGCCGTTGCTGGTGATGACGTTGACCGCAGCGGTCATGTGGGCCATGGCGTTGCGAAAGGCCAGTTGCTTGGGATCGAGTACAGGCATGACGAATTCCTCGTGGGCGCAGGGCAGCCGGGTGTCTGGCTGCCAACGCGGGGCTGACGGCGGGCTTGACCTGTAGGAGCCGGCTTGCCGGCGAAGCGGGCCTGGGGGGGGCTTTGGCGTGCGTCTTCGCTGGCAAGCCCGCTCCTACACAAGCCCGCTCCTACATGAGCTAGTTCCTACACACGCCGGCTGCGTGGCTATTGGCGGATGCGGTCGAGCATGTTGATGTCGTCGGGGTTGCTCAGGTGCGGCACGGTCCAGCCGTCGAGGTCGTAGTCCCCCAGGCACTTGTCCACCAGGTCGGTCATGGCCTTCATCGAGCCGCTGGCCTGGGCGTGACGCAGGCACTGCATGCGGATCTCGTCCTGGCTGCCGGCGTAGTTGATCTCGTACAGCTCGTGGCGGCCGCCGAACTCGGTGCCGATGGCGTCCCAGAGCAATTTGAGGATCTTGATCCGCTCTTCGTGGCCCATGCCGCCGGAACCCCGGCAGTAGGTGCCCAGGTACTGGTTGAGCAGCGGGTCCTTGAGGTCGCGGGAGCCGGAGGGCAGGTAGATCAGGCCGCTAGCCACCACTTGCTCGATGATCTTCTTGATGTCGGTGTAGGCCTGGGGCGCCAGCACCCGGTACGCCTGCAGCGCCTGGGCACTGGGCAGGTAGGCGCCGTTCAGCCATTCGCTGGCGTTGCCGTGCATGGCGTCGGTCAGCGACCAGAACAGGTTGCGCCAGGCCAGCACTTCGCCCACTTGCGCCTGGACCCCGCGAAACTCCAGGGAGCCGGTGCATTGCAGGGCCTTGACCAGCAGCCCGCTGATGAAGTCCAGCTTGACCGCCAGCCGGGTGCAGCCCTGCATCGGGAACAGCCGGCCGAAACCGCCCTGGGGGAACCACTGGCGGCAGCGCTCGAAATCGCGGTAGATCAGCACGTTTTCCCAGGGGATGAACACCTTGTCCATGATCAGGATCGCGTCGTTCTCGTCGAAGCGGCTGGACAGCGGGTAGTCGAAGGGCGAACCGGTCATGCCCGCCTGCAGCTCGTAGGACGGGCGGCAGATCAGCTTCATGCCGCGGGTGTTCATCGGCGCGATGAACATCAGGGCGAAGTCGGTGTTGTCCCCCAGCAACTGGGCCGAGCCCTGGCCGACGAAGTTGTAGTGGGTCAGGGCCGAGTTGGTGGCCACCACCTTGGCGCCGCTGACGATGATCCCGCCCTCGACTTCCTCATCCACCGAGATGAACACGTCCTTGACCTGATCCACCGGTTTGTCGCGGTCGATGGGCGGGTTGACGATGGCGTGGTTGAGGTACAGGCAGGCTTCCTGGATGCGCTTGTACCAGGTGCGGGCGTTGTCTGCGAAGCGCCCGTAGAACTCCGGGTTGGCCCCCAGGGCGCTGCCGAAGGCGGCCTTGTAGTCGGGGCTGCGGCCCATCCAGCCGTAGGTCAGGCGCGACCACTCGGCGATGGCGTCGCGCTGCTGGCGCAGTTCATCGGGGCTCTTCGCCGAGCGGAAGAACTTGTGGGTGTAGCCGCCGTTGCCGGTGTCGGTGTCCCAGCACAGTTGTTCCTTGGTGGCCGGGTCGTGCAGGGCGTCGTACAGGCGGGCCATGGAGGCCGCCGAGTTGCGGAAGGCCGGGTGGGTGGTGACGTCCTTGACCCGGTCGCCATAGATGTAGATTTCACGGTCGTCGCGCAGGCTGGCCAGGTATTCGGCACCGGTCAGCGGGCGGTCGGTTGCGGCACGAAAGTCTTCAGGTTTCATATCCAGTCTCGGCATTGTTTTTATGGACTGGGCCCATGATGGGCAGGCGCCGGCGCTGAAAAAATGGCTTTTCCGGCGAATGAGTTGCACTTTCCATGGGCGCTTTTGGCGGCAGGTGACTGGATCGGATACTGGCACTTTGCTGCTTTATCGATTCAGTGCGAACGGCGTTGTATCAGGCCTGAAACACTTGTCACATTCAGAAATATTTTTGCGAATCAGCCGTATAAAAGCTCAAGTTCGGCCGATATTTAGTACAGGCCCACGAGCCTTGGTTGCGTGGTGCCCCTCGTCGGTGCAGCCCCTGATGCGCCAGACGGTCAATGGCACGGATGCACGCCGCCCCGTTCTCCTTCGAGAGTCGCCCCTATGTCCCTGCGTAACCTGAATATCGCCCCTCGTGCTTTTCTCGGTTTTGCCTTCATTGCCTTGCTGGTCGTAGTGCTGGGGGTGTTCGCCGTCAATCGCATGTCGATCATCCGTGAAGCCTCGCTCGACATGGAAAGCAACCAACTGCCCAGCGTCGGCTTTCTCGGCAACCTCACCGAGAACGTGCTGCGCCTGCGGATTCTCTCGTTCCGGGTGCTGGTCAACCGCGACCCGGCGGGCCTGGCCGAAGCCCAGACGCGCATCGGTGTGCTGGTGGACAAGGTCCGGCAGGCCCAGTCCGGTTACGCGGCGCTGCCCATGGTTGGGGAGGAGGCCGACCTCTACAAAACCTTCACCCTGACCCTGGAAAACTACCTGCAGGCGCAGAAGGAAATGCTCGAACTGTCGCGCCAGGACAAGCTGGATGAGCTGCGCAACCTGATCAACACCCGGATCAAGGACGGCACCGACCAGATGGGCGAGCAGTTGAACAAGCTCATCGCCATCAACGCCGCCGGGGCCAGGAGCGCGTCCCAGGCCGCCGGCGAGCACTACAGCGGGGCCATTACCGGGATCGTCATCGTCGCGGTGATCGCCGCCTTGCTGACCATCGTCCTGGCGCTGTTGCTGACCCGCAGCATCGTCACCCCGCTGAACAAGGCGCTGAACGCCGCCGAGGTCATCGCCGGTGGCAACCTGCGGCAGGTCATCGAGGTCGACGGCAAGGACGAACCGGCGCGACTGCTGCGCGCCTTGTCCGAGATGCAGGCCAGCCTGCGCCGGACCATCGAACAGATCGCCGGCTCGGCGACCCAGTTGGCCTCGGCCTCGGAGGAACTCAGTGCGGTCACCGAAGAAGCCTCCCGTGGGGTGCAGCAGCAGAACACCGAGATCGAGCAAGCGGCCACCGCGGTCAATGAAATGACCGCGGCGGTGGAGGAGGTGGCGCGCAACGCGGTGTCCACTTCCGAGGCTTCCCAGCATTCGACCCAGGCTGCCCGCGAAGGTCGGGATCGGGTGGTGCAGACCGTCGAGGCGATCCAGACCATGGCCCAGGACGTGCAGGGCACTGCGCTGATGATCGAAGGGCTGGCGGCTCAGGGACGGGATATCGGCAAGGTGCTGGACGTGATCCGCGCCATCGCCGAGCAGACCAACCTGCTGGCCCTCAACGCTGCCATCGAGGCGGCCCGGGCCGGCGAGGCCGGGCGCGGCTTCGCGGTGGTGGCCGACGAGGTGCGGGCCCTGGCCCATCGCACCGCCCAGTCGACCCAGGAAATCGAGAAGATGGTGGCCGGCATCCAGAACGGCACCGGCGAGGCCGTGGAGTCGATGCAGCAGAGCAACCAGCGCACCCAGAGCACCCTGCAACTGGCCCGCGCCGCCGGCGAGTCCCTGGAGCAGATCGCCGAATCGATCAACCAGATCAATGAGCGCAACCTGGTGATCGCCAGCGCTTCGGAAGAGCAGGCCCAGGTGTCCCGTGAGGTGGACCGCAATCTGGTGAACATCCGTGACCTGGCCACCCAGTCGGCGGCCGGCGCCGACCAGACCAGCGCCGCCAGCCATGAACTGTCGCGCCTGGCGGTGGATCTCAACACCATGGTCGGGCGTTTCGTGATCTAGGGGCACGAACGGTGGGGCCGGGCACTCGACGAGCGGCCCGGCAGCACCTAGGGTTTTGCCTGAGGCATCTTTCATGGAGAAAGCGATGCGCTACTCAGCCCTGACCCAACGGATTGCCGGTGAAGGTTCCGCGGCCTGGAACATCCATTACCGGGCCCTGGCCCTGCGCGAGCAGGGCAGGGACGTGTTGCTGCTGACCATCGGCGACCCGGACTTCGACACCCCCAGGCCGGTGGTCCAGGCGGCGATCGACAGCCTGCTGGCCGGGGACACCCATTATTCGGACGTGCGCGGCAATCTGGCGCTGCGCAGCTGCATTGCCCGGCACCACCATCAGCGCAGCGGGCAGATCGTCGACGCCGAACACGTGGTGGTACTGCCCGGGGCGCAATGCGCGGTGTTCTCCGTGGCCCAGTGCCTGCTCAATCCCGGGGATGAAGTGCTGGTGGCCGAGCCCATGTACGTCACCTACCAGGGCGTGTTCGGTGCCTGCGCGGCGCGCATCGTGCCGGTGCCGGTGCGGGCCGAGCAGGGGTTTCGCGTTGACCCGCGGGAAGTGGCGGCGCGGATCACCCCGCGCACCCGGGCCATGCTGCTCAACAGCCCCAACAACCCCTCGGGCGCCAGCCTGTCCCTGGAAGACTGGCAAGCCCTGGCGCGGCTGTGCTTTGCCCACGATCTGTGGCTGATTTCCGACGAGGTCTACTGTGACCTGCTGTACGAGGGCCGGCACTTTAGCCCGGGCAGCCTGCCGCGCATGGGCGAGCGCACCGCCACCATCAACAGCCTGTCCAAGTCCCACGCCATGAGCGGTTGGCGGGTGGGCTGGGTGATTGCCCCGCCGACCCTGGCCGGGCACCTGAGCAATCTGTCCCTGTGCATGCTCTACGGTCTGCCGGATTTTGTGCAGAACGCGGCGGTGGTGGCCCTGGACCGCGACCTGCCGGAGGTGGCGCAGATGCGCGAAGAGTACCGGCGGCGCCGGGATCTGGTGTGTTCGCTGCTGAGCCAGTGCCCGGGCCTGACCCCGATCCGCCCGGATGGCGGCATGTTCGTCATGGTGGACGTGCGCAGCACCGGGCTGGACGCCCAAGCCTTTGCCGACTGCCTGCTGGAGGGCCATGGCGTCTCGGTGCTGGCTGGCGAAGCCTTCGGCCCCAGTGCCGCGGGGCACATCCGCATCGGCCTGGTGCTGGACTGCGAGCGCCTGGCCGAAGCCTGCCGGCGCATAGCCCTTTGCACCGGCGAACTCCTCGAACGCCGCCCCCTCAACCCGCCATCCGTACCCCGTAGCCTCTTGTAGGAGCCGGCTTGCCGGCGGAGCGGCCATCAGGTCTTGCATCGGCCTGGTGAACGCCTTCGCTGGCAAGCCAGCTCCTACGGTCGTCAGGGGCGCTGTGGTGGTGGCGATTGGTTAACCGGCCTGTCGTGTCCTGAGGTCCCAGGCGGCGCTGTTGACCAGGTTCGGCGGGCGCTGCCCGGACAGGGCCGCCAGCAGGTTGTCCACCGCGCAGCGGGCCATGGCTTCACGGGTTTCGTGGGTGGCCGAGCCCATGTGCGGAGTGGCCACCACGTTGGGCAGTTGCAGCAGCGCTGAGTCCGGGGCCAGCGGCTCGCGCTCGAACACGTCCAGCCCGGCGCCGCGAATCCGTCGCGCCTGCAAGGCTTCGATCAAGGCCGCTTCGTCCACCACCTTGCCCCGGGAAATATTGATGAAGATGCTCTCCGGGCGCATCAGCGCCAGTTCGCGGCGGCCGATCAGCCCCTGGGTCTTCTCGGTCAAGGGCAGGGTCAGGCAGATGAAGTCGGCCTCTTGCAGCAGTTGCTCCAGGCTCCGGTAGCGGGCGTTGAAGCGTTGCTCCACCGCCGGCTTGGGGCTGTTGCTGTGGTAGATCAGCGGCATGCCGAAGCCGAAATGCCCGCGCTGGGCCAACGCCTCGCCAATCCGGCCCATGCCGATGATGCCCAGGGTCTTGCCGTGCACGTCGCTGCCGAAATGCTGCGGACCGATGTTGCGCTGCCATTGCCCGGCGCGCACCAGGTTGGCCAGTTCCACCACGCGCCGGGCGGTCGCCAGGATCAGCGCGAAGCCGGTGTCGGCGGTGGTTTCGGTGAGCACGTCGGGGGTGTTGCTGAGCAGGATGCCGCGCCGGGTCAGGTAGTCGATGTCGTAGTTGTCGACCCCCACCGAGACACTGGCCACCGCCTGCAGGCGCGGTGCCAGGTCCAGCAGTCCGGCGTCCAGGCGCAGGCTCGCGCCCAGCAGCCCGTCGGCGCTGGGCAGGGCCTGGCGCAGGGCCTTGAGGCCGGCGGGGCCCAGGTCTTCGATCAAGGTGACCGCGGTCTGTTCCTGCAGGCGCGCCATCAGCGACGGCGAGAGTTTCTTGTACAGCACCAGGTGTTTTTTCATGTCGGTTCTCTGTGGCGATTCAGGAATGGGCCAGGCGGCGCGGCAGGGGCAGGCCCTTGGCCCGGGGCGCGCCGGCGCCGGGTGCCAGCAGCAGGGTCAGCAGCACCGAGAGCAGCAGCGCGCCGCTCATCAGCAGGTAGGAGGCCCCGGGGGAGCCGGTGGCGCTGTTCAGGTAGCCCACCAGGTAGGAGCCGCCGAAGGAGCCCAGGGCGCCCATGCTGTTGATCAGGGCCATGGCGCCACCGGCCACGTTGGCCGGGAGAATCTCCGGAACGATGGCGAAGAACGGCCCATAGGGCGCGTACATGCAGGCCCCGGCGATCACCAGCAGGCCGTAGGACCACCAGAAGTGCTCGGCGCCCAGCAGGTAGGAGGCGTAGAAGGCGAGGGCGGCCACCAGCAGCGGCGGCCAGACGAAGCGCTTGCGCTTCTGGGTCCGGTCCGAACCCCAGGACACCGCGAGCATGGCGATCACCGCCGCCAGGTAGGGCAGGGCCGAGAGCCAGCCGGCTTCGACCATGTCCATCTGCGCGCCGTGCTTGAGGATCGACGGCAGCCACAGGACAAAACCGTAGACCCCGATGCTCCAGCAGAAGAACTGCAGGGCAAGGATGATCACCTTGGGCGAGCGGAACGCCTCGGCGTAGTTCTTCACCGCCTTGATGCCTTGCTGTTCGGCGGCCAGGGCGCTTTCCAGGTCCTGTTTCTCTTGGGCGCCGAGCCACTGGGCCTGGCTGGGCCGGTCATCGGCCAGGCGCCACCAGATAAAGGCCCAGAGCACGGCCGGCAAGCCTTCGACGATGAACATCCAGCGCCAGCTGAAATGTTGCACCAGGTAGCCCGAGACCACCGACATCCAGAGCATGGTCACCGGGTTGCCGAGGATCAGGAAGGTATTGGCCCGGGAGCGTTCGGCCCGGGTGAACCAGTGGCACAGGTACACCAGCATCGCCGGCATCACCGCCGCTTCCACCACCCCGAGCAGAAAGCGGATGGCGATCAGCGTGTAGGCGTTGGACACGATCCCGGTGAGGGTGGCCAGGCCGCCCCAGAGGATCAGGCTGACGAAGATCAGCTTCTTCACGCTGCGTTTTTGCGCGTAGATCGCCCCCGGCACCTGGAAGAAGAAATAGCCGAGGAAGAACAGCGCCCCCAAAAGCGATGACAGCCCGGGGGTGATCTGCAAGTCCTCGGCCATCCCGGAGGCGGCGGCGAAGCCATAGTTGGCGCGGTCCAGGTAGGCCAGGCTGTAGGTGATGAAGACCATCGGCATGATGTACCACCAGCGGCGGGCGGCGAGTTTGAGGTTGTCCATGAAAGTTCTCCTGAGCTTGTTGTTTTTGTCGCAACAGGTGGTTCTGGTTTTTTGTTCGCATGCGCACTGCTGTTGTAGGAGCCGGCTTGCCGGCGAAGAGGCCCTTGAGCCTTGCATCGCCCTGGTGGGCCCCTTCGCTGGCAAGCCTGCTCCTACAGGGCGCAGGCGGTTTTAAGGAGCGGTGCCTGGTCCGGCAGTTCGTGGCGTCGGGGCAGGCCTTCCATGTCGCCACGGCTCTGTATCGCGCGGCTGCCGACCCAGTTGGCGCGCTGCACCGCTTCGATCACGCTGCGGCTTTCCAGCAGGGCGCTGATCAGGCCCACGGCGAAGGCATCGCCGGCACCGACGGTGTCCACCACCTGGGACACCGGCACGCCGTCGACGAAGCCGGCGTCCAGGTGGGTGCGGTAGTAGGCGCCATGGGCGCCGAGCTTGATCACCACGGCTTCGGCGCCCTGGTCCAGGTAGAACGCGGCAATGTCCGCCGGGTCGTCACGGCCGGTGAGCAGGCGGCCCTCGCCGAGGCCCGGCAGCACCCAGTGGGCCAGGGCCGCGAGGCGGTTGATCTCGCGGATCATCAGCGCTTCGCTGGCCCACAGGCCGGGACGCAGGTTGGGATCGAACGACACGCTGCGGCCGCTGGCGCGTAGGGTCTGCATCAGGTGGCCCGACAGCTCCCGGGCCGAGTCCGAGAGGGCCGGGGGAATGCCGGTGGCGTGCAGGTGACGGGCCTGGAGCAGGGCCGGGGCCAGGTCGTCGAGACTCAGGTGGCTGGCCGCCGAGCTGCGGCGGAAGTACTCGACCCGCGGGTCGTCGCCGGTTTCTTCCCGGGACTTGAGCTGAAAGCCGGTAGGGTGCAGCGGGTCGCGGCGCACGAAGCGGCAGTCCAGGCCCTCGGCTTCGAGGGTGTCGAGCACGAAGCGTCCCAGGGAATCGTTGCCGACCCGGCTCAGCCACGCCACCTTGAAGCCCAGGCGCGACAGGCCGATGGCGACATTGCTGTCGGCCCCGGCGATGCGCTTGTGAAAGTGCTCGACCCGGGCCAGATCGCCGCTGTGTTCGGCGACGAACATCGCCATGGTTTCACCGAAGGACAGGATATCGATCTCAGACATGGGCAGGCTCCAGTCGCGATTGGCCAAGGTGCGCCAGCAGCTTGACCTGTTCGCTGGTGAGCGCCAGCAGGTCGGCGCCTTGCAGCGGGTATTCCACGGCCCGGGTAATGCCTTGAGTCATGTGCCGCAGCAGGTGTTCCCATTGCCGCAGTTCCGGGGCGTCCGGCGCTATGGCCACCCGCTTGCCGTCGGTGCGCAGGCGCACGGCCTTGCAATGCACATAGGCCACATGCCGGCCCAGCAGGCGCGCGGCATCGAGGGCCGATTGCGCTTGCCATTGCCAGTTGCCGATATCGAAGGTCATGCGCAGCGGCAGGTCCAGCCCTTGCACGGCGCTGAAAAAGTGCTGGAAGGGTTCGATGCGCCCCCCGTGATCGGTCTGGTCGTTCTCCACCAGCAGCCGCACCGGTTGCGCCGCCAGCAGGCGGCCGAGGCTGTGCAGGTCGTGATGCGCGTTGAAGTGGCCGAGGGACACCTTGAGGTCGCGGGCGCCGAACGCCCGGGCCCGTTGCAAGGTGGCGGCGAGTTCCTGGTTGGGTTCGCGGCGTTCGGCCTGCCACAGCTCCAGGGGCGAGGAAAATACGCTTTCCAGGCCATGTTGCTCGGCGCTTTGCGCCAGCTGCGCGGGGTTTTCGTCGCTCAGCAGCTCTTCGCGCCATTCAATCCAGGACGCGCCGGCGGCGGCCACCAAGGGGATGAAATGCGCCTGACCGTGCTCGCGCACAAGGTCCGCGCCGTAGCTGGACAGACTGATGGAAACGGGTGATCGCTGCATGTTTCTGACCTCTGAAACCGGTTTCATTTTTGTTCGTTAAAAAACTCGTGGCGCCTGCGCCGCCGTTACAACACGGTGGAGCCGCGGACGATCAACTGCGCCGGGAAATCCATCACCCGCGGCGCTGCGGCGTCGCCCTGCAGGCGCTTGAGCAGACAGTCGAAGGCGCTGGCGCCGATGGCGGCGGTAGGCTGGGCCAGGGCCGTGATGCCGCTGCCCACCAGCGGGTACCAGTCCAGGTCGTCGAGGCCGATCAGGCCGATGCCCTCGAACAGCGGGCGCTGCAGTTCGCGCAGGGCGCGGGTCGCCGCCAGGGTCGCCACGCCGTTGGCGCAGAACAGCGCCTTGGGCCCGGGACCGGGGGTGTCGAGAAAGTTCTTCAGGTGGTGGGCCAGGGCCTCGCCGGTTTCCAGTGACTGGCCGCGCAAGGCCGGGCGCCGGGCAATCTCGGCCTGGAACGCGGCGCTGCGTTCGAGTCGCGAGCTGGTGCCGTCATGGGGTTCGCTGACCAGCAGCAGGTCGCGGTAGCCCTGGTGGTCCAGGTGCTCGATGGCAGTGTGCACCGCCGCCGGGTTGTCCAGGCCCACCAGATCGGCGTGCAGGGAGGCAAGCTTGCGGTCTACCAGCACCAGGGGCAGTTCCTGCTGCAATTGCTGCAGTTGCTCCAGGTGGTGGCCCAGGGTATTTACGATCAGGCCTTCGATGTTGTAGGCCCGCAGGTTGGCCAGGTGGCGGGCTTCCTGCGCATCGTCGCGGTCGGTGTTGCACACCACCAGGCTGTAGCCGTGCTGGCGGCAGGCGGTTTCCACGCCGTGCATCACGGCAATCGAATAGGGGTTGCGGATATCCGCCACCAGCATGCCGATCAGACGGGTGCGCCCGCGCTTGAGGCCGCGGGCCATCTGGTTCGGGCGGTAGCCCAGGTCGTTGATGGCTTGCTCGATGCGCAGGGCGGTGGCATCGGAGAGCAGGGCGCGGTCGTCGCCGATGAAGCGCGACACACTGGCCTTGGAGACCCCGGCATGACGGGCGACATCGAGCATGGTGACGCGATTGCGCTGGGCGGCGGAAAACGGATTCACGGGTGCGGACCTTATTCTTGGAATTATCGGTTTGCAGTCGTTCCGGAGATGGAGCTGAAACCGGTTTCAGGAAACCGCAAAAAGCCGTTCGCCGTCAAGGGTGCCGAAGCAGGAAATATCCCGCGCGGCGCTGGATGGCTGACCAACGGTTGCCCTCAGGGGCGCGTCAGGTGCTGCTGCAGGTAGCGCGACAGGGCGCTGTAGAGCGCGTCGACTTCGGCGGCCAGGCCCCTGGCGCGCAGGCAACCGTGCACCAGCCCCAGGCCTGGGTACAGCTGGCTGGCGACCCCGGCCGCGAGCAAGTGCCGGTGATAGCATTCGCCGTCGTCGCGTAGCGGGTCGAACTGCGCCAGGGCGATGAAGGCCGGTGGCAGACCGTCGAACTGCTGCGCCAGCAGCGGCCGGGCATAGGCCGAGCGCTGTGGCCGGCCGGGCAGGTACAGGGCCTGGAAACAGTCCAGGTCGCTGCTGCTGAGCAGCGGCGCATCGGCGTACTGGCTGCGCGAGGGCAGGTCGGCCGCGCCACCCAGTCCTGGGTAGACCAGCACCTGGGCGGCGGGCAAGGGTTCGGCGGCATCGCGCAGGGCCAGGCACAGGGCCGCGGCCAGGTTGCCACCGGCGCTGTCACCCATCACCAGTCGACGACGGCGATCCAGTGGCACCGGGCCCAGGCCCTGTTCCAGGGCGCGCCAGACCCCCAGGCAATCGTTGAAGGCGGCCGGGAACGGGTGTTCCGGAGCCCGGCGGTAATCCACGGCGATCACCAGGATCTCCAGTTCGTCGGCCAGCGCGGCGCAGATGAAATCGTGGGAATCCAGGCTGCCCAACACCCAGCCGCCGCCGTGCAGGTACAGCAGCCAGGGCCAGCCCGACGCCGGGGGCGGACGATCCGGGTGATAGGCCCGCAGCGGCACCGTTGCCAGTTGCAGGTCATGCACGGCCAGCCCGGGCGGACGGGGCGGGGTGAAGTCCCGGCACATGCGCTCATAGCTGTCGCGCAGGCCCTGGAGGCTGCTGTCGGTGCTGGTGTAGCTCAGGGTGCGCCGGACGAAGGCCGCCAGCTCGGCAGAAAGCGGGTAATGACTCATGGCAGTTCCTGACCTGTAGCAGCCGGCTCGCCGGCGAAGAGACCCTCAAGACCACGTTTGCCGCCAAGCCGGGGGCTGGCTGCGGGGGCGGTTACAGGCTGGCTTTGACCGCAGCCACGCCGTCGCGGCCGTCGAAGGTGGTCACCCCCGTCAGCCAGCGCTGCAGGTCCTCGGGATGCTCGCGCAGCCATTGCCGGGCCACGTCCTGGGGCGTCTTGCGCTGCATGATCGGCACCATCAGCTGGCTTTCCTGGGCCGCGCTGAAGCTCAGGTTCTGCAGCAGTCGATACACATTCGGGCAGCGCTCGGCGTAGTCCGGCGCGGTGACCGTGGACACCGTGGCCGCCCCCTCGTTGGGGCCGTACACGTCTTCGCTGCCGCTGAGGTAGGTGATGGCCATGTTGATGTTCATCGGGTGCGGGGTCCAGCCGACGAACACCACGAATTCCTTGCGATTGATTGCCCGCTGCACCGCCGCCAGCATCCCGGCCTCGCCGGACTCGATCAGCTTGAAGCCCTTGAGGCCGAAATGGTCGGTGTCGATCATGGTCTTGATCGTGGTGTTGGCGCCGCTGCCGGGCTCGATGCCGTAGATCCTGCCCCCCAGCTGCTCCTTGAAACGGGCGATGTCGGCGAAGGTTTTCAGGCCCGCCTGGGCCACGTAGTCCGGCACCGCCAGGGTCGCCTGGGCGTCCGTGAGGCTGGGCCGGTCCATGACCATGACCTGCCCGGCCTCCAGGAAGGGCGCGATGTTCTGGTCCATGGCCGGCTTCCAGTAGCCGAGGAAGATGTCCAGGCGCCGGTCGCGGATGCCGGCGAAGATGATTTGCTGCACCGCGCTGGTCTGCTTGCTGTCATAGCCCAGACCACCCAGCAGCACATCGGCCATGGCACTGGTGGCGATCACATCGGTCCAGTTGACCACCCCCATGCGCACGGCCTTGCAGGATGGGGGCTCGGCGGCCCAGGTGGGGGCACTGAGCAGTGCAGTGGCGCACAGGAGCAGGAAACAACGCTTGAACGGTGTTTTCATCAGAGGATCTCTTGCGGCAGGTGGCTTGTTGTTCAGAGCGGCGTCTTGTTGCGCCGTGCTGGCCACCTTACGTGGCCCTGATGGTCCGGGAAACGCTCTGCAGCGACCGGCTTTTGCCCTGTGGCGACTGCCCGGGTGCACTTCACGCCCGCAGGCTCATCCAGGTCGCGATCAGCAACAGCCCTGGCGGTTGTGCCAGGGCAGGGGCCGTTATCAGAACTGATAGGTAAAGGCGGTTTGAATACCGGTCGTGTCGTTGCCGCCAGGCTCCTGTGTCCAGAACACACCGGCATGCACGGCGCTGTTCTGGTTCAAGGCATAGCTTGCCCCGGTGCCCGCGGCAAACCGGGTGTAGTGCTGTTTATTGGCCTGGTAGGTGTAGCGTCCCAGGTCGTCCATGCGGGCTTGAAAGGCATCCTGGTCTTTGTCCAGGTCCTGGATCAGGCCCAGGTTGGCATTGAGCTCCAGCTGTTTGGTCAGGCGCTTGGCGGTCCGTACGCCGGCGTTCAGGCTGGTCACCGAGCGCTGCATTTTGGCGTAGCTGGCCGCCATTACGGCGCCGCTGTGCTCGCTATAGCCTTGGCGGCTGACTTGAGTCTGGCTGAGGCCGATGTACGGCGTCACGCTCAGGCTATCGAGCCGCAGGCCATAGCCACCCTCGATGCTGAAGGCCTTGCCGCGCAGGTTCGAACGCCCTTTACCGGCTTCGGCATAAGCCAGTTGCTCACGGCGGATATCGACCTTGGACGACAGATAGGCCGCCGCCAGACGCCCCTGCCAACCCAGGCCCTGGCCCGATTCGTCCACGGCAACAAACATCGCCACTGCCGGGGCGTTGGAGCCTGCCTTGGTGTAGTTGTCCGGCAACTGTTGATCGAAGTTCTGCTCCAGGGTGATGCCTACACGCAGGTGTTCGTCAGGACGGGCGCCCAGAGTCAGGCTTGTGGAGGTCTGGCGAGTCTCGCGGTTTGTGCTGTAGCTGGGGCCAACCCCGATACAGAACGAGCCGCTGTCGATCTGGCACTCTTGGCTCATCAACCGATCCAGTTGCGCACTGCGCAGGTCCAGGACTCCCCATGCCTGATTGGCGCTTTTGGCCATCGCGGTCCGGGTATTGTCCAGATCGAGCAGGTGAGTGCCGGTTTCCGTGATTTTCCACAGTGCGGCGTGTAGGGCGCCATTCGCCGTTTGGCTCAGGCCGACGGCAATATTGCCGTCGGCGGACACGCCAGTCGCTGCCGACTGTTGGCCGCCTAACGTGCCCAAATCGATCATGCCGCCTGCATCGGTGTGTCTGAAGGCGTGGCTATCGCCTTCTGCAGTGATGGCAAACCCGACGACCACGCGGCCGTCGGCGGACGCCGCGTAAGCACTGGAGTCGCCGCCCCAGGAACCGAGCCCGACCATGCCGTTCGCGTCAGTGTGCTTAAACGCTTGAGTAGCGCCGGTGATGGTTTCTGAACTGCCCACCACCACCAGGCCGTTGGCGGATACTCCCAAGGCTCCGGAGGTTGTTCCGCCGAGCGTGCCCAGGTCGGTCATGCCGTTGGCATCGGTGTGCTTGAACGCGTGTTGTACGTTCGAACCGGTATCGGTGTCCGCCAGCCCCACGACTACGCTACCGTCGCCGGACACCGCCGTTGCAAGGGCGTCGCCACTGTTGTCTGCCTTCAAGGTCCCCAGATCGATCATTCCGGTCGCCTCCGTGTGCTTGAAGGCACGAGTCCGCCCTTGGAGATTCAAGGAGTCGCCAACCACCACGGCGCCGTCAGCGGATACGCCATTGGCGCTGGATGACGCGCCGCCCAATGTGCCTAGATCGATCATGCCGGTCGCGTCGGAGTGCTTGAAGGCATGAATCGAGTCCGGGGTAGCTGATTTTCCCACGACCACACTGCCGTCGGCGGATATGGCATAGGCAAAGGAATTGTCTCCACCCAAGGTCCCCAGATCGACCAAGCCAGTGGCATCGCTGTATTTGAATGCGCGATCCTGGCTTGTGTGTGATGTTGTGTTTATCGCGATTACACGACCGTCAGCGGATATGCCGAAGACCATAGAGTCCTCGTTACTCGAAGAACCTAAATCAATACCGTCGATTGTAGTGAGTGCATGGGACTGCGCTGAATAAGCAACGCTGTATAGCAGGGCGATTGCTGTTATTACGGATGGGTATTTCAACGTTTTAACCTTTTGGCGAAGCAGAAAGCACAACAGCCCGTAGAAGTTACAGGCTGCTTTTGGGGGGCGGCTGATTGCTGTGGGCTCTATGGAAGGGGCGTGCGGGTGCTCTATTACAAGTGTTTTGGTCTTTTGCGCATGGCGAGGTCGGCGAATTTCAGGCGTGCAGCAGAGGGGAGTTACTTGAAAACGAGGAACTAACGTCAAGTGGTTAGTTAGCTAAGTCCTGGGCTGTAAAAGCCGGCCATTTTATTTTTAGTACGAGAGAGGGTCTTTAAGATAAATCTGAAATTGATCTTGAAGTGATGGGGCGATTTATTGGCGAGCTAGATCAGTGCAACTGACTTTAGTTGATCAGTACTGGAGGCCGTTCGCATTGGATCAACTGCGGTTATCCAGCCTCGCACTCGCTATATGGCATTGCGGATGAGGCCGTCGCGATTCTCACGGACGATCCCGCGCAGCGGCCAGGATCGGCTTCACGTTGTCTTGTACCGGTTCAGCTGAACAGTCCGGCGGCGATATTGATGGAGAAACCCAGGATCGCGGTATTGAACAGAAAGCCGATCAGCGACTGGGCCAGGACGATCCGCCGCAGCTCGCGAGTGGCCACGCCGACGTCCGAGGTCTGCACCGCGACGCCGATGGTGAAGGAAAAATACAGAAAGTCCCAATAGTCCGGATCGGTCAGGCCCTCGGCGAAGCGCAGTGCCGGCTCCTTGCCGCTCCAGGTGTAATACAGGCGCGCATAGTGCACGCTGAAAATCACCCCCACCAACAGCCAGGAGCCGATCACCGTGATACCGGTAAAGGCGTAGTGCAGCAGGCGCCGGGTGGTGTCCAGGTCCTTGCTGCCCACCAGTTCCAGGGTAATGGTCACCAGACTGGCGATGGCGGCGATGCAGATGATCAGCAGCACCAGCCCGGCGTTTTCATCTTCGGTTTCAGCGATGCGTTTGACCTGATCGGCCCGTGCTCGCACGGTGAGCCAGAACATCAACGCCAGGTAAGACCAGACGGCGGCGTTCCAGCCGATGAGGACCTTGCTGGTCAGGTTTTCGGCAGGGGCCAGAAAGCCCGCGGCGCAGCCGATCAGCACACCGATGGTCAGACGGGGGTGGGTGCGTATGACGATGGACATGATTGCTCGCAGCTTGGGGAAGAGGCGAGAACAGTAGCATCTTGGCGGACGCCTTCGCTGGCAAGCCAGCTCCTACGGAGGGGCATGCCTTGCCATCCACCCTCGCGCACTTTTGTCGAGGCTTGTTCGAAGTTGTAACAACCCCCGCGCAACAACCCCCAAAGCCCAGGTTTTTACCTAATAAAAACAAAGGGATATCTCAAGGGTTCGACCATTAGGAGCTCCAGGTCCCGGCAATTGCCGCCTTGTTGAACACTCGTTTAGTATCACCCTCAAGTCACCCCCTCACGCCAACCACAATAATTCGAGGACGCCCATGACCCCTTCATCGTCGCTGCTCAACCGGATCGAAGCCGGTGTCGCCTGGATCACCCTCAACCGCCCGGCGCAACGCAACGCCTTGGACATCCCCAGCCTCAAAGCACTGCACAGCCTGCTGGAAACCTGCAACAGCGACCCCAGTGTCCGGGCCGTGGTGCTGACGGGCAGCGGCCGCAGTTTCTGCGCCGGGGCCGATCTGGCGGAGTGGGCCGAAGCCGAAGCCCGCGGCGCCCTGGAAAGCTACGGCTGGACCGAAACCGCCCACGCCTTGATGACCCGCCTGCACAGCCTGGACAAACCCACCATCGCCGCCATTAACGGCACCGCGGTGGGCGCGGGCATGGACCTGAGCCTGTGCTGCGACCTGCGGGTGGCGGCGCAGTCGGCGCGGTTCAAGGCCGGCTACACCAGCATGGCCTACTCGCCGGATGCCGGCGCCAGCTGGCACCTGCCGCGCTTGATCGGCAGCGAACAGGCCAAGCGCCTGCTGTTTCTCGATGAGTTGTGGAGCGCCGACCGGGCCCTGGCCGCCGGCTTGGTGGGCGAGGTCTGTGCCGATGAGCAGTTGATCGCCTGCGTCAGTGAGCTGGCGGCGCGCCTGGCGGCGGGCCCGACCTTCGCCTTTGCCCAGACCAAGAAGCTGATCCGCCAGGGCGCCGAGCGCAGCTTGCCGCAGCAGTTGGCGGCCGAGCTGGCCGCCGGTCTGTTGTGCGGGCGCAGTGCCGACGGCGCCGAAGCCTTGCGCGCCGCCACGGAAAAACGCCCGCCACGTTTCCAGGGGTTGTAGGAGCGGCAGGGCGGCGTTGCGTTTGCCGGCGCAAGGACCCCTGGGCCATGCGCCCATTTTGCAGGAGCCGTCTTGCCGGCGAAGGCGCCCGCAAGAACAGCGCCTTATTCAAGGGCCTCTTCGCCAGCAAGCTGGCTCCTACGGGAAGGTTTTTTCGGCAGGCCGTCCTGCCCGATCACTGGTTTTTTGCACCGTCACTCACTCACAGGTAGCGCCATGAATTTCCAACTCAGCCAAGAACAAGAAATGCTGGTGGACGCGGTTCGCAGTTTTGTCAGCAAGGAGTTGCTGCCCCACGAAGAGGCGGTGGACCGCGCCGATGAGGTCAGCGCCGACCTCGCCGGAGAAATCCGCAGCAAGGCCATCGCCGCCGGTTTCTATGCCTTCAACATGCCGGAGGAGGTGGGCGGCGGCGGCCTGGACTACCTGTCCCAGGCGCTGATCGAGCGCGAGCTGGCCAAGTGTTCCTGGGCCTTACACGTGTTCGTTGCGCGGCCGTCGAAGATCCTCATGGCCTGCACCGGCTCGCAGATCGGCGACTACCTGCTGCCTTGTGTGCAAGGGCGCAAGGTCGATTGCTTCGCCCTGACCGAACCCGGCGCCGGTTCCGATGCCAATGCGATCAAGACCCGCGCGGTGCGCGAGGGCGGCGATTTTGTGCTCAACGGCAGCAAGCACTTCATCAGCCACGCCGGGCATGCGGATTTCGCCATCGTGTTCGCGGTCACCGGCACCTATGAGCACAACGGCCGCCAGCGCAACGCGGTGACCGCGTTCCTGGTGGACCGCGACACCCCGGGCCTGACCATCCGCCGTGGTCCCAAGTGCGTGAGCAACCGTGGCTACCACACCTTCGAGATGTTCTTCGACGACTGCCGGGTGCCGGCCAACAAGGTGCTGGGGGAGGTGGGCAAGGGCTGGGACGTGGCCAACGCCTGGCTCACCGCCGGGCGGGTGATGGTCGCGGCCAACTGCGTGGGGCAGGCCCAGCGCGCCCTGGATGCCTCCTTGCAATGGGCGGCGGACCGCAAGCAGTTCGGCCAGGCCATCGGCAGTTACCAGGGGGTGTCGTTCAAGCTGGCGGACATGGCCACGCAGATCCGCGCCGCCGAGCTGTTGACCCTGCACACCGCCTGGAAGATGGACCAGGGCAGCATGACCGACGGCGAGGCCGGCATGGCCAAGCTGTTTGCCAGCGAGGTGCTGGGCCGGGTGGCCGACGAGGCGGTGCAGATCTACGGCGGCATGGGCCTGATGGACGAAGGCCCGGTGGAACGCATCTGGCGCAACGCACGGATCGAGCGGATCTGGGAGGGCACCTCGGAGATCCAGCGCCACATCATTTCCCGTGAACTGCTGCGGCCGCTGATGCGCTGAACGCCCTGGAGAACTGCCGTCATGTCCCAGACTCTTCGTGACAATCTCAAGCGCCTGCTGGCCCCGCGGCATCTGGCCTTCGTCGGCGGGCGCAGCATGGCCCGGGCCCTCAGGCGCTGCGCCGAAGGCGGGTTTGCCGGGCCCATGTGGCTGGTCAACCCGCAGCATGCCGAGCTCGATGGCGTGCCCTGCGTGGCCAGCATCGAACAGCTGCCTTGCGGCCCGGATGCGGTGTTCGTCGCCACCAACCGCGAGCTGACCCTGAGCTGCGTCGCGGCGCTGGCGGCCAAAGGCGCCGGTGGAGCCATCTGCTACGCCTCGGGTTTTGCCGAAACCGGCGCCGAGGGCCAAGCCCTGCAGCAACAACTGCTGCAGGCGGCCGGCAGCATGGCGCTGCTCGGCCCCAACTGTTACGGCCTACTGGACTACCTGCACAGCGCCGCGCTGTGGCCGGTGGCCCATGGCGGTAAAGCGGTGCCGCGCGGGGTAGCGGTGCTGACCCAGAGCGGCAACTTTGCCTACAACCTGTCCATGAGCGACCGCTCGCTGCCGGTGGCCTACATGGCCTCGGTGGGCAATCAGGCGCAGCTGGGCATTGCCGAATTGATGGACGTGCTGCTGGACGAACCCCGGGTCACGGCCATAGGCCTGCATCTGGAAGGCCTGAAGAATGTGCCGGGCTTTGCCCGAGCGGCGTACAAGGCCCTGGAGAAGGGCATTCCGATCATCGCCCTGAAGACCGGGGTGTCGCAGATCGGTGCCGAGCTGGCCTTGAGTCACACCAGTTCGCTGTCGGGATCGGACGCGCTGTACGACGCGCTGTTCCAGCGCCTGGGGGTGATCCGGGTCAGCGGTCCGGTGAGTTTTGTCGAAACCTTGAAGGCCGCGTCCTGCGGCCAGCTGCCGGAAGGCCCGCGACTGATGGCCCTGGCCTGTTCCGGCGGCGACGCCGGGCTGATCGCTGACTACGCCGAGCGCAACGGCCTGCAGTTGCCCAAGCTTGCGGCCGGGCAATGCGCCGAGTTGGCCGAGGTGCTGCCGGGCTACGCCAACCTGGTCAACCCGCTGGATTTCACCACCGCCATCTGGGGTGATGCCCAGGCCCTGCAAACCATGCTCGACAGCGCCCTGCGCACCCCGGCCGACAGCGCCATGCTGGTGCTGGACTACCCGGCCGAGTTCACTGGCGAGCGCAAGGAATGCGACCTGCTGCTGGAGCTGTTCTGCGCCGCGCTGCAACGCCACGGCCAGCGCGGTTTCGTTACTTCGGCCTTTCCCGAACTGCTGCCGGCCAGCGCCCGCGAGCGTCTGCATGCCCAGGGCATTCCCGCCTTGCAGGGGGTGGAGGATGGCCTGGCGGCCTGGGGCCGGATCGTCGCCTATCAGCAGCGGCGCCAGGCGCTGCTGGCCCTGGGCGAAGCGGCCCTGGTGCCGCTGTGCCCGCAGGCCCTGCATGGCGCCGGCGTGCTGCTGGACGAGTGGCAGTCCAAGCAGGCCTTGCGCGGCTTCGGCCTGAGCATTCCCGACGGCGTGCTGAGCAGCCCCGAGCAGGCCTTGAGCGCGGCGGCCGCTGTTGGTTATCCGCTGGTGCTCAAGGCGGTCAGCGCGCAGTTGCCGCATAAGACCGAGGCCGGGGCGGTGGCCCTGAACCTCAAGGACCCAGAAGCCCTGAGCGCGGCCCTGCGCCTGATGCGCACGCGGATCGCCGAGCATGCGCCCGATGTGGCTTTTGAGCGGGTGTTGCTGGAGCCCATGGCCGCGCCGCCCCTGGCGGAGCTGATTGTCGGCATCAAGCGCGAGAACGACTTCGGCCTGGCCCTGGTGATAGGCGCCGGCGGGGTGCTGGTGGAACTGCTCAAGGACAGCCGCAGCCTGCTGTTGCCCACCACCGAAGGGGCGATCCGCCAGGCCGTGCTGAGCCTGCGCAGCGCCGCCTTGCTGCAGGGCTTTCGCGGGCGCCCGCAGGCCGATCTTGACGCGCTGGTGGCGGCCATTGGCGCGGTGGCGAATTATGCCTGCGAACACGCCGGGCAATTGCTGGAACTGGATGTGAACCCATTGTTGGTCGGTGCCCAGGGCACCGTCGCGGTCGATGCGTTGATTCGCCTTGGCCAGGCTTGAGGAGAGAGACATGCACGATCAGACCTTGACCGGTGGCCAGGCCCTGGTGCGCCTGCTGGCTGGCTACGGCGTCGACACGGTGTTCGGCATTCCCGGGGTGCACACCCTGGAGCTGTATCGCGGCCTGCCTGGCAGCGGCATCCGCCATGTGCTGACCCGGCATGAGCAGGGCGCGGGCTTCATGGCCGACGGTTACGCTCGGGTCAGCGGCAAGCCCGGGGTGTGCTTCGTCATCAGCGGCCCGGGGGTGACCAACGTCGCCACGCCGATTGGCCAGGCCTACGCCGACTCGATTCCGCTGCTGGTGATTTCCAGCGTCAACCACAGCGCCAGCCTGGGCAAGGGCTGGGGCTCGCTGCACGAAACCCAGGACCAGCGCGCCATCACCGCGCCGATCACCGCCTTTTCGGCCCTGGCCCTGAGCCCGGAAGACCTGCCGGAGCTGATCGCCCGGGCCTTTGCCGTGTTCGACAGCGAGCGCCCGCGCCCGGTGCACATCAGCGTGCCCCTGGATGTGCTGGCGGCGAAAGTCGCCCGCGACTGGACCGGCGAGGTGCGCCGGCGCCCGGCTCGTGGCCCGGCCGCCGCGGCAGATATCCAGCAGGCGGCGGACACACTGCGCCGTGCCAAGCGGCCGATGATCATCGCCGGTGGCGGCGCGCTGCACGCGGCCGAGCAGTTGCGCGCCTTGAGCACGCGTCTGGGCGCAGTGTTTTTCAGCAGCGTTGCCGGCAAGGGCCTGTTGCCGGAGGAGGCGCCGCTGAACGCCGGGGCGACCCTGTGCGTGGAGCCCGGCTGGCAGTTGATCAGTCAGGCCGACGTGGTGCTGGCGGTGGGCACCGAGATGGCCGACACCGACTATTGGCGTGAGCGCTTGCCGCTGAACGGCGAGCTGCTGCGCCTGGATATCGACTCACGCAAGTTCAATGACGTCTACCCCTGTGCGGTGGCGTTGCACGGCGACGCTCGCGCCACCCTGGACGTCTTGCTCCAGGCCTTGTCATCCACACCGGCCGAAGCGGGGGCGGCGATTCACGCGGTGGCCGATCTGCGCCAGGCGGTGCAGAACGGGCAGGGGCCCTTGCAGCAGATTCATCGCTCGATCCTGCAACGGATTGCCGCCGAGCTGCCGGAACACGGCTTTATCGCCAGCGACATGACCCAGCTGGCCTACAGCGGCAACTACCTGTACCCGAGCCGCGCTACTCGCAGCTGGCTGCACCCCACCGGCTACGGCACCCTCGGTTACGGCTTGCCGGCGGGCATCGGCGCCAAGCTCGGCGCTCCCGAGCGTCCGGGGCTGGTGCTGGTGGGCGATGGCGGTTTTCTCTACACCGTGCAGGAGTTGGCCACGGCGCTGGAGGAGCTGGACAGCCCGCTGGTGGTGCTGCTGTGGAACAACGACGCCCTGGGGCAGATCCGCGACGACATGCTCGATTTGAACATCGAGCCCATCGGCGTGCTGCCACGCAACCCGGATTTCGCCGCCCTGGCCCGGGCCTTCGGTTGCAGCGTCAGCCAACCCGCCAGCCTCGACGAGTTGCAGCAGGCGCTGCGCGAAGGCTTTGCCCGCAACGGCGTGAGCCTGATCGAACTCAAGCACGCCTGCGCGCGCTGACCATCCCTTTTTGCCTGGAGCCTGAGCATGCGCTTTTCTCAACTGACCCAACGTATTGCCGGAGACGGCGCCGCCGCCTGGGACATTCACTACCGGGCCCTGGCCAAGCGCGAGCGCGGCGAGCAGGTCTGGTTGCTGTCGGTGGGCGACCCGGATTTCGACACCCCCCAGCCCATCGTCCAGGCCGCCATCGACAGCCTGCAGGCCGGCCACACCCATTACGCCGATGTGCGCGGCAAGCGCGCCCTGCGCGAGGCCATCGCCCGGCGCCATCAGCAGCGCAGCGGGCAAGTGGTGGATGCCGAGCAAGTGGTGGTACTGGCCGGTGCCCAATGCGCCCTGTACAGCGTGGCCCAGTGCCTGCTGGACCCGGGCGATGAGGTGATAGTGGCCGAGCCGATGTACGTCACCTATGAAGCGGTGTTCGGCGCCTGCAATGCCCAGGTGGTGCCGCTGCCGGTGCGGGCCGAGGACGGCTTTCGGGTGCAGCCCGAGGCGGTGGCCGCGCGCATCACCGGCAAGACCCGGGCCCTGGTGCTCAACAGCCCGCACAACCCCACCGGCGCCAGCATCCCCCGGGCGACCTGGGAGGCCTTGGCGGCGTTGTGCATCGAACATGACCTGTGGCTGATCTGCGACGAGGTCTACAGCGAACTGCTATTCGAGGGCGAGCACGTCAGCCCGGCCAGCCTGCCGGGCATGGCCGAACGCACCGCGACCCTCAACAGCCTGTCCAAGTCCCACGCCATGACCGGCTGGCGCCTGGGCTGGGTGGTGGCGCCTACGGCCCTGGCCGCGCACCTGGAAAACCTCGCCCTGTGCATGCTCTACGGCTCGCCGGAATTCATCCAGGACGCCGCCATCGTCGCCCTGGAGCAACCCTTGCCGCAGCTGCGGGACATGGCCGAAGCCTACCGCCAGCGCCGGGATCTGGTCTGCGACTGCCTGGCCGATTGCCCCGGTGCCCGGCCGTTGAAACCTGATGGCGGCATGTTCGTCATGGTCGACATTCGCGCCACCGGACTCAGCGCCCAGGCCTTCAGCGAGCGCCTGCTGGACGAGCAGGGCGTCTCGGTGCTGGCCGGCGAAGCCTTCGGCCCCAGCGCCGCCGGGCATATCCGCCTGGGGCTGGTGCTGCAGCCGGATGACTTGCGCGAAGCCTGCCGCCGTATTGCCCTGTGCGCCGCCCACTGCCTGAGCCGCCGCGCCGCCCCTGTCACCTTGCCTACCGCCTGAGGAATGTCCATGAAGGTACTGATCGTCCACGCCCACCCCGAACCGCAATCCTTCACCGCCGCCCTGCGCGACCAGGCCCGCAGCACCCTGGAGGCCCAGGGGCATCAGGTGCAGGTCAGCGACCTGTACGCCATGCACTGGAACCCGGTGGCCAGCGCCGCCGACTTTGGCGCCCGGGATAACCCGGATTATCTGGTGTACGCCTTGGAGCAACGCCTTGGGGTGAAGAACCAGAGCATCGCCGCCGACATCCAGGCCGAGCTGGACAAGCTGCTGTGGGCCGACCTGTTGATCCTCAACTTCCCGGTGTTCTGGTTCTCGGTGCCGGCCATGCTCAAGGGCTGGATCGACCGGGTGCTGGTGTCGGGGGTGTGTTATGGCGGCAAGCGTTTCTATAACCAGGGCGGGCTGGCGGGTAAGAAAGCCCTGGTGACCCTGACCCTTGGCGGGCGCGAACACATGTTTGGCGAAGGCGCGATCCACGGACCGCTGGAGGACATGCTGCGCCCGCTGCTGCGGGGCACTTTGGCTTATGTTGGCTGCGACGTACTGGAGCCGTTCGTGGCCTGGCACGTGCCGTACATCAGCCAGGAAGCCCGAGAAGCATTCCTGCACAGCTACCGGCAGCGCCTGGAGCACCTGGCGGACGAGCAACCGCTGCGGTTCCCGCGCCTGGATCAATTCGACGAAGCCCTGTACCCGAAAGCAGCGGCAAGTTGAAGGCAAGCCTCAAGCTCCAAGCTTGAGGCTTGAGGCTTGAGGCTTGAGGCTTGAGGCTCAGAATCTCAGGGTTGCGCCGGTGGTCAGCCAGCGGTCGCGGGCTTCGGTCAGGTGCTGGCCAAGGATCAGGTCCAGGTCCAGATGTTGGCCCAGATGCAGGCGCGGGCCAGCCTGCCAGCCTTGTTCGCCGCCGCGCTGGCCATAGCGCTCGGCGATCAGGGTCAGGCTCGGTATCAGGTCGTATTCGACTCCGCTGCCCCAGGTCCAGCGGTGGTTCTGTTCGCCATCGTCATAGGCATGGGTCCAGCCGGCATTCAGGTTCAGGCGCAAGCGGTCGCTGGCGCTGAAGGTCAGGGGCAGGGCGAGGTCGCCACCGTCGAAGCTGTGGTTGCGCTTCAGGGCCCAGTGGGCGGAGCCGGCCAGGGCCAGTTGCAGGCCCAGGTCTTCGCGGTCCAGCAGGGCGATCTTGAGCTGGGGGCTGACCTGGGTTTCGCCCTGGCCGTCGGCCTGCTGGCGCTGCACCGCGGCCCCCAGTTGCACCCAGGGCAACTGGCTGAAGGTGCAGGCCGGGGCGATCACGCTGTTGTGGCTGGAGCCTTGATGCCGGGTGCTCTGGTACCAGGCATCGACGTTGCATTCCCCGGGGGCGTTGATGGCGCCGTCATCCACCACGTAGGCGCCGCCGGCGGCCTGGGCCTTGGAGCACAGGGCCAGGGTCGCGGTGGCGCCGGCGGTGAGGGCGAGGAACAGCAGGTTGCGTTTGAGCATGCGGCTTTTCGCGGCGGGCAGGGAGTGGCCCCAGGAGGCGTGACGCGAGGAGCGATGTGGACGGTGCTTGGACATGGCGGGTCTCGTTGTGTGGGGCGCCGGACCGCTTCACTGCTGGGCCGGCGCGGGTGGGGGCTGCTTGGGATGGGGTTACTGTGCGTCCACTGAAAGGGTCTGGATGCCGCGGACCCGGGCCTGGGCCAGCAGCTCTTCGGTGTCTTCCCCGCCGGGCAGGGCGAGGACGATGTCCGGGCGGCTGTCGGCCAGCATGAAGCTGTTGCGCAGGCGTTCGGCGTGTTTGCCGTGCAGTTGCCAGTTGGGCGGGTAGCGGACGATGTGGGCCCCGGTTTCCCGGGCCCAGTCCTCGATGTGGGCCCCGAGGAACTGGCTGCCGCCGTGGATCACCACCCGCACTTCATGCAGGCGCTGGAAGGCTTCCAAAACCCGGCGGCACAGGCGGCTGTCGGCGTAGTAGCGGCCGGCGCAGATCAGGACGCGCATGCTGCGTCCTCCTGGGTTCCGGGCGCTGGATGTTCGGCGTCCGGCGTCTCGGCCAGCGGCTCGTTGAGCAAGCCGTGTTCGATGTCGCGTTCGCCGGCGCGCTCCAGGGCCGGGTAGGCCAGGGCGGCGATGTGGTGGTGGACCCGGCGATAGTCCCGCAGCAGGCGCTGGAAGATGTCCCCGGATTCGGCCCAGGCACTCTGGTCTTCCCGCAGTTGGCGAAAGTGCTCGCGGCCGGCGGCGGCTTCCAGGCGCCGCACGTTTTCCTTGCGCCCCAGCAGCTGGTGAGCAGTGGGCAGGTCTTCACGCAGGAACACGGTGATCGCCAGACTCAGGCTGTCCAGCAACTCCTGGTGCAGCGGGTACAGGGTGCCCAGCTCGAACTCGGAGAAGGCTTCGCCACGGCGCAGGCGGCGCACCGCCAGTTGCGCCAGGCTGGTGGCGAGGATGTCGCCGGCGTGCTCCAGGTTGATCACCAGCAGCAGGATCTCCTGGGAGCGGTCGGCGTCCTGGTCGCTGATGCCTTCCTTGCCGACGTCCGCCAGGTAGGCGCGGATCGCCGCGCTGAGCAGATCCAGGGACTGGTCGATGTGCCGCACCTGCTCGGCATGGGTGATGCTTGAGGTGCGAAACAGTTGCAGCACCCGGTCGAGCATGCTCGAAAGCATGTCGGCCATGCGCAGGGCTTCGCGGGCGGCGTTGGCCAGGCCGATATTGGCCACTTCCAGGCCGGCCTGGTCCAGGTACAGCGGCATGCCCGGGTCGGTGACCGGGGCGGGGGCCGGCAGCAGCCGGGTCAAGAGTTTGCCCAGGGGGCGGGTGAAGCCGATGAACAGCAGGGCCAGTACCAGGCTGAAGGCGCTGTGCAGGTAGACCACCAGCAACTCCGGCGCCAGGGCCTGCACCGCGTCCAGGCGGGCCAGGGCGGTGATCCATGGCAGCACCAGGGCCACGCCCAGCAGGCGCACCAGCAGGTTGCCCAGGGGCAGGCGCCGGGCCACGTTGCCGCTGGCGCTGAGCAGCGTCGGCAGGGTGCCGCCCAGGTTGACCCCCAGCACCAGGGCCATGCTGGTGGCCGGGGACAGCAGGCCGGTGCCGGCCAGGGAGGCGATCAGCAGCACCACCGCGACGCTGGAGTGACACATCCAGGTCAGTAGCAGCGCCACCAGCAGGGCCAGCAGCAGATCGCCGTCGAGGCTGGTCATCACCAGCCGGAACACCGGGGTGCCTTGCACGGTGCCCAGGGTGGCGCCCAGCAGGCCCAGGGCCAGCAGCATCAGGCCCAGGCCGATCAGCGCGCAGCCGATGCTTTCGAAGCGCGAGTCGTCCCGCAGGCGCAAGGTCAGGAAACCCGTCAGCAACAGCACCGGGGCCAGCAGCGACAGGTCGAGGCTGAGCAGCTGGACCACCAGGGTCGAGCCGATGTTGGCCCCCAGCATCACCGCCAGCGCCGGGGCCAGGCCCAGGGTGCCGGCGGCGGTGAAGGAGCTGGCCATCAGGCTCACCGCGGTGCTGCTTTGCAGCACGCCGGTGATGCCAACGCCGCACAGCAGCGCCAGCCAGCGGTTGTTCAGGTGTTGGCCGAGCCAGTGCCGCAGCGGGCTGCCGAAGCCGCGCAGCAGTGATCCGCAAATCATCTGCGAGCCCCAGAGCAGCAGGGCGATGGCCCCGGCCAGGTTGATCAGAAGTGTGGTGCCCGACATGAGTGTGCTCCCGGGTCGGTGACAGGTTCAGGCGATCGCCACGCGCAGCGAGGCGCGGGTCAGGGCGGCGCTGAAACCCAGCAGAAAACGAATTTCGACCGCGCTCAGCAGGCCGCGGACATACAGCCGGATGCTCACGCGGGTGAGCAGGCGGGCGCAGGCGCTCAGGCTGCAGACCAGCAGGGCCTGGAGGCTGCGTTGCAACATGGAAAAAGGCTTGAGGTACATGGCGATGCTCCTTTCGGGCGAACCGCGTCGCCGTCGGCAGGGCGCAGGCCGCGCCGACGGTGGCATCGTTGCTCTAGGTGTATCGGGCGCGGCCGTCCGGGGCCGGCCGCGCCGGGCTCACGCCCTTAGAACCAGACCCTTAGAACCACTGCTTGAAGCGGCGGATGTACAGGGTCTTCATGGTCTGGGCGACCACGCAGTAGCTGAGCAGGGTGCCCACCAGCCACGGGAAGTATTCCCACGGCAGCGGCACCAGGCCGACCATGCTGCCCAGGGGCGAGAAGGGCACGTAGATCCCCAGCGCCATCACCAGTCCCGTGGCCAGCATCACCGGCAGGGCCGCGGTGCTCTGGATGAACGGGATCTTGCGGGTGCGCAGCATGTGCACCACCAGGGTCTGGGACAGCAGCCCCTCAATGAACCAGCCGGACTGGAACAGGGCGGCCATTTCCACGCTGTTGGCGGCGAACACGTACCACATCAGGGCGAAGGTGGTGATGTCGAAGATCGACGAGGTCGGCCCGATCCACAGCATGAAGCGCCCGATGTTGTTGGCGTCCCACTTGCGCGGCTTGGCCAGGTATTCCTTGTCCATCTTGTCCCACGGCAGGGCCAGCTGGGAGAAGTCGTACATCAGGTTTTGCAGCAGCAGGTGGATCGCCAGCATCGGCAGGAAGGGGATGAAGGCGCTGGCCACCAGCACCGAGAACACGTTGCCGAAGTTGGAGCTGGCGGTCATGTTCAGGTACTTCATGATGTTGCCGAAGGTTTCGCGGCCCTTGATCACCCCTTCCTCCAGCACCATCAGGCTCTTTTCCAGGAGGATGATGTCCGCCGATTCCTTGGCGATGTCGGTGCCGCTGTCCACCGAGATGCCGACGTCGGCATCGCGCAGGGCCGGGGCGTCGTTGATGCCGTCGCCAAGGAAGCCCACGGTATGGCCGTTGGCCTGCAGGGCCTTGAGCACCCGGGACTTCTGCAGCGGGGTGAGCTTGGCGAACACCGTGCGTTCTTCCACCAGGCGCCCGAGCACCTGATCATCCATGTGCTCGATGTCGCGCCCCAGCAGCGGCTCGCCCACTGCCAGGCCGACTTCGCGGCAGATCTTCGCGGTGACGATGGGGTTGTCGCCGGTCAGCACCTTGACCGTCACGCCGTTGTCACGCAGGGCGGCGATGGCCGGGCCGGCGGTTTCCTTGGGCGGATCGAGGAAGGTCAGGAAGCCTTCGATCACCAGCTCGCGCTCATCGCTGGCGCTGTACTGGTTGCGGGTCTGGCCCTTGGGCAGATCCCGGGTGCCCACCAGCAGCACGCGGAAGCCGTCGCGGTTGTAGTCCTCGGCCAGTTGCAGCAAGGCGGCACGGCGCTCGGCGTCGAGGCTCACGGCAATGCCGTCCTGGCGCACCTGGGTGGCGGTTTCGAGCATTTCTTCCACCGCGCCCTTGCACACCAGCAGGTGGTCGCCGCGGGCATCGGCGAGGATCACCGACAGGCGCCGGCGGACGAAGTCGAAGGGCAGTTCATCGACCTTGCGCCAGGCGGCCGGCGGGGTGAAGTGCGGGTTGCCCTCGGCGAAGGCGACCACGGCGCGGTCCATCAGGTTTTTCATGCCGCTCTGGTGGTGGCTGTTGAGCCAGGCCAGTTGCAGCACTGCGTCGCAGCGGCTGCCGCTGATGTCGACGTGGTGTTCGAGGATGATCCGGTCCTGGGTCAGGGTGCCGGTCTTGTCGGTGCACAGCACGTCCATGGCGCCGAAGTTCTGGATCGCGTTGAGGCGCTTGACCACCACCTTGCGCTTGGCCATGGCCGCGGCGCCCTTGGCCAGGTTGGCGCTGACGATCATCGGCAGCATTTCCGGGGTCAGGCCGACGGCCACCGCCAGGGCGAACATGAAGGCTTCGGCCCAGTCGCCCTTGGTGAAGCCGTTGATCAGCAGCACCACCGGCACCATCACCAGCATGAAGCGGATCAGCAGCCAGCTAACGCTGTTGACCCCACGGTCGAAGGCGGTCTGCGAGCGCGAGCCGACGATGGAGCGGGCCAGGGAGCCGAAGTAGGTGCGCGAACCGGTGGCCACCACCACGGCGGTGGCGGTGCCGCTGACCACGTTGGTGCCCATGAAGCAGATGTTCGGCAGGTCCAGCAGGTCTTGCTGATCGGCGGCCTGGGCCTTCGCGGACTTTTCCTGCACGGCGCCCAGGGTGTCGTATTTTTCCACCGGCAAGGCTTCGCCGGTGAGCACCGCCTGGCTGATGAACAGGTCACGGGATTCGATCAGGCGGATGTCCGCCGGGATCATGTCGCCGGCTGACAGCTGGATGATGTCGCCCACCACCAGTTCGCGCATCGGCACTTCGCGAACCCGGGCCTGCATGCCCATCTGCTCGCGGCGCAGCACCGCGGCGGTGGTGCGGACCATGGCCTTGAGGGCTTCGGCGGCCTTGGCCGAGCGGTGTTCCTGCCAGAAGCGCATCAGGCCGCTGGCCAGCACCATCACCAGGACGATGATCACGCCGGTCAGATCAGTTTCTTCGCCGGCTTGCAGCGGCAGCCAGAAGTCGGTGAAGAAACTGATACCGGTCAGGGTCATCAGCACATAGATGAAGGGGTTGTTGAAGGCTTGCAGCAATTGCACCAGGGCGTGGGGCGGACGGTCGTGGGCGACCTCGTTGTGGCCGTCGCGTTGCAGGCGGCCTTCGGCGTCCAGTTCAGTCAGGCCGGCGGTGCTGGAGTTGACGTTGGCCAGGGTCACGGCCAGGCCGTTCTGCGCTTCGCGGGCGGCGCGCATCGACAGTTTGTGGCTGTCGCGGCTGGCGCTGGTGTTGCGGGAAGTTGTGGTTTTTACAGTCATTGCGTGTGCTCCTGCCGCCTGACTGCGACACGACACACCGACCACTCAACTAATTAAAGACGAGCGAAAGCATGTCGAATCGCAGATTGGCGATCGATTAGGATCTGGGCGTTTTCAGGTTTTAACGTTCGCTGTCCAAACAATGAAGTTGAATGGGCAGCGAACCTACTACTGGCCTCTTCCATAACTTTCTCCAACAGAATTAGTTAACTGACAGGCAATAAGAAACCGCCGAACTTCAAACTGGAAAGTTCGTGGATAAACAACGGCGAATAACCGTTGAATCAGGCGGAAGTGCGCGCCCCGAGGTACAGGCCGAAGATCAGTCCGGCCTGCCGCAGCAGGGCTGCGCCCCGACTCTGCGGGTCCTGGCTGTCGTCCAGGCTCCAGCGTTGCTGCAGCTGGCCGGTCAACGGGCAGACGCGCCAGTTGGCCCGCAGGGCGGTGCTGGTGGTGGGCGAAGAAGAGGAGAAGGGGGAGCGCGCCAGAGCCTTGGGCTCACGGCACAGCCGGACCCGCATGGTGGCAGCGAAGGCGCGTACGCCTGGCATTACAGAAGATGTGAAGTGCATAACTTGTGCCTCGTGACCGGACTGGTTCCGGGGAGGCAAGTTACGTTGGAGCGTCAAGCCCTAGCGCAGCTTACCCGACCGCGGAGTCGAGTCCCGTCATTGTTCAGGGGTGCCTGGCGCTGCGCAGCGGCAGTGACCAGACAGCGTCTAGATACTGTGTCCATTGGCTTCTTTAGTGAGTTGAAAAAAGGCCGGATTTCCCGGCCCGCGCAATTTACTCAGGAGGGTCCCGGGAGTCAAGGTTAAATTGCCTTGAAAGAGTATTTGCCGATGAAGTTTCAGCTGAGGTTCAGCTAAGCGACTTAGTTTGGTGCCGCAATAGCCAGGCTTATATAACGAGGGACAATGAAAAAGTGCTCATGCCAAAAAACTGGATGTCATGAGCACTTGATATAACTTTGCCAATGCTCAATTGAGCACGTGCCGGGAAATGTCCTTGTAAGTGTTGCTGTCGGTGGCGGCCATCAGTTGCCGGCCATCCTTGAGGGTGCCGATGAAGGTCACCTCGTTTTCCGTCCCCGCCATCAGGTAGCCGGCAATGGCGCCCACCGGCCCCAGCAGCATGGCGCCGGCCACGCCATAACCGAAAGCGTCCTTGTTGGCGACGGGGCTTTGGGTGGCGATCTCCAGACTCTTGAAGGCCGAAGCCTTGACCTCGACCCCGGCGCTGTTGAATACCGTCTTGAGCCTGAAGGTGCCGTGCCGGTATTCGCCGGCGCCTTGCAGAAAATCGCCCGATAGAACTTCGATCTTTGCCATGTTGAATCATCCTTGTCCAAGCATAACCAGATAGGCCATTGAGCCCCCGGTCATGGGGGGCGTCAACGGGGTTGCGATGAAGGGCGCTACCGCCAGTCCACCTTCACCTGTCCTGAGCCTCGGCCAGGATCCTGCGCTCAATGCTGATCCAGATCAGGGCTGTGAATGGTTGTAGCAGTCCGCGGCGCCCGGACCGGGTTGTTCCGACCAGCGGCGGCCGCGGAGCCGGGGCGGGGGCCAGGAAATGGTGATGTTAAAAAATGTTAGATTTAAAAATGTCTTCACATAATCTGTTCATTGGTGGATGATCGTTCACAGCCAACGTTCAACCTGATAACAACAGCAACAGGATGGCCACGATGATCGATTCGCTCCTGCCTTGCATCGCACCCGCCCTGGGGGCCCTGTGCACCCACGCTGCCTGTCCGGGCGCAGCGCCTGTTGCCGCGTGTTCACTTTCGTCTACCGGGCTCGCTGCCCGGGTTTCCCTGCCTTTCCCGGTTGCTGTCCGTCGCCTGCCTGGCGTGGCCCGGCCGTGGTCTTTCACTGGAGTCCCCCATGAATAACAACAATGTCGGTGTCATCGGTCTTGGCGCCATGGGCCTGGGCATCGCCCGGTCGTTGCTGCGCAGCGGTTTCAAGGTGCATGCCTGTGACGTGCGTGCGGCCGTCACCGAACAGTTCGCCGCCGAAGGCGGAGTGGCCTGCGCCTCGGCCGCCCAGTTGGCGGACCAGTGCGACGTGATCATCACCGTGGTGGTGAATGCCGAGCAGACCGAAAGCGTGCTGTTCGGCGAGGGCGGGGCGGTGGCGGCATTGCGTCCCGGCAGCCTGGTGATCGGTTGCGCTACCGTGGCCCCGACCTATGCCGTGGACCTGGGCCAGCGCCTGCAGGCCCTGGGCTTGCTGTACCTGGATGCGCCGATCTCCGGGGGCGCGGCCAAGGCCGCCGCTGGCGAGATGACCATGATGACTTCCGGCCCGGCGGCCGCTTATGCCAGGGCCGAGGCGATCCTCGCCGGCATGGCCGGCAAGGTCTATCGCCTGGGGGATGCCCATGGCCTGGGCTCCAAGGTCAAGATCATCAACCAGCTGCTGGCCGGGGTGCACATTGCCGCCTCCGCCGAAGCCATGGCCCTGGGCCTGCGCGAAGGGGTGGATGCCGATGCCCTGTACGAAGTGATCACCCACAGCGCCGGCAACTCCTGGATGTTCGAGAACCGCGTGCCGCATATCCTCAAGGCCGACTACACGCCGCTTTCCGCGGTGGACATCTTCGTCAAGGACCTGGGCCTGGTGCTGGATACCGCCCGCGCCAGCAAATTCCCGCTGCCGCTGTCGGCCACCGCGCACCAGATGTTCATGCAGGCTTCCAGCGCCGGGTTCGGCCGCGAGGACGACTCGGCGGTGATCAAGATCTTCCCGGGCATCGAGCTGCCCGTGGCCAAGCCTGATGCCGAGTAAGGAGTTCGTGATGAGCATGTCCACTCCACGCCCGTTGCTGGGCTGCATCGCCGATGACTTCACCGGTGCCACCGATCTGGCCAACATGCTGGTGCGCGGCGGCATGCGCACCGTGCAGAGCATTGGCATTCCCAGCGCCGAAGTGGCCGCCGGCCTGGATGCCGACGCCGTGGTGATCGCCCTGAAGTCCCGCACCACCCCGGTGGGCGAGGCCGTGGCCGAATCCCTGGCGGCCCTGCAATGGCTGCGCGAGCAAGGCTGCGAACAGATCTTCTTCAAGTACTGCTCGACCTTCGACTCCACCGCGGCGGGCAATATCGGTCAGGTCAGCGAAGCGCTGCTCAAGGCCCTGGGCAGCGATTTCACCCTGGCTTGCCCGGCGTTTCCGGAGAACGGCCGGACGATTTTCCGTGGCCACCTGTTTGTCCAGGACCAGTTGCTCAACGAGTCGGGCATGCAGCATCACCCGCTGACACCGATGACCGATGCCAACCTGCTGCGGGTGTTGCAAGCGCAGACCACGCTGCCGGTGGGCCTGCTGCGTTACGACAGCGTGGCCCAGGGCGTGGACGCGGTGCGGGCGAAGATCGCCGAACTGCGGCAAAAGGGTGTGGCCATGGCGATTGCCGATGCGCTGTCCGATGCCGACCTGTACACCCTCGGCGCGGCCTGCGCCGACCTGCCGCTGTTGACCGGCGGTTCCGGGCTGGCCCTGGGCCTGCCGGAGAACTTCCGCCGCGCCGGTAAGCTGCGTGACCTGGACGCCGCCAGCCTGCCGCCGGTGGCCGGTGGCGAAGTGGTGCTGGCTGGCAGCGCCTCGGCGGCCACCAATGCCCAGGTCGACGCCTGGCTGGAAGCCGAGCGTCCAGCCCTACGCGTCGATCCCCTGGCCCTGGCGGCGGGCGAGCCGGTAGTAGCCCAGGCCCTGGCCTTTGTCCAGGCCCAGCAGGACAGCGTACTGATCTACGCCACCAGCACTCCCGAGCAGGTCAAGGCGGTGCAGCGGCAACTGGGCGTGGAGCGCGCCGGGGCCCTGGTGGAGAGTGCCCTGGGCGAGATCGCCCGCGGCCTGCGCGACCAGGGCGTGCGACGCTTCGTAGTGGCCGGCGGCGAAACCTCCGGCGCGGTGGTCAAGGCCCTGGGCGTGCGCCTGCTGCAGATCGGCGCGCAGATCGATCCCGGGGTGCCGGCCACGGTCAGCAGCGGCGGCGAGCCTTTGGCCCTGGCCCTGAAATCCGGCAACTTCGGCGGTCGCGACTTTTTCAGCAAAGCCCTGCGCCAACTGGCCGGAGGTCAGCCATGAGCCGGGAAAACGCCCTGCGCGAAGAGATCTGCGATGTCGGTCGCAGCCTGTACCAGCGCGGCTACACCGTGGGCAGCGCCGGCAACATCAGCGCGCGACTCGACGATGGCTGGCTGATCACCCCCACCGACGTCTGCCTCGGGCGCCTCGACCCGGCGGCGATTGCCAAGGTCAACCTGGCGGGGGAGTGGGTCAGCGGCGACAAGCCGTCCAAGACCCTGGCCCTGCATCGTCAGGTGTATGACCGCAATCCCGGCGTGGGCGGAGTGGTGCACACCCATTCCACCCACCTGGTGGCGCTGACCCTGGCCGGGGTCTGGCGCGACGACGACATCCTGCCGCCGCTGACCCCGTACCAGGTGATGAAGGTCGGGCACATCCCGTTGATCGGCTACCAGCGTCCGGGTTCGCCCAAGGTCGCCGAGCAGGTGGCGCAACTGGCCAACCGGGTGCGTGGGGTGATGCTCGAACGCCTGGGCCCGGTGGTCTGGGAAAGCAGTGTGTCCAAGGCCAGCTACGCCCTGGAGGAACTGGAGGAAACCGCGCGCCTGTGGTTGCTCACCCAGCCGCGACCTGCGCCCCTGGATCAACACGCCCTGGATGAACTGCGGGACGCTTTCGGCGCCGCCTGGTAAACGCAACACCACTGCCAACGCTTGATGCAAGCCCGTCCCCGGGAGCCCTGACAGGACTCCCGTGGGCAGCGGCTTGCCGGTAAAAACAATAACAACAGGACTTCCCGAGATGAATGACTGCATTTGCTTTACGGGTTCCAGCGTCACCTGCCACACCGGCCTGCCACTCTGCGGAGGGCTTGCCCAATGAGCCCGCTGATTCTGATGATCACCGCCGGGGCCGGCATCGCCCTGCTGCTGTTTCTGGTGCTCAAGTACAAGTTCCAGCCCTTTGTCGCGCTGATGCTGGTGAGCATCCTGGTGGCGCTGGTGGCCGGGGTGAAACCGGCGGAGCTGGTGGCCACCATCGAAGGCGGCATGGGCAAGACCCTTGGCCACATCGCCATCATCATCGCCTTGGGCGCCATGATCGGTCGCATCATCGAACTGTCCGGCGGTGCCGAGGCCCTGGCCAAGACCCTGATCGAACGCTTCGGCAACCGCCGCACGCCCCTGGCGCTGACCATGGCCGGGTTCATCATCGGCGTGCCGGTGTTCTTCGAGGTCGGGGTGATCATCCTCATGCCGCTGGCCTACGGCGTGGCCCGCAGTGCGCGCAAGCCGCTGTTGGTGTTCGCCTTGCCGATGTGCGCCGCGCTGCTCACCGTGCATGCCTTCCTGCCGCCCCATCCGGGCGCGGTGGCGGCGGCCAGCCAGCTGGGGGCGGACCTGGGCCGGGTGCTGATGTTCGGCCTGCCACTGACCGCGCTGCTGTGCTACGTCGGCTACCGCGTGGCGGGGCGCATGACCCGGCGCAACTACCCGATGACCGACGATATCCGTGCCGAAGTCTATGGCCCGCACGTCACCAATGAAGACCTGGCGGCCTGGAACAACGGCGCCGAACAGCCGGCCAGCCCGCAAGCGGTGGCGGCCGTGGCCCACATGGGCCTGGAGGAATCCACCGGCAGCCTGGCGGCGAAACTGCCGCCGGCGCCGCCACCGGGTTTCGGTTTGATCGTCAGCCTGATCCTGCTGCCCATCGTGCTGATCCTGCTGGGCACCCTGGCCACCTCCTTGCTGCCGGTGGAATCCGCTCTGCGCGGGGTGCTCACCGTACTCGGCGCGCCGCTGGTGGCGCTGCTGCTGGACACCCTGCTGTGTGCCTGGCTGCTGGGCTCGCGCCGCGGCTGGAGCCGCAGCCAGGTGTCCGATGTGATCGGCTCGGCGCTGCCCGGGGTGGCCATGGTGATCCTGATCGCCGGGGCCGGCGGGGTGTTCGGCAAGGTCCTGGTGGACACCGGGATCGGCGCGGTGGTTTCCGACCTGCTGCGTACCACCGGCCTGCCGGTTCTGGCCCTGGGCTTCTTGCTGACCATGCTGCTGCGCGCGGTGCAGGGCTCGACCACCGTGGCCCTGGTGACCACCGCCGGGATCATCGCGCCGCTGATCGCCACCCTTAACCTGAGCCCCAACCACATGGCCCTGTTGTGCCTGGCCATGGGCGGTGGCGGGCTGGCCATGTCCCATATCAACGACGCCGGGTACTGGATCTTCACCAAGCTGGCCGGGCTCAACGTCGCGGACGGACTGCGCACCTGGACCGTGATCACCACCTTGCTCGGCACCTTGGGGTTCTGTATTACCCTGCTGATCTGGCCGTTTGTCTGACCCTTTGCCCCTGGAGTTCCCATGCCTCGTTTTGCTGCCAACCTCAGCATGCTCTACCCGCAACACGACTTCCTTGAGCGTTTTGCCGCTGCGGCGGCCGATGGTTTCAGCGCGGTGGAGTACCTGTTTCCCTACGACTACAGCCCCGCGCAACTGAAACAGCGCCTGGACGATCACGGCCTGCAGCAGGCCCTGTTCAACGCGCCGCCCGGTGACTGGGCGGCGGGGGAGCGGGGCATCGTCTCCCTGCCCGGACGCGAGCAGGAGTTCCGCCAGGGCTTCGACCAGGCCCTGGAATATGCCGCGGTGCTGGGCAATTCACGGATCCACGTGATGGCCGGCCTGCTGCCCTCGGAAAGCCAGCGCGCCCGGCATCATGCCGTGTATCTGGAGAACCTGGCCCACGCCGCGACCCAGGCGGCCAAGGTCGGGGTCACGGTGCTGCTGGAACCGATCAACACCCGGGACATGCCGGGGTTCTTCCTCAATCGCCAGGATCAGGCCCAGGCCATCTGCAAGGAAGTGGGCGCGGCCAACCTCAAGGTGCAATTCGACTGCTACCACTGCCAGATCGTCGAAGGCGACCTGGCGGTGAAGTTGCGTCGCGACCTGGCGGGCATCGGCCATATCCAGATCGCCGGGGTGCCGGATCGTCACGAGCCGGGTCTTGGCGAGTTGAACTATCCCTACCTGTTCCAATTGCTGGACGAGCTCGGCTATGACGGCTGGGTCGGTTGTGAATACCGCCCCCGTGGCGACACCTCCGTCGGCCTGCAGTGGCTGCGCGACTGGCAGGTGCGCTAAGCCTGTGCCGCCCCTTGGTGCCGAGCGCGCCAGGGGGCTTTTCTCCAATAAAAACAAGGACATTCCCCATGCAGCGTTTTGCCTGCAAGGCCGCGCTCGGCCTGATTCTGGCCCTGGGTGTCGCCTCCCTGGCTGCGGCAGCCAGCCTGCCGACGGCCACTGAAGGCGACTGGGTCGCCCCGCAGTTCAACTTCCACAACGGTGAACAGCTCGCCAACCTGAAGCTCCACTACATCACCCTGGGCAACCCCAAGCACCCGGCGATCCTTTACCTGCACGGCACTTACCGGCCGGCCAGCGATCTCTTGAGCAAGGACTTTGGCGGTGAGCTGTTCGGCCCGGGGCAGCCTCTGGATGCGAGTAAGTACTACATCATTGCCACCGACGGCATTGGCGTTGGCCAGTCGAGCAAGCCTTCCGATGGCCTGCGCGCGCGCTTTCCCCAGTACAACTATGACGACATGGTCCAGGCCCAGTACCGCCTGGTCACCGAGGGGCTGGGGATCAAGCACCTGCGGCTGGTCATCGGCAATTCCATGGGCGGCATGCAGACCTGGCTCTGGGGCCAGAACTGGCCGCAGATGATGGACGCCCTGGTGCCCATGGCTTCCCAGCCCACCGAGATGGCGTCGCGCAACTGGATGATGCGCCGCCTGCTGGTGGAGTCGATCAAGCAAGATCCGGCCTGGGACAACGGCAACTATCGGGTCCAGCCGCCGTCCCTGCGCCTGGCCAACGCGCTGTTCGCCACCGGCACCAGCGGCGGCACCCTGGCTTATCAGGCCCTGGCGCCGACCCGGGCCCAGGCCGACAAACTGGTGGATGAGCGCCTCAAGGCGCCGCAGACCGCCGATGCCAACGATTTCATCTACCAATGGCAGTCCTCGGCGGACTACAACGCCGCGCCGGGGCTGAGCAAGATCCAGGCCCCGGTGCTGGTGATCAACTCGGCGGACGATGAACGCAACCCGCCGGAAACCGGCACCCTGCAAGCGGCGCTCAAGCAGGTCAAGGATGCTCGCCTGCTGCTGATTCCCGCCAGCGCCGAAACCCGCGGGCATGGCACCACCGGCATGGCGCGGTTCTACGCCCGCGAGCTGGGGCAGTTCATGACCGAGACTGAAAAAAAACGCTAGCGGCCACTGCGCGCTTCTTGGTGGCGAGGGAGCTTGCTCCCGCTGGGCGGCGCAGCCGCCCCAAACCTCGACGGCGCGGTGTTTCAGGGAGTGAGGGGGCAGGGATTGCGTCTGCTGCGCAGACGAGCGGGAGCAAGCTCCCTCGCCACGGACTGTTGTGTGGGGCTAGCGCTGACTCAGGCTGGCGCCGGCAGCAGCAACTCCACCCCGTGCTTGCGGATGCCGTCCGCCGCCGCCGGGGCCAGGGCGGCGTCGCTGATGATGATGTCGAACTGCTCCAGCTCGGCAATCTTGTACATGCCGAAGGTGCCGTACTTGGAGCTGCTGGCCACCAGCACCACCTGGGTCGCCGACTGCATCGCCACCTGCTTGACCTCGACCTTCAGCGCCGAGGGCGTGGTGATGCCCCGGCGCAGGTCCCAGGAACTGGTGGAGATAAAGGCCACGTCCGTGACCACCTGACGCAGGGTGGCCACCGCCAGCCCGCCGACACAGGAATGGTTGGAGTGGTCTAGCTGGCCGCCGGTGTGAATCACCGTGACCTGGGGCGCATCCATCAAGGCCTGGGCCACGCCGAAATCGTTGGTGATCACGGTCATTCCCGATAGCGCCTTGATGTAGGGCACGATCTCCAGGGTGCTGGTGCCGGCATCCAGGTAGACCGTCATGTCCGCGTGCAACAGGCCCGCCGCGAGCTTGGCCATGGCCTGCTTCTGCGGCAGCTCCACCACTGCCTTGGACTGATGGCTGGGCTCGCTGTGCAACTGGCTGGCGATGCGCACGCCGCCGGTCACCGAGTGGGCGCGGCCTTCCTGTTCCAGCAGGGCGATATCCCGGCGCACGGTCATGTGCGAGCAGTCGAACATCTCCATCAACTGGTGCACGCTGAGCACCTGATGCTTGCGCAACTGGCGCAGGATCTGCTCGCGGCGTTGCTCGGGAATCATCGGCGCGCCGCTGTCGCTGGCAAGGTCCTTGGGGGTAGGCATTGAAGCTCCGGTTTGGCGGGTCGGCAAAGGCAGAAATCGGCACGCCATAGTAGCGAATGTAGCTGCTGTGGACGAGATTTAGTGCCGTGCGCGCGTCAGAAAACGCTTCGCAGAATCAGCTGGCCAGTTGGCCACGGGTCAGGGGCAGAACGGGCAATACAGATTGTCGAGAAAGTCCTGGCTGTCGATGTTGTCGTCAAGCACCTGCACCACCACCGGGCCATGGTGTTTGCATTGCAGGAGCTGCCCGGCGCCACTGCGGCTGGGCGGCTGGTCGCTGAATTCATGGCTGCCGCACCAGGGGCATTTGCGCACGCTGGCGTCGCTCTGACCGAGTATCGCCAGGTGCCAGCCGCAGCCGGCGCAATGGAGACGGTGCAGCGGGCGGGCAGGGGTAAAGGTCGGCATGGAACATTCCTTGGTGCGGGGCTCAGCCCGGCATCAGCAGTCGTTTGAGCAGGCGGGGGTTGGCGCGCCTGGGCCGCGCATTGCGGGCAGAGGGCATGGCGCTTGATTGGGCAAGGCGAGTCATGGCTTGCATCCGCCCACCTACGGGGGCGGGTGGTCGATATGCCAGCGCTGCATGAACGCTTGTAGGCTGCCGTCGTCCTTCATCGCGTCCAGGGCGCGCTGCCAGCGGGCCACCTGGGCCGCATCGACCTTGGGCGAGAAGGCGATGTAGGCGTCCTGGTGCATCAGCGGCATCTGGTAGCGCAACTGTTCCAAGGGCAGGCCCGCATTGCTGGCGAAGGTGCTGACGCTCATGGTGTCGGCGACCACGTACTGCACGCGGCCGATCTGCAGCAGGCGCATCATGATTTCCGGGCTGTCGACGCCCCACAGGTTGTCCAGGCCCTGCTGCTTGAGGTAGCTGTAGACCAGCCATTTGCGCGGTACGGCGATCTGGCCCCGGGTCTGGTGCAAGTCGCTGATCTGCAGATCGTCGTTGCTGCGGGTGTAGAGCGCGGTTTCGGTGCGCATCAGCGGGCCGACCCATTGGTAGCGCGATTCACGCTCCTGGGTGCGCAGGATGGTAAACACCGCGGTGTCGGCATCCTCGCTAGCATCGCGCAGGGCGCGCAGCATCGGCCGTTGCTGGACCTGCACCGGATCGCCGGTGCGTTGCGCCAGGGCTTGCACCACCTCCACCGCGAAGCCGGTCATGCGCGGGCCCTGCTGAAAGTGCAGCGGCGGGTGGTTGTCGGTCAGCATGCGCAACTCATCGGCTTGAACGGTGAGGCTCAACAGCGGCAACAGTGCCTGCAGCATCCATTTCATGCAGTGCCCTTGGGGGGGATAAAGCGCAGAGCTTAGTACGACTGGTCGGCGCCTGTCGCGCTAAAACTGCGGGCCTTGGCCGGCCATGCCGGGGCGATTCTGGCGTCGGCAGATCGCTGCGCTGCAGGTATCCTTGCGCGGCCTTCATTGAATGGAATCGACCCATGTTCGCCCCCCTTGTTCATCCCCTGCGAGCCAGCGGCTTGCTGCTGGCGCTGCTGGCCTGTGGCCAGGGCGCCCAGGCCAGCAGTTTCGACTGCGCCAAGGCCGCCAGCACCAGTGAAAAGGCCATCTGCGCCGACCCCTATACCGCCGGGCTGGACAGCCGCCTGGGCAAGGCCTGGACCGCCACCCTGGCCGAGGCCAAGGACCCCAAGGCGCTGCGCCTGGGCCAGCGTGAATGGCTCAAGCAGCGCGACCAGTGCCAGGCCGACCTGGGCTGCCTGCGCAGCCAATACCTGAGCCGGCTGATGGTGCTGCGCTATGTGAATATCCCGTTCAACTGGCAGGGCACCTGGCAGCGGGTGTCGGTCAGCCCGTTCTACGGCGGTGAGCTGGTGATCCGGCGCAGCGACGAAGATCGTCTGAGCTTCGACCTGTCGGCCATGGGCGGCGCCAATTCTGGTGCGCTCGCGGGCAAGCTGCGGCTCCAGGACGGTGAAGCCCGCTACAGCGTCGAGGGCTGCAAGCTGCGCTTTACCCCGCGCAACGGCCTGTTGCAGGTGACCCAGGAAGGCGACTCCTATGCCTGCGGCGCCGGTTCGGGGGTGTACTACGACGGCCTCTATGTGGCCTCCCAGCAAATCCTGGAGAACCAGTACGATCTGCTGTCCACCGCGCTGGTGCGCACCGAGGCAGAAGATCAGCGCGCCCGGGCGCTGCTGCAAGAGGATTACCAGACCCTGCTCGACAGCGGTTCGGTGTTCTCCCAGGACACCTCGGCCGAGCTCAAGGGCGCCGAGGTCACCGATATGTGGCTGCGGGGGCTGGCCAATACCAATGCGGCGATCTTCGTGCGCGGCGCCCAGGGCCAGTTGTGGGTCGCGTTGCTGGTCGTGGCGGGTCCCACGGATGAAGTGCGGGTGCGCTATTACACCACCGAGCGCGAGTGGAAGCAGCGCCTGCCGGACGTGCTGCAGAACTGGTATGCAGCGCGCCGCAGCCAGGGCAAGCAACTGCCCCTGGACATGATGCCCTGAGGCCGTGGCGACCCCGGCCGGCCAACGATGAGGGCAGGGCGACGCATAAATTTCGCCGGGCGGATGCTGAAGCCGGCCGGTGCAGCTGCTAGAGTCTCGGCCCTGGCCGCCTGGGTATCCGCCCGAGGAAGCCGGCACCGGGGCGCCAAGCCTCGGCCGGCCGGACAAATTCCATCCGTTGGTGACGCGAAGCCATTGTGAGCGTCTACGACCTTAGCAAGTGACACTGCCGCCGCCGTTACCGGCGCCTGGCACATTGAAATTGGGAGATTGTGAATGGTCATCAAACCCCGCGTTCGCGGCTTTATCTGTGTGACGACCCACCCGGTGGGTTGCGAAGCCAACGTCAAGCAGCAGATCGATTACGTCACCCAGCAGGGCGCCATCGACGCAGGGCCGAAGAACGTGCTGGTCCTGGGTGCCTCCACCGGCTACGGCCTGGCCGCGCGGATCACCGCCGCCTTTGGCTGTGGCGCCAACACCCTGGGCGTGTTCTTCGAGCGCGGCAGCGTTGACGGCAAGCTGGGCACCGCCGGCTGGTACAACACCGCGGCCTTCCACAAGTTCGCCGAAGAAAAGGGCCTGTACGCCAAGAGCATCAATGGCGACGCCTTCTCCGACGCGGTCAAGGCCGAGACCATCGAAACCATCAAGCGCGACCTGGGCAAGATCGACCTGGTGGTCTACAGCCTGGCCGCTCCGCGCCGCACCCACCCCAAGACCGGTGAAGTGCTGAGCTCGACCCTCAAGCCCCTGGGCAAGTCGGTGACCCTGCGCGGTGTCGATACCGACAAGGAAATCGTCAAGGAAACCACCCTGCAGCCGGCGACCCAGGAAGAGATCGACGGCACCGTGGCGGTGATGGGCGGCGAAGACTGGCAGATGTGGATCGACGCCCTGCACGACGCCGGGGTCCTGGCTGAAGGCGCGAAAACCACCGCCTTTACCTACCTGGGCGAGAAGCTGACCCACGACATCTACTGGAACGGTTCGATTGGCGAAGCCAAGAAAGACCTGGACCAGAAAGTCATCGGCATGCGCCAGCAACTGGCCGACCTGGGCGGCGACGCCCGGGTATCGGTGCTCAAGGCCGTGGTGACCCAGGCCAGCTCGGCGATCCCGATCATGCCGCTGTACCTGTCGCTGCTGTTCAAGGTGATGAAGGAGCAGGGCAGCCACGAAGGTTGCATCGAGCAGGTCTACGGCCTGTACAAGGACAGCCTGTACAACAGCGAGCCGGTGATCGACCAGGAAGGCCGCCTGCGCGCCGACTACAAGGAACTGCAACCCGAAGTCCAGGATCGGGTCAAGCAGCTGTGGGACCAGGTGACCAGCGAGAACCTCTACGAAATGACCGATTTTGTCGGTTACAAGCATGAGTTCCTGCGCCTGTTCGGTTTCGAGATCGAAGGTGTCGACTACGAAGCCGACGTCGACCCGGACGTGAAGATCAGCAACCTGATCCAGCTGTAATCCGCCTCTAGCGTCACCTGACAACGCCCCTCCACCGTGAGGGGCGTTGTCGTTTCAGGCCCCGGTGTTGCGTCGCGGCCGCCGCGGCTCAGCCAGCGTGATCAGTCCGGGCGCTTGATCAAGGGTGGGAGCGAGCTGGCTCGCGGTGGTGGTTAACGAAAACGCCGCGTTCACTGGGGCAACGCGGCGTTCTGGAGTGCATCGCGAGCCAGCTCGCTCCTACGGCGTTTGGCGGTTGCAAAAAAGTGCGGCGGTGGGCAATTGCGCAAGATCGTTCAAGCCAGGCGCCGTGTCAGCTGGCACAGTCAGCGTCCGTTATCTGTGTGCAGGGTGTCATGTCCAGCGTTCTTCTACCCCGTGCCGCGTTTATCCGCGGCGCCATCGCCATCGTGCCGCTGTCCCTGGCCACCGCGCCCTGGGGCCTGCTGGCCGGTTCCATGGCCATCGAGGCCAATCTCACGCCGTTGCAGGGCCAGGGGCTGTCGAGCATCGTCTTCGCCGGTGCCGCGCAACTGGTGGCCATCGGCATGCTCAAGGGCGGGGCGGGGATCTTCTCGATCCTGCTGACCACGCTGCTGCTGACCTCCCAGCACCTGCTCTACGGCATGAGCCTGCGCTCGGTGATCTCGCCCTTGCCCGGACGCTGGCGAGTGGGCCTGGGCTTTCTGCTCACCGACGAGCTGTTCGCCTTGACCAGCGCCCACGACAGGCAGCAGTTCGACCGCTGGTACGCCCTGGGCGTGGGCCTGACCTTCTATGTGGCCTGGAACCTGTTCACCCTGCTGGGCATCGTCCTGGGCAAGAGCATTCCGGGCCTTGAGCACCTGGGCCTGGACTTTTCCATCGCCGCCACCTTCATCGCCCTGATCACCCCGCTGGTGCGCAATGTACCCACCGTGGTCTGTGTCGCGGTGTCGCTGTTCTGCTCGGTGCTGTTCAGCTACTGGCACTGGGGCTCGGCCCTGGTGCTGGCGGGGCTGGCGGGGATGAGCGCGGGTTTTGTCTGCAACAAGCTGTATCGGGGGCGCGCATGATGGTCTGGGCAGTGATTTTCGGCATGGGCCTGTTGGTCTTTCTCAATCGCTACGTGTTTCTCGAACCGCGCCTGCCGCTGCGCCTGAGCAGCAATGCCCGGCAGTTCCTCGGTTTTGCCGTGCCGGGCATGCTCACGGCGATCTGCGGGCCGATCGTGTTCATGCCCGACCACCAGTTGAACTTGCACTGGGACAACCCCTACCTGCTCAGCTCGCTGGTGGCCATCGTGCTGGTGATCTACACCCGCAATACCCTGCTCAGCATGCTGCTGAGCATGGGTTTCTTTTTCCTTCTGCGCTGGTGGCTCTGAAGCAGGATTGCGGTAGCCTGTGCAGCTTTCGGCACAGGCCGACCTTCAACCGCAACGGATGCATCGGATGAGCGACTTTCCCCACGATATTGACCTGGATGCGTTCTGGGACCATGACCTGAGTGCCAAGATCAACCAGCCACCGGCCAGCGCCGCGATGATCGCCGAGTTGCAGGCCCTGCTGGGCTATCGGCTGCCGCCGTCCTATGTGGCGTTCATGCACCGTTACAACGGTGGCTGCCCGCACCTGTGCTGTTGTCCCACGGAGCAGGGCACCTCCTGGGCCGAGGACCACTGCGCAATCGACAGTTTCCTGAGCATCGGTCGCGACACCCGCTACTCCCTGGGCGGCAGCATGGGCAGCCGCTTCATGATCGAGGAGTGGGGCTACCCGGACCTCGGGGTGTACATCTGCAATTGCCCGTCCGCCGGCCACGACATGGTGGCCCTGGACTACCGCGAGTGCGGCCCCGAGGGCGAACCGCGAGTGGTGCACGTGGACCAGGAAGGCGACTACGAGGTGACGGTGCTGGCGCCGAACTTCGAGGCTTTTGTCCGCGCTCTGGTGTCCCCCGACGTCTACGACACCTCGGAGCAGGATTACCTGGACGACCTGGACACGGTCGCCGGCGCGCCGTTTTCGCCGTTGCTGGAAGAGCTGCTCGAAGACTTTCGCGATGTGCCCGACCTGGGACCGCTGATCCGCCAGATCGCCCTGCGCATCGTTCAGGACAAGCGCTGCTTTGCCCTGCACGCCGACCCGCTGTCGCACCTGCTGTATGACCTGCAGTTCTGGCTGTACCAGAACCGCTACCCAGTCCCCGACGAAGAGGCCTACCTGCAGGTCTATCAGCACATGATCGCCTTCGCCAAGGGCTTCGGCACCGGCGGCTACGCCCCGGATTTCATCCGCGACTGGTTCCGCGCGCGGCTGGCGGACGGTCATCTGCATCAGGCGGCGGGCGGGTTGGCCCTGACTCCGGCCTACCGCGCGCAGTTGCTGGAACAATTGTCGGGGTTTCGCCCCGCCGGCCCACAGACTCAGGAGCAGCCATGAGCGAGGAAAAGATCCGCATCACTGCCGAGAAGACCCTCTCCGACAACTGGTACGTGCTGAAGAAATACAGCTTCGAACTGCGCCGCCGCGATGGCAGCTGGCAGGCCCAGGAGCGTGAGGTCTACGACCGCGGCAATGGCGCGACGATCCTGCTGTACAACCTGCAACGGCGCACGGTGCTGCTGACCCGGCAGTTCCGCATGCCGGCCTTCGTCAACGACCACAGCGGCTACCTGATCGAGACCGCCGCCGGGCTGCTGGACGACGCCAGCCCGGAAGTGCGCATCCGCCAGGAAGCGCAAGAGGAAACCGGCTGCCGGGTGGGGGAGGTGCAGAAAGTCTTCGATGCCTTCATGAGTCCGGGTTCGGTGACCGAACGGGTGCATTTCTTCATCGGCCATTACCAGGCCGAGGACCGCATCGACGAGGGCGGCGGGCTGGAGCACGAAGGCGAGGACATCGAAGTCCTGGAGCTGGATATCGACCAGGCCCTGGACATGATCAAGAGCGGCGAGATCGCCGACGGCAAGACCATCATGCTCCTGCAGTACCTGCAGTTGCATGTGCTCAAGCCTCGCAGCCTGACGGTGCTGGTGGCCGGCCCCTACCGTTCCGGCACCGGCGACGATCCGCTGTTGCTGGCGCGTAATGTCGAGGCCATGGAGCAGTGCGCCGCCGAGGTGCTGGAGGCCGGGCATTTCCCGCTGCTGGGGGAGTGGGTGGCCTTGCCCATGACCCGTCTGGCCGGGTCCCGGGCGGTGGGCGACGAGGTCTACAACCAGCGCTTCCACGCCTATGCCGAGCGCCTGCTGCAACGCTGTGACGCGCTGCTGCGCATCGGTGGCCCCTCGGCCGGCTGCGACGCCATGGTGCAGATCGCCCAGGGGCTGGGCCTGAGCATCTATCACCAGGTGCAACAGCTGCCCAAAGTGACTCCCCGCCCAGGCCAGGACTGACCCCGGCTGTCTCTTGCCGGTCGCCGGCGGCATTTCCTGACCCCCTTCGCCATGGCTGCACAGATTTCCTCCCCGGCTTTTCTTCAGGCTCGGGGGGAAATACTGTCTATCGTCTAATAGGCAAGCAGAAGCTTCATCTCAGGCCGCGTGGGCTTGGAGCACACGGGTCGGTTTTTCGCTATGGCGCTTGGAGCACTATGGAAAACCCAGGTCTTGATCTGACGCCGGTGCGCGGTATCTCGAATCAGGCGCTGGCCCGCGCCACCTTGCTCGGATGCTCGGGATTGCTGTTGGCGCTGTTCATCTTCACCGGCGTGTTGCTGGTGTACATCGCCCTCGACCAGAACCTGGCCGCCGAGCAGCACAACCGCCTGGAAATCGAACAGGCCCTGCAATCGCTGAAAAACCAAGCCCGTCGCACCGTCAAGGACTATGCGCAGTGGGGCGATGCCTATCAGCACCTGCACCTGAAGGTCGATCCGGACTGGGCCTACACCCGGCACAACTTCGGTTCGTCCCTGTACCGCGACCTGGGTTTTGACGGGGTGTTTGTCATCGACCCGGCGGATCGCACGGCCTACGCGCTGGTGGCCGGTCGCCTGGAGGCGATGGACGCCCGGGACTGGTTCGGCGATGCGCTGCAACCCTGGCTGGCGCAGGTGCGCCAGGCGCCCGATGGCAAGGTCTTCAGCCGTTATCACGCGATCGGCGGGACACCGGCGCTGGTGTTCACCAGCGTGCTGAGCCCGGGCAGCGATCCGCAAGTGCAGGTCGATGGCGGTCCGCAGTCGGTGCTGGTGTTCGTGGTGTGGCTGGATTCGAGCCGTTTGCTGGTGCTGGGCCGTGAGGCGGGCGTCGAGCGCTTGCAGCAGGTCGCCGCCGGGGCTCCGGGCCCGCAGCCGACCCTGAGCCTGCCCAACGGTGCCGGAACCCTGCACTGGCAGCCGGCGCGACCGGGGCACCAGTTGCTGGTGCTGGTGATCCCGCTGTTGCTGCTGGCCGGGCTGCTGGTGGGCCTGATGGCAATCCTGCTGCTGCGGCGCTCCGCAGTGGCGGCGCGGCTCATCGATGATCAGGTCCAGGCCCTGCGCAGCAGTCGGGGGGCGCTGGAGGCCAGCGAAGAGCGTTTTCGCGATGTTGCCGAAGCCGCTTCCGACTGGATCTGGGAAGTGGATCCGCAGCTGCGCTTCACTTACCTGTCCGAGCGCTTCGAGGCCGTCACCGGCCTGTCCCGGGAGGCCGCCCTGGGACGGCCGATGCATGAACTGCTGAGCGCCGAGCAGGGATCGCTGCGCAACTGGCTGAGCGCCTCGCAGCGGCGTTCCCAGAGCATCCTGCAATGCGCCTACCTGGACGGTCAGCGCCGACCGCGAGTCTGCCGCCTGTCGGTACGGGCCATGGACGGCGGCGGCTACCGTGGCACCGCCAGCGATATCACCGAGGAGGTCGCGGCCCGGCGGCGCATCGAGTACCTGTCCCAGCACGATGCACTCACCGGTCTGGCCAATCGCATGCGCATGCGCGAGTACCTCGAAGATCGACTGTCGGCCTTGAGGGTGCTACAGCAGCCCTTGTTGATGCTCAGCGTCGACCTCGACCGCTTCAAGCCGGTGAACGATCTGCTGGGGCATGCCGCCGGCGACCAAGTGCTGCACGAGGTGTCCCAGCGCCTGTCCCACTGCCTGCGCAGCGAGGACCTGGTGGCTCGGGTCGGTGGCGACGAATTCGTGCTGGTGGTGCCCGGGCAGATGGCCCAGTTGGACATCGACGGCCTGTGCCGACGCTTGATCCAGCGTATCGGGGAGCCGTTCTACATTGCCGAGCATGAGGTGTTCATCAGTGCCAGCATCGGTGTCGCCCGGGCCCCGGACGATGCCAGCCAGGCCGAGGAACTGCTGCGTTATGCCGACATGGCCCTGTACGAGGCCAAGGCGGCGGGGCGCAGCACCTGGCGTTTCTACGCCGCCGACATGAATGCGCGGATCATCGAGCGCCGCGGTCTGGAGCGCGACCTGCGTCACGCCATCGACCAGGATCAGTTGCGCCTGCAGTTCCAGCCGCGCTATCGGCTGGGCGACGGCCAATGGCTGGGCGCCGGGGTGCTGGTGTGCTGGCAGCACCCGCGGCGTGGGCTGCTGGGGCCCGAGGTGTTCATGCCCATCGCCGAGGACACCGGGCTGATCCTGCCGCTGAGCAACTGGGTGCTGCACGCGGCCTGTCGTGCCGCCCGCGGCTGGCCCGAACACCTGCAGCTGGCGGTGAATCTGTCGGCCTGCGAGTTCCAGCGCGGCCAGCTGGTGGCCAGGATCCGCTCGGTGCTCGGTCAGAGCGGGCTGGCTCCCTCGCGTCTGGTGCTGGAGGTGGCCGACAAGACGCTGCTGGACGACGGGCGCCAGGTGCAGGACATCATGGGCGGGCTCAAGGCTCTTGGGGTGCAACTGCTGCTGGACGATTTCGGCAGTGGCTGTTCGGCGTTGCAGGACCTGCGGACCTATCCCCTGGACGGCCTGAAGATCGACAGCGGTCTGGTGGCCGGGCTGGGTCGCAGTCCGGCCGGTCGCTCGATCGTCCAGGCGATCGTCGACCTGGGGCATGCCCTGGGCCTGAAAGTGCTCGCCGAAGGGGTGGATACCCCGGAGCAGTTCGCCGCGTTGCGTGACATTCGCTGCGATGAGGTCCAGGGGCGGCATCTGAGCCCGCCCCTGGACGCCGATGCCCTGTTGCAACTCTGCGCCCAGGCGCCCCGGGCCGGAAGCTCGATGAGCTGAGGGCAGGGGGGCCGGGTCTTTGGCCAGGGAGGGGCGCGGCGCTTCAGTCCACGTCGCCGGCCGCTGGCTGGGGGACCTGGCGGATTGGCAGTTCCACGCGAAAGGTGCTGCCGACCCCCGGCTGGCTGCGGACACTGATCTGCCCGCCGTGTTTCTTGACGATCCCGTAGGACAGCGACAGCCCCAGGCCGGTGCCCTTGCCCACCGGCTTGGTGGTGAAGAAGGGGTCGAAAATCTTCTGCAGGTGCTGCGCATCGATGCCGCAGCCGGTGTCGCTCACCTCCAGCCAGACATGCTCGCCGTCCACGCCGTTGCGCAGGGTGATGGTGCCGCGTTCCGGCCCAATGGCCTGGGCGGCGTTGACCACCAGGTTCATCACCACCTGATTGAGCTGGGAGGGCAGGCACTCGATCGGCGGCAGCTCGTGGAAGTCCTTGACCAGGTCGGCCTTGTACTTGATCTCGTTGGCGACGATGTTCAGGGTCGAATCGATGCCCTGTTGCAGGTCTGCCAGTTGCCATTGCTGATCGCTGTCGACCCGGGAGAAGTTCTTCAGGTCCTTGACGATCTGCTCGACCCGGCCGATGCCTTCCCTGGACTCCTTGATCAGCAGCGGGATGTCTTCCTGGAGAAAGTCCAGGTCGATGCTCTCCCGCAGGCTTTGCAGGCGCTTGCGCACTTCCGGTGCGGCGATGGCTTCTTCGCTCTGGCGGTAGGCGCTGAGCATCTGGCCGATCTGTTGCAGGTAGCCGCCCAGGCTGCCGAGGTTGGAGGCGACGAAGCCGATGGGGTTGTTGATCTCGTGGGCCACGCCCGCGGCCAGTTGCCCGAGGGAGGCGAGTTTTTCCGACTGCACCAGCTGGTTCTCCAGTTGCTTGCGCTCGTCGATTTCCTGTTGCAGGGCGGTTCCGGCACGCTCCAGATCCGCGGTCCGCCGGGCCACCAGGCCCTCCAGGTGATGCATCTGCAGCAGGGCTCGGGCGGTCATTTCCCACTTGCTGGTGAGGGTGCTGGCCATTTGCTGGACTTCGATATTGTCGAAGGGCTTCTTCAGGATCAGCAGGCGGTCGTGGCCTTGCAGGCGCTCCAGCAGGTCCTCCCAGGAATAATCGGAGTAGGCGGTGCACACCACCACCTGCAGGCGCGGGTCTGCCTGCCACAGCCGTTCGATGGTCTGCACCCCGTCCCAGCCCTGGGGCATGCGCATGTCGACGAACGCCAGGGCATAGGGGCGCTGCTGCGCCAGGGCCTGGGTCACCTTGTTCAGGCCTTCCTCGCCGCCGTAGGCCGAGTCCAGTTCGAAGGGCTGCTGGCGGGAGCGGGTCGGGGCGCCGAACAGCTGCGCCTCCAGATCGTCGAGGTCGGCGTTGTCCGTCTGCGGCGTGAGGATCTTGCGAAAGTCCTCGTGGATCGCGGGGGTGTCGTCGATCAGCAGAATCCGGCGGTTGATCAATGAGTCCATGTGGGGTTCTCGGCGTCGATCAGCGGGATGTCCAGAGTGAAGGTGGCGCCCAGTCCCGGCCCGTCGCTGTGCACGCTGAGCTGGCCGTCCATCTCCATGGCGGCCAGGGCGCAACTGTGCAGGCCGAAGCCGTGGCCCTCCTTGCGGGTGGTGAATCCGTGGGCAAAGATCCGCGTGAGGTTTTCGGCGGCGATGCCTTCGCCCTGGTCCTGAACCTGGATGCGCAGAGTCCGTCCCTCCAGCACCCGGACGCGGATGGTCAGGGTGCGGGACTGCTCGTCGAGGTCGGACATGGCGTATTTGGCGTTGCTGATCAGGTTGATCAGGATCAGCAGCATGCGGTGCTTGTCGCCCATCACCTCGGGTACTTCGGCGTAGTCCTTGACCACCCTGACCTGGTGCCGGACCAAGGCCCCGGAGTTCATGCGCAGGGCGTCGTCGATCAGTTCGTTGACCCGCAGGGGTTCGACCAGCCGCGAGGCGCCGGCATAGGACTGCTGGGTGGCGACGATTTCCTTGATGTGATCGATACTGCGCCCGAGCTGGGCCAGCTCGTCGCTCATGCCCTGTTGCTCGCTGGCGATGGCCTCTACCAGCTGGTTGAGGTAGCCGGGGAGCAGCTTGCCCTTTTCGTCTTCAGTGAAGAACTGCCCCAGGTCGCCCTGGTGCTGGTTGATCAGTTGCATCGCCTTGCCCAGGCCCTGGGCCTTGCTGGAGCGCAGGGTGCGGCTCAGCAGTTCGCTGGAGATGTTCACGCTGTTGAGCACGTTGCCGACGTTGTGCAGCACATTGGTGGCGATTTCCGCCATGCCCGCCTGGCGCGCGGCGTGCAGCAGTTCGCTCTGGGCTTCCTTGAGCTCGTGGGTACGTTCCTCGACCCGTTGCTCCAGGTGTTCATTGGCGCTCTGCAGGGCGGTGTTGACCCGGCGGATCACTCCGTAGCTGCGCAGCAGGTGGAACAGCAGATAGAGGATCAACAGCACCAGCAGCGTCGAGAACAGCAGCAGGTACTGATGGGACTTCTGGTCCTGCAGGTCGGCCTGGAGCTGGTCGCTGTTGAGCTGGGCGTTGATCTCGTCCAGGCGCTGGGCCACCGGGATCGAGGTGATTTTCTCCAGCAGCTGGTTGACCATCGGCTGTTCGCGCAGGATCACCGAGACGTGGTTGCTGAGGATTTCCACCGGTTCGTGCATGGCCTCGGGCAGGCGTTGCTTGTTCACCGCCAGCTTGTTCAGCCCCACCAGAATGTCGGCGGCCTTGTCGTCGCTGGATACCTGGGCGAACTCCAGGCTGCTGAGCAGCAGGTCGTAGGTGTCGATGGCGATGCTCTGCTGCGCCAGGCGCTGGGCGTCATCCAGACCGGCCAGGCGGACCTGGATGTCGTCCTCGGCGGTGGGCAGGAAGGCCAGGGAGTTGCGCAGCACCGAGTTGTGGGACTTGAAGCGCTCCACCAGGTCGGCCTTTTCCTGGAACGCGGCGAGAAAGGCCTGATGACTGGCCTGCCATCCCTGGGGGTCTACATGCTCCTGCTGCGACACCTGATCGAAGCGACTCCACAGTCGATTGATCTGCTGCACCGGCAGCACCAGGGGATCGTAGTCATGGGTGATGGCGATGCGGGACTTGAGCACCTCGGTTTCCCACTGGGCGTTCAGTTGCTTGATGTGACCGATCAGGTCCCGGGACAGGGCGTAGTTCGCCGTCTGGCCGATGACCGTCTTCAGGTAGAGGAACGCCAGCGCCAGGACCAGGCCGAGGATCAGCAGGGTGAACAGGGTGACGGGCAGGCGGGGCCGCTTCATAGGGGCTTGTCCTGCCATTGCCCGGTCAGGGTCTTGAGAAACTTGACGATCAGGCCGGTGTCCTGGGGGCTCGGGGTCCGGCCCAGCTGGTACTTGAACATCACCTCCACCGCCTGCTCCAGGGTCTGCGCCGAGCCATCGTGGAAGTAGGGTGCGGTCACCGCCACGTTGCGCAGGCTGGGGACCTTGAAGACGTTGCGGTCCTGCTCGTCGCCGGTGATCAGGAAGCGCCCCAGGTCGGCCTCGGTGGGGTTGCCCCGAGCGGCGAAATAGTCGCCCATCACACCGAATTTCTGCAGCATGTTGCCGCCGATATTGACCCCTTGATGGCAGGCGATGCAGCCGTAGTCCTTGAAGCGCTGGTAGCCGTATTTCTCGTCCAGGCTGAGGATCTCGGTGTTGCCTTGCAGGTACTGGTCGAAGCGCGAGCCGCTGCTGAGCAGGGTACGTTCGTAGCTGGCCAGGGCGTCCTGCACGTTGGCCGCGGTCAGCGCATCCGGGTACAGCTCGGCGAAGCTCTGGCGGTAGCCAGGGTCCTCACTCAAGGTGCGCAGCAGGTTGGGCCAGTTGTTGCCCATCTCGATCGGGCTTTGCACCACCTGGTCGATCTGCGCTTCGAGGGTGACGGCGCGGGCGTCCCAGAACTGGCGAAAGTTCAACGCGGCGTTGAACACGCTGGGGGCATTGACCAGGGTCAGCTGGCCCTTGATGCCCAGGGACTTGGCCTGATTGTCGGCGCCGCCTTGGTCCAGCCGGTGGCAGCTGGCGCAGGAGCGGCTGTGGTCCTGGGACAGGCGCGGCTCGTTGAACAGTCGGCGCCCCAGTTCCACGCGCCTGGGGTCGAGGTCGGGGGGCGCGGGCAGGGGCTTGAGGGGTTCGTCCAGGGGCGCCGCAATGGCTGGCAGGGCGATGCCGAGCAAGCACCAGAGCGCCACGCCCAGGTGGCAACGCCGCAGGCGGCGGGCAAGGGCTGCGCGGTTCATGGCTGGTCCTCTGCCGCGGGGCTGGCCCGCTCTTGCAGGAAGCGGGCGAAGTCCGCCGCGGGCAAAGCCTTGCTGAAGTAGTAGCCCTGGCCTTCCTCGCAGCCCTGCTGGTTGAGAAAGGCCAGTTGCTGCTCTGTCTCCACCCCTTCGGCAATCACGTTCAGGTTGAGGTTGCGTCCCAACTGGATGATGGCGCTGACCAGGGTCGCATCCTTGGGGTTGTGGCTCAGGCCGTGGATGAAGGACTGGTCGATCTTCAGCACGTCCACCGGAAACTTGCGCAGGTAGCTGAGGCTGGAGTAGCCGGTGCCGAAATCGTCCACCGCCAGGCGCACCCCCAGGTTCTTGATGGCCAGCAGGATGGCCAGGGTCGCCTCGACGTTCTGCATCAGTACCCCTTCGGTGATTTCCAGCTCCAGCAAGGTCGGGTCCAGGCCGCTGTCCTGCAGAGCACTGCGCAACTGCGCGAGCAACTGCGGCTGGCGGAAATCGCTGGCCGAGAGGTTGACCGACAGGCGGATCGGTGCGAGCCCGGCCTGTTGCCAGGCGCGGGACTGGCGGGTGGCCTCGCCCAGTACCCATTGACTGACGGCATTGATCAGGCCGCTGTCCTCGGCTACCGGGATGAACCGGGCCGGGTTGACCCAGCCCCGTTGCGGGCTGAACCAGCGGATCAGCGCTTCGGCACCCACTACCTGGCCCGAAGCCAGGTGGATTTTTGGCTGGTAGTGCAACACAAACTCCCGATGTTCCAGGGCCTGGCGAATACCTGACTCCAGGTGCTGCTGTTCCCGGGCCCGGTGGGTCATGTCCTCGGTAAAGAAGCCGTAGCTGCCCGGTGCCTGGTCCTTGCTGTTGCGCATGGCCATCTCGGCCTTCTTGATCAGGGTCAGGGCATCCTGGCCATCCTCGGGAAACAGGCTGATTCCCAGGCTGGCGGTGACCTGCAGGTCGTACCCGGCGATGTCATGCACCTGGCTCACCGTGGCCAGGAGTTTTTGCGCGATGCTGCGCACCTTGGGTGGCGGCTGCTGGTCATGCAGCAGCACCACGAACTCGTCGGAGCCGTAGCGGAACACCGAGTCCGACTCGCGCATGCTTTGCTGCAGGTCCTGGGCGATGCGCTTGAGCAGTTCATCGCCTGTCGGGTAGCCCAGGGCCTGGTTGATCCGCTTGAAGCGGTCCAGGCCCAGGAACAGCACCGCCAGCTGTTGCCCATAGCGCCGGGCCCGGGCCATGGCCTGGCTCAGGCGATCGCCCAGCAGGGTGCTGGAGGGCAGCCCGGTGAGCACGTCGTAGTGCAGCAGGTGCGAAACCTTGAGCAGCTCGGCGACCCGCTCCTCGATGGCCCGCTGCAGATCGTCGAGCTTGTGCCGCGCATCCTGGGCCATCTGCCATTTCCAGGTCAGGGCACTGGCCATCTGGCGGATTTCCAGGCTGTCGAAGGGCTTTTTCAGAATCAGCAGGCGATCACCGAAGGCCAGGCGCTCGGCCAGGGCTTCCCAGGAGTAGTCGGAGTAGGCGGTGCACAGGGCGACTTGCAGCTCGGGGTCGGCCAGCCACAGCTGTTCGATGGTTTGCAGGCCGTCCCAGCCCGGCGGCATGCGCATGTCGATGAAGGCCATGGCATACGGCGTGCCCTGGGCCAGGGCCGCCTCGACCTTGGCCAGGGCTTCGCGGCCCTGGAACGCCGAATCCAGGCTGAAGGTCGGTGCGGGACGGTACTCGGGGCGACCGAACAACTGCTCCTCAATCTGGCCCAGGTCCGCTGCCTGCCGGGGGGCGAGGATCTTGTAGAAGTCTTGGTGGATCTCGGGGCTGTCATCGACGATCAGCACCCGCCGGTTGACCCGCGCGAAGGGCGGGCCCGGGGCGTCTTGCGCGGTTGTCTGTGGGTCGCAGCTAGTATCCATGGACCGTCCCTAGTGCCCAGAGCGTGCGTTCAACGCTGTGAGCATAGTCACTGTGTTCTGCGCGGGTGGAGGTTTTTTTTACTTTGGAGCAGAGCGCGAAAGCAAAAGCTGACTAGGATTGCCACAACAATCGAGCAGTTGGCCGGTGGCCTCTCTGGGGAGCCGGCCAACCTGCAGGATCACCGGGAGATTCATCACATGGAAGAGCCGCAGTCCGTCGAACCTGGCCGACGTCCCTGCCTGTTGCTGGTGGATGACGAAGAATCGATTCTCAACAGCCTGCGGCGCTTGCTGCGCGGCCAACCCTATGACGTGGTGCTGGCCGACAGCGGCGCCAGGGCCCTGGAAATTCTCGCCCAGCGTCCGGTTGACCTGGTGATGAGCGACGCGCGCATGCCCAACATGGACGGCGCCACCTTGCTGGCCCGGGTGCGCGAGGGCTATCCGGGAACACGGCGCATTCTGCTGACCGGCTACGCCGACGTGAGCACCATCATCAACGCGGTCAACCAGGGGCAGATCCACCAGTACCTGAGCAAACCCTGGAATGACGAAGAACTGCTGCTGATTCTGCGTCAGGGGCTGGAGCAGCAGCAGGCGGAACGTGAACTCAAGCGCCTGCAGCAGCTGGTGCTGGAACAGAACCGCCAGCTCAAGGCCAGCAATGCCGGGCTGGAACAGCGGGTGGCGTCGCGCACCGCAGAGCTGCAGCAGACCGCCGACATGCTCGACCTGGCCTATGAGGAGCTCAAGCACAGTTATGTCACCGCCACCGAGGTGTTCTCGCTGCTGGCCAACCTGCGCCTGCCGCCGGACAAGCAGACCAACCGCAAGATCATCGAGCTGGTGCGCGCCTGTTGCAAAGCCCATGGCCTGGATGAAAGCGCCAGCCGCGACCTGGCCATGGCCGCGGCCCTGTACAACATCGGCAAGCTGAGCTGGAGCGATGCCATGCTGGTCGCCCCCGCGGACCTGTTGCGCCACACCGAACGGGAGCGCTATCGGGCCTATCCCGAGCAGAGCGAGTCGGTGCTGATGGCCCTGGAGCCGATGCAGGACGCGGCACGCCTGATCCTGCATCACCAGGAGCGCTGGGATGGCAGCGGTTTTCCCCGGCACCTCAAGGGCGAGGCGATTCCCTGGGGCTCGCGCCTGCTCAAGCTGGCGGTGGATTTCATCGAGTTGCAGTGCGGGCTGATCCTGGAGCGCCACATGAACAGCGACGAAGCCCTGCTGTTCATCCGCAAGTACGCCGGTCGGCTGTACGACCCCGAGCTGGTGGAAAGCTTTGTCCGGGTCTGCGCCGCCTATCTGAGCGACGTGACCGTCGACGATCCGAGCGTCAGGGTCGTGGGCACCCGGGAATTGCAGGCCGGGATGGTCCTGCGTCGCAACCTCAATGCCGACAACGGCATGTTGCTGCTCAATGCCGGCAAGGTGCTCAGCGAACCGCTGGTGCACAAGCTGATCGCCTTCGAGGCCATGGAGGGTGCGCATTACAGCGTGTTTGTCAGCGTGCCCGAGCAGGTTGCGGCACTGGATGTCGACCGCTGATCGCGCCTGGGCGCTCGTCTGTTGTATTGTCGCCGCCGCGCCTGACCGGCATTACCGGGACAGGCGCGGCGCATGTCATGTTCCTGCAACCCCGGCATGCCAAGAAGGTGGAGCGGTTTTCTGTCGGCTCCACCCTGATGGCGGGGCCGGGACGATCCGATTCCTCAAGGAGAGGTCACGATGAAAAAGTTTATTGCCCTGATGGCGACCCTGGTGCTGAGCCTGGGGCTGGTGGGCATCAGCGATGCACGCCAGCCCAGGCAGCAACGGGACTCGGTGGCGGGCACCTTCGACTATTACCTGCTGACCTTGTCCTGGTCGCCGACCTTCTGTCTGATGCACCCGGAGAACGAACAGTGCTCGGGCAAGGGCTATGGGTTTGTCCTCCACGGCCTGTGGCCGCAATACGCCAAGGGCGGCTGGCCCGAGTCCTGTCCACCCCTGACCCCATTGACCCAGCAAGAGCGGGCCAAGGGCCTGACCCTGTTTCCCACCGCCAAGCTGATGAACCATGAGTGGACCAAGCACGGCACCTGCAGCGGCCTGGGGGGCATGGGTTACCTGGACGCGGCGGACAAGGCGCTGGCGACGGTGCAGATCCCGCAAGCGCTGCAGCCTTCGACCACGGTGCGCTACTTGGAAGCCAAACAGATTGCCCAGCAGTTTCGCCAGAGCAACCCGGGGATCGCGGAAAACGGCATCGCCATTCTCTGCAGCGGTCCCGAGCTGTCCGAGGTGCGGGTGTGCCTGACCCGGGACCTGGAGTTCGGTCCGTGCGGCAAAGGGGTGAAGACCCAGTGTCGGGCCGGCGACATCCGTATCCCGCCGATCCGCTGACAGTCTCCGCGCGCCGCAGCGCTCGGCAGGCGGGATTGCCGCGCCACCGGCCCGCAGGAGCTGGCTCGCCAGCGAAAGCGTGCGCAAGGCCAATGCAAGGCTTGCGCGGCTCTTCGCCGGTACCCCGGCTCCTACGCAGCGGGGGAGGAGCCCTTCAGGGCAGGCCGGCCAGCAGGTTTTGCAGGCGGGCCGCAGTTTCGGCGCTGCATGCCTGCATCGGCGCGCGCAACTGCGGCCCGATCAAGCCCTGATAGGCCAGCAGGGCCTTCACCGGCGCCGGGTTGGGTTCGGCGAACAGCGCCTGAATCAAGGGCACCAGTTGCCGGAAGCTGGCCCTGGCCGCTTCCAGTTGCTGGTCCATGACCTGGCGCTGCAACTGCACGAACAATTCCGGACGAATGTGCGCCGCGGCCGCAATGGCGCCGCAGGCCCCCAGGCACAGGGCATTGAACAGTTGCAGGTCCTCGCCGCAGAGGACCTGCACCGCGCCGCTGGCCAGCAGCGCCAGGGTCTTGTCCAGGTTGCCGCCACAGTCCTTGACCGCGGCGATCCGCGGATGGCGAACGATGTTGAGCAGGGTGTCCTTGTCCAGGTTGACCCCGGTGCGATAGGGAATGTCGTAGACGATCAGCGACACGCTGGAGGCATCGGCGATGCTGTGGAAGAAGCTTTCCAGGGCACTCTGGGAGGGCCGGATGTAGTAGGGCGCGGGCACCAGCAGGGCTGCCACCGGGCGCTTGAGGATTTCCCGCTGCTGGCTCAGCAGCGATTTCAGGTTGTTGCCCGCCAGGCCCATGATGACGCGCCCGGCGGGGGCCTGTTCGAGCACCGCATCGAGCACCGCCAGTTGCTCGTCCTTGTCCAGGGCCGCGGCTTCGCCGGTGGTGCCACAGACCACCAGCCCCGCCACGCCGCTTTCCAGCAGATGGGCACTGAGCCGGCGCAGGGCGGCAAAGTCGATGGCGTCCTGGTGGAACGGGGTGACGATGGGGACCCAGATACCTTGAAACGATGACATGCGTGTTCTCCTGAAGGTTGACCGTCGGGTCGTCGTCAGAAGAGTAGAAGGGCGGTAAGCAGGGGGGAGGTCCGTTGCGCTTGATGTCCTGTCAGCTCATCTGACGGGACACAGCGCCCCGGTCACATGAGCGACTGTTTCTTCGATTTAGAGGTGCAAGCCACCCAGGTCCCGACCTTGGCCAGCAGGCCAATGGCGCGAGAATCGAGGGTCGGGGCTTGGGACATGGCTGGGGCAGACTCTGAAATCAGGCGCACAGTTTTAAAAGCCCGCGCGGGCTTTGTCAATCCTCGAACACGGCTCGCTGGCCTGGGGCTGGCCACGCCGGGTCGAGGATGGTTTTGTCCTGGCTACAGGGTTTTTACCGCGCGACCTATGAACTGCACCGGGCCGGTGGGCCTGCCAAGCGCCGAGCCTTGGCGGTCCTCCAGGGTCAGTTCGAACAATTGATTGGTTTGCAGGGGCGGCAGGTGATCCAGCGGCACGCGCAGCGGCTGGCCGGGCTTGACCAGTCCCAGAGACACCGGGCCCTGCCAATCGTCGGCCTTGGTCCAGAACTCCAGGGCCTTGTCCGCCGGCAGCTCGATGCTGCCCAGTGGAATCAACTGCAGCTCCCGGGTGCCACTGGCCTGCACCACCCAGCCGGGTGATTTGTCCTGGGGGGCGACCAGCACCACCAGGTAGCCGGGAGCGGGGGCGGGGCGCAGCAACAGCAGGCTGGCCAACAGGACACTGGCGGCCAGGCCGGCAGCGGCCAATCCGCGCCACAGCGCCAGGGGGTTAAAGCGCCTGCGGTTGCTGGAAGAGGCCGGCTCTTGCTCCAGGCTGCGTTCGATGCGCCGCCAAAGCCAGGGCGACGGCGTGACCGGAGCGGCTAACGCGGTGAGTGGATGCAGGCGTTGTTCCCAGCTTTGCACGGCGTCGCGCAGGGCGGGCTCATGGGGCAGGCGCTGTTCGAGCAGGCGACGTTGTTCGGCGTCCAGGGTGCCCAGGACATATTCACTGGCCAGGGCCTGGAGCGCGGGATCGCTGTCGTCCCGTGGGCCGGTATTCATCCCAGGCACTCGCGCAAAGCACTGAGACTGCGCTTGATCCAGGCTTTGACCGTCCCCAGCGGGGTGGCCATCCTGGCGGCAATCTCGATGTGTGAATAGCCGTCCAGATAGGCCAGCAGGAGGCACTCGCGGCGCTGCGAGGGCAGTTGCCCCAGGCAATGCTGAAGCTGTCCGGCGTCAGCCAGCGCGGTGGCTGGTGGCGGGTTCATGGCCGCCCCGTCAAGGGTTTCCAGGTGATCGGCATAAGGTTCTTCAATCGGTACCTCGCGGCCATGGCGCCGCAAAAAATTCAGCGCCAGATGCCGGGTGATGCTGAACATCCAGCCGCGGGCACTGCCTCGTTCGGGATCGAAACCGCTTGCGCCTTGCCAGATTCGGATAAAGGCGTCGTGCAGGATGTCTTCGGCCAGGGCCGTGTCGCGTACCAGGCGTTTGGCGACGCCGAGCAGCCGAGGCCCTTCCTCGCGATAGAGGGCTTCCAGGGCCTGGCGCTCACCTCGGGCACAAGCGGCGATACAGCCTGCGTGGTCAAACAGGGGTTCGGGTAGAGACAAGGGCATTTACCTGCGACAGATGACAGCCACCGCCAGCCTGGCGGCGCGGTGGCTGTCAGCAGCGTAGACCAGTTGCCAATGCCGGGCCTGGCCTCTTGCGTAGCGAATCAGCGGGCTGCCCAGAAGATGTAGTCCGCCTGGTATTGCACTGTTTCGCGGGCGCCCTTGTTGGCGGCGGTGCACGCGCTGCCGGGGGCCACGCCACCCTTGAGGGCCACTCGCTGAATGTAACTGACGCCGCTCATCAGCCCCTTGCCCTCGGCCGGATTGGCCTTGACCAGTTGATAGGGCAGGTTGCCGGGGCTGGACGGCGCCACGGCGACCTGGGTCCCGGTGATCTTCGAGCCGTCCTTGGCCTGCCAGGTGGCCGGTGGACCGAAGTAGTCACCCAGCACCTTGCCGCTGCGATCGCTGAGCACCGCCTTGGGGCCGACGAAGAACCACTCGGTCTCGCCCGGTGCATTGGCCTTGTCCCGGCACTCGTAGGTGATTTCACCGGTGCCTACGGTTTCCAGGGCCACTTTGTGGCCGTCCGGCACCTTGATGCTGTCGGGTAATGCGCTCTGCGCCTGGGCCGCAGGCAGGGCGCCGAGGCAGGCGATGGTCAAGGTTGCGCTGAGGCAGAGAAGACGTTGTCTGGCGTGCATGGTGGCTCTCCATCGGGGATAGGTTCGGCAGTTTTCAGAACTGTCATGGGAACTACCCCCGAGCCGGGCATCTGGATGCAGGGTCGAGAAAAAATATTTCGCCCAGCAAAATCTCAGCCGCTGCGGGTGATCCAGGGCATGGATCGAGCAGGTGCAACTGCGTCTCATTAGCTTGAGCCTTTAACAGCGCCGGCTGGCCGATCTATACCAAGGTAGCGGCGTTGTGCCGTGGATCTTGGTCTAGGATTCTTCTGGCCGGGGGGAGAGTTTTATCTCAGGGAGCCGGACAGAGGGACCAGTGTGATGCTCAATCACCAGCCGATCATTCTGATCGTGGACGATCAGGTCAATGACCTGCGGATACTCGGCCAGGCGCTTCAGGACCTGGGCGAGGTCTATGTCGCGACCCAGGGAAGCCAGGCTCTGGAAGTGGCCCGCCAATGCCATCCGGACATTGTTCTGCTGGACATCGAAATGCCCGACATGGACGGCTATTCGGTGTGCGAGCTGATCAAGTCCGACCCGCGGCTGTCCCAGGCCTCGGTGATCTTCGTCACTTCGCACCGCCAGACCGAGCACGAATTGCGCGCACTGCGCCTGGGCGGCGCCGATTTTCTGCAAAAGCCGATCAACGTGCCCATCGCTCGGGCGCGGGTCGAGGCCCACATCAAGCTCGGCGAAGAGTCCCGGCGCCTGGCCAACTACGACCCCCTGACCCAGTTGCCCAACCGTCAGTTGCTGCACGACCGCACTGAACAGGCCATTCGCCAGGCCGCCGCGGGCCAGGGGCTGGTGGGCTTGCTGTCGATCGACATCGACCACTTCAAGGTCATCAACGACACCAGCAGCCATCGCGAAGGCGACGCGGTGCTTCAGCAAATCGCCCAGCGCCTGCGCCATTGCTGCCGCCTGACCGACACTCTGAGCCGCCAGGGCGGCGATGAGTTCATGCTGCTGGTGCCCGAGCTGAACGCCGTGGACGACTTGAGCGAATGCGCCGAGCGGGTCATGCAGGCCATCGCCCAGCCGCTGGTGATCGGCCCTTCGCGCTATGACCTGACCGCCAGCATCGGCGTCAGCGTCTATCCCGATGACAGCCTGGACGCCGAGTCCCTGTTGCAGCACGCCGACGCCGCGGCGCACCAGGCCAAGCAGGCGGGGCGCGGCCAGTACCGCTTCTTCGACCATTCGACCCATCAGCGGGTGCGTGCCCGGCATCAGTTGGAACGGGAGATGCGCACCGCGCTGGAGCAGGAGCGCTTCGAGGTGTTCTATCAGGCCAAGGTCGACCTGCGCCTGCAGCGGGTGGTCGGCGTCGAAGCCCTGCTGCGTTTGCGCGATGAGCACGGCAGGATGGTTTCTCCCGCCGAGTTCATTCCCCTGGCCGAGGATTGCGGGCTGATCGTGCCCCTGGGGCGCTGGGTGTTGCGCCAGGCGTGCCAGGCCATCCGCCAATGGAATGAACAGGGGCATGCCATCAGCGTCAGCGTGAACATCTCGCCGCTGCAGTTTTCCGATCCGCAGTTTCTCGATCTGGTCAAGCAGGCCCTCGCGGAAAGCGCCATCGAACCCCGGGCCCTGGAACTGGAAATTACCGAAGGGGTCCTGGCGCTGGAGGACGGCGAGCACAGCTGTGACTTGCTCAGCGACCTGAAGGCCCTGGGGGTGAGCATCGCCATCGATGATTTCGGCACGGGCTATTCCAGCCTGGCCTACCTCAAGCGCTTGCCCATCGACGTGCTGAAGATCGACCAGAGTTTCGTGCGGGACATGATCAGCGATCCCAGCGACGCGGCTATCACCGGGGCCATCATCCAGCTGGGGCTGGCCCTGGGTTTGCAACTGGTGGCCGAGGGCGTGGAGACCGAGGAACAGGCCCGGGCCCTGTCCGCTCAGGGCTGCCATGTGATGCAGGGCTTTCTGTACTGCCGTCCACTGTCGTACCCCAACATGACTGAGTACTTGGCCGCGGGCCGCCTGCCGGCGCAGCCCTGAACCCTGCCGCCCCCGACGAGGATCGCCCTTGAAGCCTGGACGTTCTGTGCAAATCGGCTGTGTCTACCTGGCGCTGATCAGTGTCCTGGGTATAAGCGTCACCGCCGCGGTTTACTGGCTGGTGGCACGGGGCAACGCCCATCAGCTGGAACAGTCGGTGTCGCGGGCGGCCGAAGACGCCGTGCATCACGTGCTGGAGCGCGTGACCTTGTACCAATACGGTTTGCGCGGCGCCCGCGGGGTGATTGTCACGGCCGGTGAAGACGGCGTGAGCCGAGAGATCTTCCATCGCTACAGCCAGGGTCGGGACCTGAACGGGGAGTTTTTCGGCGCCCACGGTTTCGGTTTTGTCCGGCGCGTGCCCGAGGAGCATGAGCGTTCGTTCCTGGCCGCAGCACAGCTCGATGGCGCGCCGGGCTTTCATTTGCAGCAATGGCAGCCCCACCACGGTGATCGCTACGTGGTGCAGTACATCGAGCCGCTGGCGCCGAACCAGTCGGCCCTGGGCCTGGACCTGGCGTCCGAGCCGGTGCGCCGGGCGGCCGCCGTGGCCGCCATGCACAGCGGCGAGCCGCGGTTGACCGGGCCCTTGTCGCTGCGCCAGGAACCCGGCGCGGTGATGGGCTCGTTGCTGTTCCTGCTGCCGGTGTACCGCAGCGCCGAAGTGCCGCCTTCGCCGTCGCAGCGCGAGGCCCAGACCCTGGGCTGGACCTATGCGCCCCTGGTGATGAACGAGGTGCTCAAGGACTTGCCGTTGGACCCGGCCAGCCAGCGCCTGGTGTTGCGCGACATCAGCGATGACGCCGGCGCCGGGAGCTTTTTTGCCAGCTCGGCCCAGCCATTGAAGGACACGCTGAGCGTGCGTACCCGTGAGGAACAGGTGTTCGGGCGGCGCTGGGCCTTCGAGTTCAGCGTGGGCCCGGGCTTCGTCGAACCGCTACATCAGACCGCGCCGGCCTGGGTACTGGGGATCGGCGGCCTGCTGACCCTGTTGCTGGCGGTGGTGGGCACCGTGATAGCCCTGGGGGTCAACCGGCAGAACCGTTTGCGCCGTGACCAGACCCGGCTGGCGGCCATTGTCGAAAGCTCCACCGACGGCATCATTGGCAAGACCCTGGAGGGGCGCATCACCAGCTGGAATCGCGGCGCCGAGGAGATTTTCGGCTACAGCGCCGAACAGGCGCGGGGCCGCTTGTTCCAGGACCTGATCGTGCCGCCGGAGCTGGTGCTGGAACAACAGCACATCCTGCACAAGCTGCGTCATGGCGAACGGGTGCACGGATTCGATACCCAGCGCCTGCGCCAGGACGGCAGCCGGGTGGCGGTGTCGGTCAACGTTTCGCCGATTTTCGATCGGCGCGGCCAGGTCATCGGCGCCTCGATGACGGTCCGTGACATCACCGCGCAGAAAGCCGCCGAGGCGCGGATTCTCGAACTCAACGCACGCCTGGAGGACCAGGTGGCAGCGCGCACCGCCGAGCTGGGACAGATCAACCTGCTGCTCTCCAGCGTGCTGCGCTCGGCCTCGCAGGTGGCAATCATCGCCACCGATCGCGATGGCATCATCCGCGTGTTCAATCGTGGCGCGGAGCGGCTGTCGGGCTACCAGGCCGAGGAAATGGTGGGGCGGCACACCCCGGAGGTGATCCACCTGCCGGAAGAAGTCCGCCAGCGCGGCATCGAGCTCAGTGCCCAGCATCAGCGACCCATCGAAGGCTTTCGGGTGTTCGTCCAGCAGGCGGAAACCGAAGGCGCGCAAACCCGCGAATGGACCATGGTGCGCAAGGACGGTTCGCACTTCGCCGCGACCCTGGTGGTCAGCGCCCTGCGTGATGAAAATGGGCAACTGACCGGCTACCTGGGCATCGCCGTGGACATCACCGAGCGCAAGGCCGCGGAGCAGACCCTGGCTACGGCCCGCGACCAACTGTTGATGGCCGCCAAAGTGGCCAAGCTGGGGATCTGGTCCTGGACCCTCGCTGACCACTCGCTGGACTGGAACGAGCGCATGTTCGAGCTCTACGAGCAGCCGCTGGAGCTGCGCGGCAACGGTTTGAACTATCAGCACTGGCTGGAGCGGGTGCACCCGCAGGACCAGGAACGGACCCAGCGCAAGCTGGAAGAGGCGGTGGCGGGCCAGGGTGTCTACGATCCGATCTTTCGCGTGGTCAGTCCCAGCGGGCAGGTGCGCTTCATCCAGTCCGGGGCCTATGTGGAGCGCGACACCGATGGCAAGGCGCTGCGGGTGACCGGGATCAACCTGGACATCACCGCGCAACGGGAGCTGGAGTCCCGGCTGCTCTACGCCAAGGAACAGGCGGATGCCGCGAGCGAGGCCAAGTCCTCGTTCCTGGCCAACATGAGCCATGAGATCCGCACGCCGATGAACGCCGTGCTGGGGATGCTGCAACTGCTGCAACGGGCCGGCCTGGAGCCGCGCCAGCTGGAATACGCGACCAAGGCGCAGACCGCAGCCAAGTCTCTGCTGGGACTGCTCAACGACATTCTCGACTACTCGAAGATCGAGGCCGGCAAGTTGCAACTGGAGGAACACCCCTTCGACCTCGATCAACTACTGCGTGACCTGGCGGTGGTGCTGGCGGGCAATCAGGGCGTGGGCGATATCGAGCTGATCTTCGATCTCGACCCGCAGTTGCCGCTGAACCTGGTGGGCGACAGCCTGCGCCTGCAACAGGTGCTGATCAACCTGGCGGGCAATGCCATGAAGTTCACCGCCGAGGGCCAGGTGGTGGTGGGCCTGAAGTTGCTTGAGCAGGGGGCGCACAGCGTGCGTCTGCAAGTGGCGGTAAGCGACACCGGCATTGGCATCAGCGCCGAACACCTGCAGGTGATTTTCGAAGGTTTCCGTCAGGCGGAAGCCTCGACCACTCGGCGTTTTGGCGGCACCGGCCTGGGATTGGCGATCTGCAAGCACCTGGTGCAGCTGATGGGCGGACAGTTGCAGGTGCGCAGCCAGCTCGGCGCAGGCAGCTGTTTCAGCTTTGAACTGGAGCTGGGGCTGGACGGTGCCTGTGTCGCCCAGACCCTGCCTCTAGGAGGCAAGGCCTTGCGAGTGCTGGTGGCGGATGACCACCCCCTGGCGCTGGAGCTGAATGTGCGCACCTTGCGCAGCTTCGGCTGGACCGTCGAGCACGCCACCGGCGGTGCTCAGGCCTTGTCGGCCGTGGATGCCGCTGTAGCCCGGGGCGAGGCTTTCGATCTGGTCTTGCTGGATTGGCTGATGCCGGACATGGACGGCCTGCACGCCGCGCAAATGATCAAGGACATGAGGCTGGAAGCGCCGCCGACGGTGGTGATCTTGAGTCACCACGATGCCACTGCGCTGCTGGCCCGGCTGGACAGCGCCGAGGCGCCCTTTGCTCACTACCTGAGCAAGCCCTTTACCCCTCGGCAGCTGGCGCAGGCGCTGCTGACCGAGCGCTCCGCGGCCCTCGACGGGCCGCCGGCCAAGGCGCCCGCGCAGCGCTCCAGCCTCAGTGGCTTGCGGTTGCTGGTGGTGGAAGACAACGTCCTGAACCGGCAGATCGCCCGAGAACTGCTGACCCTGGAAGGGGCTCAGGTGCAATTGGCCGGCGGCGGGCTGCAGGGGGTGAAAATGACTCTCGAAGCCGAGGAACCCTTTGCCGCGGTGCTGATGGACATCCAGATGCCCGATATCGACGGCTATGAAGCCACCCGGCGGATCCGTGCCGATGCGCGCTTTGCCCGCTTGCCGATCATTGCCATGACCGCCAATGCCTCCCAGGCCGACCGCCAGAGCTGCCTGGCAGCGGGCATGAATGACCATGTCGGCAAGCCGATCAACCTGCCGCAGCTGGTCAACAGTCTGTTGTTCTGGACTGGTGGCGCGGTGCGGCTGGCGCAGGTTGCCGAGCCCTCAACCGACACCGGCCTGATCGAGGACCCGGCGCTGATTCTCGAACGCTTTGGCGGTAACCGTGACTTGCTCAATCAAGTGCTCGAGGGGTCGGAGGCCACGCTGGGAGAGCTGCTCGAACGGCTGCGCCAGAGTCTTGCCGAGGACAATGCCAAGGATGCCTGCTACCTGCTGCATACCCTCAAGGGCGCTGCCGGCAACCTCGGCGGGCGAGGCTTCGCGCAGAGCTGCGCGGTGCTGGAACAGTCCCTGCGCGACGGCGCGGCGTTGCATCTGACCCTCACCGAGGGCCATCTGGATGAACTGCAACGATTACTGGCCAGCACCTTGGCGGGCTTGCAGGCGGAGTTCGGGCGGGCCTCGCCAGAATGCGCTCACGCCCTGCAAGAACCCCTGGACCTGGGTGTGTTCCAGAGCGCCCTGCAAGAGATTCTGCCGTTGTTGCGCCAGAGCAACTTGCAGGCCCTGACGCTCACTGAGGCCTTGGCGCAACATGCGCTGCCGGTCGATAGAACAACCTTCGACGAGTTTGTGGCCCATGTTCAGCGAATGGAGTTTTCGCGGGCACAGGGTGTCTTGCAAAGAATGCTTCTCAACAACTAGCAAGCAAGCTTTCTATTTGGTTCTCAATTGTTGATGTACATCAGAAAATCTTTGATTTTCTGCCCTCTAAGTTGGATGGCTTGATGAATTTTTCACACTTTTTTTGACGCCGGAATCTAAACTTGCGCCGACTGGATCAATATTGGCCATTTGCAGTAATTCACTTGGCTCTGGAAAGTTCTGCAAGTCAGCAGAGGAAGTCTTCGAGTCATCGCAGGATGCGGAAATTTTTATTTGATACCGAATGGAAAATGAACACTTTCCTGCGAGGCTTTTTAGATGAGAAACAATCTTCCTGTGACCCAGCGCGAGCTGGTGTTTCCCGCAGAACAACGGCTGATTTCCGCCACCGATATTCACGGCAAGATCACCTACTGCAATGACGAGTTTGTCGCAGTCAGTGGTTTCAGCCGGGAAGAACTGATCGGCAGCCCGCACAATATCGTGCGCCATCCGGACATGCCCGAAGCGGTGTTCGCGCACATGTGGTCCTACCTCAAGGACGGCAAGAGCTGGATGGGCATCGTCAAGAACCGCAGCAACAACGGTGACCACTACTGGGTCAACGCCTATGTCACGCCGATCTTCAGCAAGGGCGTGATTGCCGGCTACGAGTCGGTGCGGGTCAAGCCCGAGCGCGAACAGGTGGAGCGCGCCGGCGCCCTCTATCAACGCATGCGCAGCGACAACCTGGCCCTACCCTGGAGCTACCGGGTGGCCAGGGTCTGCAGCTTCGCCTTGCCGCCCGTGCTGGGCCTGGCGGCCACCGCCGGCGCCTACTGGCTGGGGGGCGCCTGGGCGGCGCTGGGCGCGGCGGTTCCCGGGTATTTCGCGGTCCAGGGCTATGCCCTGTATCGCGCGCGGCAGATGCTCGGGCGCATCAGCTCGGTGTCCCTAGGCAGCTTCGACAGTGAGCTGATCGCCCGTACCTACACCGACGAACACGGCCCAGTGGCGCAGTTGCAGATGATCCTGATCAGCGAGTCGGCGAAAATCCGCACCGCCCTTAGCCGGCTTGGCGACTACGCCAACCAGGCGGCGTCCCTGGCTTCCACCAGCCAGAGTCTGTCCAAGCAGGCGGAAAGCGCCCTGGGCAAGCAGCGCGACGAAGCGGACATGGCGGCCACCGCAATGAACCAGATGGCCTCGTCGATTTCCGAGGTGTCGGTGCACATCCACGACACCGCCTCGGCCGCCGATCAGGTCAACAACCTGACCCAGGTGGGCTCCGAGGAGGCACAGAAAACCCGCGTGGTGATCGAGAAACTGGCGGACACCGTGGACGCCGTCAGCCAGTCCGTGGAAGGCCTGGCCGCGGAAACCCAGTCGATCCAGCAGGCGGCCAACATGATCCGCTCGATTGCCGAACAGACCAATCTGCTGGCCCTCAACGCGGCGATCGAGGCTGCCCGGGCCGGCGAGCAGGGCCGCGGTTTTGCGGTGGTGGCCGACGAGGTCCGGGCCCTGGCCTCCAAGACCCAGGAGTCGACCCAGAGCATCCAGCGCATCATCGTCACCCTGCAGGAAGTGGCCACCCAGGCGGTGGAAGTGGCGCGCCAGGGCAGCGTCGAAGCGCGCTCCGGGGTGGCCCAGGTGATCAGTACCCAGGAAGCCCTGGACGGCATCAACGCGGCGGTGGAGCGGATTCACCAGATGAGCCAGCAAATGGCCGCCGCCTCGGAGCAGCAAGCCCATGTCGCCGAGGAAATATCCGAACAGATCACCAAGATTGCCCGGGTTTCGGATCAGAACGCCGAGATTGCTGTGCATTCGTCCACCGTGGGCGGTGATCTGGAGTCCACCGCCCACGAACTGAACGCCCTGGTGACCCGTTTCAATAGTTGATCGCCAAGAGTAATCAGCAACTTTCATTTAATCGCCGATTGATCAACTAGATCAGGGCGGGGGGGTCGTATGTCCAGTGTGATGGAAACGGTTAACAGCCGTACTCAGTTGGCAGGGCAGAATCGTCTGGAACTATTGTTATTCCGTTTTAATGAGTCGCAGTTGTACGGCATCAACGTATTTAAAGTTAGAGAGGTTCTCAAGTGCCCCAAGTTGAATGTACTGCCCATGTCACATTCGGTGGTGTGTGGCGTGGCCAATGTTCGCGGTGTATCCATTCCGATACTTGATCTGGCATTGGCCACCGGCTTGCCCGGAGTCGAGGATATCGACAGCGCTTACGTGATCATTACCGAGTACAACAACAAGACCCAGGGCTTTCTAGTGAGCGCGGTGGAACACATTGTCAACCTGAACTGGGAGGAAATTCACCCGCCACCCAAGGGCAGCGGCCTGGACAACTACCTGACGGCGGTGACCCGGGTCGGCGAGCGCATGGTGGAAATCATCGACGTGGAGAAGGTCCTGGCCGAGGTCTCGCCGGTCTGCGAGGAAATCTCCCAGGGCGTGATCCCGCCGCAGACCCAGGTCGCCGCGGCGCATTGGCGGGTGCTGACGGTGGATGACTCGGCGGTGGCGCGCAAGCAAGTGACCCGCTGCCTGGAGAGCGTCGGGGTGCAGGTGGTGTCGCTGAAGGACGGCCGCGAGGCGCTGGATTACCTGCAGGCCATGCTCGATGCGGGCAAGCGCCCGGACGAGGAGTTCCTGATGATGATCTCCGATATCGAAATGCCGGAAATGGACGGCTACACCCTCACCGCCGAAGTGCGCAACGACCCACGGATGAAGCAGCTGTACATCGTGCTCCATACCTCGCTGTCCGGAGCCTTCAACCAGGCCATGGTGAAGAAGGTCGGTGCCGATGATTTTCTTGCCAAGTTCCGCCCCGACGATCTGGCCGGGCGGGTGGTGGACCGGATCGCCAGCCTGACGCCGGCGTGAGCCGGGCCCCGGGGGCAGGGCGTGAACGCGCCGCAATTGATTTCATGATGGGAGTGAGAGTCATGCAAATGTCTGAACTCAGTTATCAGCAAGCCTTGATGCTGTACCTCGCCGAGCGTCCGGAACTGGTGGCCCAGCTCGGGCTCGGACAACCCTCGGGTCTGCACTGGCGACCCGAGGACTTGAGCGAGTTGCAGATCCAGCACGCCAGTCGCCTGTTTGACGAAGAGGCCCGGTTGCGCGGCATGGGCACTTGGGAACTGGCGCTGTCGTTCATTGCCCGCACGCCCCAGGAACTGAGCCGGATGACTCTGGAGGCGCACCGGGAAATCGCCGAGATGGTGGACATGGACTGGGACCAGTACTGCCAGCTCAATCACCTGCGCTGCTAGTCGCTGACGAGGGCAGTTTTCTTCAATACGCGGCGATCCTGGCTCCCTAGTCTGGGCGGCGGTCAATCCGATCCAGATAGGAGAAACAAGACATGAGCCTGGTGTTTTCCATGGCGGCCTTTGCCCTGGCCGCTTCCATCACCCCGGGACCGGTGAACATCGTTGCCCTCAGCAGTGGCGCGCGCTTCGGCTTCAGGGCCAGCTTGCGCCACGTGACCGGAGCCACCCTGGGCTTCGTCGGGCTGCTGGTGCTGATCGGCCTGGGGCTGCACGAACTGCTGCGCCAGTGGCCGCTGCTGACCCAGGGCATTCGCCTGTTTGGCGTGGCTTTCCTGCTGTACATGGCCTGGAAGCTGGCCCGGGACGATGGTCGCCTGGATACCGATGCTGTTGCCCGGGCGCCGTCGGCCTGGTACGGCGCGTTGATGCAGTGGCTCAGTCCCAAGGCCTGGTTGGCCTGCGTCGCGGGGATGGGCGCTTTTGCCGCCGACGGGGACGTGGGCCTGGTGTGGTTGTTCACCGGGTTGTATTGGCTGATCTGCTACCTGTCGATTGCCTGCTGGGCCTATGCCGGGAGCTGCTTGCGGCACTACCTGAGCGACCCGGCGCAGATGCGTCTGTTCAACCGCAGCATGGCCGCGTTGCTGGCTGCCAGCGCGGGCTATCTGTTGCTCTAGCGCTGGCCGCGGTACTGGCCGGGAGTGGCCGCCAGGTGCTGCTTGAAGGCGCGCTGGAAATGCGCCTGATCGGCAAAGCCGGCCTCCAGCGCCACCTCGGCGATCGGCGCGCCGCTGCGCAGGCGGGCCTGGGCGAACTGCACCCGCTGGTTCACCAGGTAGGCGTGGGGCGGCATGCCGAACTGCTGCTTGAAGGCACGGATCAGGTAGGACGGTGACAGCTGCGCCGCCTGGCACAGGTCTTCCAGGCTCAGGGCCTGGGTGCAGTGGCGGCGGATGTAGTCGGCGGCTTCCTGCAGTTTGCGGTTGTCGCCCCGGGGCGTCGCCTCGGCGGGGTTCAGGCGCTGCTGCAGGTCGCTGAAAAAGCTCACCACGGCGCTGTGCTTGAGCAGCGGCTCGGCCTCGGTGGCCACCAGGGTCTGGTACAGCTGCTCCAGCTCGGCGAACAGTTGCGGGTCGCGGCTGTGCGTCTCGCGAAACGGACGAAAGCCCAGCTCGGCACTGAAGCCCAGGTCGTGCTGCAGCGCGGTCAGCCAGGGCGTGTCGACATACAGCATGCGATAGGACCAGGGTTGATCGTCGATCGGGTTGCAGGCGTGCACCACCCCCGGGTTCATCAGCACCACGGTGCCGCGGCTGACCCGCCACTGCGCGTGACCGCTGAGGTAGGTGCTGACGCCCGCGGTGATGCTGCCGATGGAAAACTGTTGGTGGGCATGGCGGCTGTAGCAGACCTTGCGGCCATCGGCGATGGCGCGGGCCTCGATGAACGGCAGGGCCGGGTCGCGCCAGAACTGCGGTTCCTGGTCACAGGAGAGGGCAGGCTTCATTGCGGTTTTCCGTCGGTGAAAGCAGGTGCGATTGTATTAGCTTTTGCCGTCGAAGGCGCGTTGCAGCGTCGCGATATCGAGCTTTTTCATCCCCAGCAGGGCCTGCATCACCCGTTGCGAACGGGCCGGATCGGGGTCGCAGATCATCGGCGTGAGGCACTGCGGCACGATCTGCCAGGACAGCCCGAAACGGTCCTTGAGCCAGCCGCAGCGCTGCGCTTGTGGCGGGCCGCCAAAACCCAGGGCGTTCCAGTAGTGATCCAGCTCGGCCTGGCTGCGGCAATGCACTTGCAGGGAGATGGCCTCATTGAAGCTGAACAGCGGGCCACCGTTGAGGGCGCTGAAGCCCTGGCCGTCGAGTTCGAAGGCCACGCTCATTATCGAGCCCTCGGGGCGTCCGTGAATCTCGAAGCCGGCCTTGCCGTAATGGCTGACGTGGGTGATGTGCGACTGTTCGAAGACCGAGCAGTAGAACTGTGCCGCCGCGTGTGCCTGGTGGTCGAACCACAGGCACGGGGTGATGGTCTGGATGCGTGGCATGGTGTCGGTCCTCTGCGGGTTGATCACGCTTGCTCAAGCGTAGTCAACCCGCCGTCGGGCCACGCGACCGTGGATCGGCGCGCTCAGAAGTCCCAGCGGGTCGCCAGTTGCAGGCTGCGCGGCTCGCCGTAGAAACCGGTGCCGAAGTTGCCGATACCGGTGTAGTACTTCTTGTCGAAGAGGTTCTTCACGTTCAGGGTCGAGCTCAGGTGCTGGCTGAACTGGTAGCGGGCCATGGCGTCCACCAGGAAGTAGCCGTCCTGGGCAATGCGCGAGTCATGCCCGCCATTGACCGCATCGTTCGGGTCGGGCTGGTAGACCTTGCCAAAGAACCGGCTCTGCCAGTTGACCCCGCCGCCCAGAGTCAGGCGGTCCCAGGCGCCCGGCAGGCGGTAGCTGCTGAACAGCCGCGCCACCTGCTGCGGCTCGGTGGTTTGCAGGACCGAGCCGTAGACGTAGTCGTGATTGGCATCGCGGGTGTGGTTGTAGCTGTAGCCGGCGGACAGGTTCCAGCCGTCCAGCAGCTCGCCGGCCACTTCGACCTCGAAGCCCTTGGTGGTCGCGCCCTTGGTCGGGCGGTAGATGGCGTCGGTGCCCCAGCCGTCCACCAGTTGCGCGACATTGTCCTGCTGCACATGAAACACCGCGAAGCTGGCATTGACCCGGCCGTCCAGGTATTCGGCCTTGATCCCGGCTTCATAGCTGTCGCCCTGCACCGGGTCGAGGATCTTGCCGCCGGCGTCCTTGCTCATCTGCGGCTGATAGATGCTGGTGTAGCTGGTGTACAGCGAGTAGTGATCGTTGAGGTCATAGACCAGGCCCGCATAGGGCGTGACCACGCCGGTCTGCTGGTAGCGCTGGCGGGCGTCGGCGCGGCCGGGGTCGAAGTAGCGGGTGTTGTCGATGCCCTTGAAGTCGCTGACCCGGGTGCCGAGGATCAGCGCCAGGTCGTCGCTGGGCTTGAGGCGGGTGGCCAGGTAGGCACCGGTCTGGCGCTGGAGGATGTCGTTTTCGCCGATCTGAGGGATGTCCGGCTTGGCGAATTCGCCGCGCCACTGGTAGATGCTGCCGCCCACCGGCGGGTACACCGAGCCGTGGACCGGGATGTCCTGCTTGGCGTTCATCAGCATGAAGCCGGCGATCAGCTCGTGTTCGCGGCCCAGCAGGCTGAAGGGGCCGTGCAGGTTGATGTCCAGGTTGTCCTGGGTCTGCTCGCCCTTGAACTTGCCCATGTACATGAACATGCCGTCGCCGCTGGCCTGATCCGGGTTGCCGCCGCTGGCCGAGCCCAGCAGGGTGTCGTGCTCGCGGCGCAGGTGGTCGTAGCTGACCTTGAGGGTCCAGTCATGGGCCAGTTGCTGTTCCAGGGAGGTGAACAGGGTCTGGTTCTTGAAGTCGCGACGGCTCCAGTCGGTGGCCGGGTTGAACGAGCGGGAAAAGTTTGTGCGCGAGCCGTTGCTGAAGTACATCGGGAAGCCGGTCCAGGTGGCGCCCCGGGAGCGGGTGTTCTGCTGGTCCAGGCCCACCGTCAGCAGGGTGTCGGGGGTCAGGTCGGCCTCCAGCACGCCGTAGGCGATGTCCTTGCTGTTCTGGTAGTGGTCCAGGTACGAGCTGCGATCCTGGTAGACCCCGACGAAGCGCCCGCGCATATTGCCGGTCTCGGTCAGTGGCCCGGAGATATCGCCTTCGCTGCGGTAGTTGTCCCAGGAGCCGAGGGTGCCGGTGACCGAGGCCTTGAAGTCCTTGGTCGGCCGCTTGCGGATCAGGTTGACGGTGGCCGAGGGGTCGCCGGAGCCGGTCATCAGGCCGGTGGCGCCCTTGATGATTTCCACCCGGTCGAAGGTCGCCATGTCGGTGCTGGTGGTGCCGTAGTCGTAGACCCCGTCGTAGGTGACGTTGACCCCGTCGTACTGGAAGTTGGTGATCGGCAGGCCGCGGCTGGAAAACTCCCAGCGTTCGCTGTCGTAGTTCTGCACGCTGACCCCCGGGGCCCGGCGCAGGGCATCGGCGATGCTGTTGCTGCCCTGGTCGTCCAGCTGCTGGCGGGTGATCACCGTCACCGATTGCGGGGTTTCCCGCAGCGACAGGTTGAGGCCGGTGGCCGAGGCGCTGGCCCCGGTGGTGTAGCTCTGGCTGTCCTCGGTGACGCTGCCCAGGCCCTGGGCGGACACCTGAGTGGTGCCCAGCTGCAACGGGCCGCTGGCGGTCGGGAGCGCTTGCAGCACATACCCGCCGCTGACGGCCTGGGCTTGCAGGCCGCTGTTGAGCAGCAACTGTTGCAGGGCTTGTTCGACGCTGTAGCGGCCTCGCAGCCCCGGGCTCTGCTTGCCGGCGGCGAGGTCGTTGTGCCCGGCGACAAAGACCGCGCTCTGTTCGGCGAAGCGATTGAGCACACTGACCAGTGGGCCGGGGCCGATGTCGTAGGCCTGGCGCTGGCTGTCCGCCTGCTGGCTGGCGGGGTTTTCGGCGGCCTGGGTCCAGGGGGCGGGCAGGCACAAAAGGGCGCTGCACAGGGTCAGGGGACGCAGGGACGGGCGCAAGCGGGGACGGTTGGGGGTTGGCATGGGGTTCCCTTGTGGATCGGCAATGTGAGAGCAGTTACCGGGTTAACCGAACCAGAAAGACAAAAGGGAACCGCAACCTGAAAAAAATCTTCTGTGGATTTTCAGGCTCGGGGTTCAAGGGTCACCCACCAGGCCGTCAGGCGCTGGACCCGCACCGGCAGGGCGGCTTCCAGCAGGGCCAGGGCCTGGTCGGAATCGTGCAGCGGGAAGGCGCCCATGACCGGCAATCGACCCAGGGCCGGGTCACAGCCCAGATGCCCCGGGCGATAGCGCCGCAACTCTTCGAGCAGTTGTGCCAGTGGCAGGTTGTCGGCCAGCAGCAGCCCGCGACTCCAGGCTTCGCGAGCGGCGCTGGCGCCTTGCAGCGGACCCAGCGCGACGGCGTCGAAGGCCAGTTGCTGGCCGGCGTCGACCCGCTGCTGCTGGCCGCTCTTGCCGCTGTGCACTTGCACCGCGCCGGCGTAGACGTTGAGCAGGGTGCGTGCGCCCTCCCGGCGCACGCTGAAGCGCGTGCCCAGGGCCTGCAGCCGTCCGTGTTCGGTGTCCACCCGCAACGGGCGCTGCGGATCCTTGGCGGTGTCGATGAGGATTTCGCCCTGGTGCAGTTGCAACAGGCGCTCCCGGGCGCTGTAGCGCACATCCAGCGCGCTCAGGGCATTGAGCCAGAGGTGGGTGCCGTCGCTGAGCCGGACCTCGCGGATCTCCCCGGTGCCGGTGGCGTAGTCGGCCCGCCAGCGGCCCAGTGCCTGGGGCAGCGGCGTGCCGCGCCAGGTGCCCCAGCCCAGGCCGAGCAACACCAGTGCGCCGAGCACCTGCCGCCGCGCCAGTGGTGCCCGCCGGCCACCGCGCAGGGCCTGGCCGGCGGCTTGCTGGGCGCCGGCTTCCTGCAGCGGCAGCAGGCACTGGCTGACCCGCCCGACGTAGCCCCAGGCCCGACGGTGTTCCGGGTGCTGCTCAAGCCAGGCCTGCCAATGGCGGCGTTGTTCGTCGCTGACGGCCTCGTCCTGCAATTGCACGTACCAGTGCGCGGCCTGTTGCAGGCTGGCATGGCTCAAGCGTTGGGCGCCGTGTTCGCTCATGGGCCGCTACTCGATCAGCAGGCCGTCGAGTTCGGCCTCCAGTAGCGCGCAATGCACCAGGGCCTGGGCCAGGTATTTCTTCACCATGCGCTCCGAGACCCCCAGTTCTTCGGCAATGGCCTTGTAGGAACGGCCATGCAACTGCGCCAGGAGAAAGGCTTCGCGCACCCGCTGCGGCAGGCGCTCGAGCAGGGCGTCCACTTCGTAGAGGGTCTCGACGATGATTGCCCGCTGCTCCGGAGACGGTTGCAACGCCGGCGGACGCGCCGCCAGGGCCTGCAGCCAGGCCTGCTCCAACTGGCGGCGCCGCCAGTGATCGATGCACAGGCCGCGGGCAATGGTGGCCAGGTAGGAGCGCTGCTGCACCTCGCCGTCCAGCTGCGGCGGGCGCTTGAGTACCCGGACGAAGATCTCGTGGGCCAGATCGGCGGCATCCCAAGCGTGGTTCAGGCGGCGCCGCAACAGTTCATAGAGCCAGTGGTGATGAGCGTCATAGAGGTTGTGGACCAGAGTGGGGCTGGCGGGCGGCGTGGAAGGCAAGGGCGTGGTCCGGTGGCGGGTGGCGTTGCAAATGGGAATTGCTCGCGATTAAAGCAAAAGCCCTGATACGCTGCAAATGATATTGATTCGCCGTTGTGTTGGGGGGCAGCCCGGCCCGAGGCGCGGCGTTGGGGTCAAGTCTGGCGCCGCAGGGGCGATAAAACACTCAAGGTAGTGCCATCGAGTGCTTGCCGACCAGGGTTTCTACAGTGGTATCTTCGCCTGCACCTCCTGTTTGCCCCACGGCCTCGCCAGACGCCGGGCGGTCATGACGGGGGCCGTCTGCAGGGGACGGACGTGCGCAGGCAGAGGGGAGAGGCCGATGCGGCAATTGGGGTTCAAGCTGTTTTTCACCCACCGCCTGGCGTTGCTGGCGGGCGCCGAGTCCTTGCGCTCGATTCGCGAAGGCCTGCTCTGGCTATTGCCTTGCCTGCTGGTGTCGGCGCTGTTCCTGATCCTTGCGCAATGTGCCCAGGCCCTGGGCGCCCCCGGCTCCCTGGTGGACTTGCTGACCGGGTTGCACAACCGCATCAGTTCGATCATTCCCCTGCTGGTGGCGGCTTCCATCGGCTACATGCTGGCGATCCAGCACCGCCTGCCCCAGCTGCCGGTGGCCTTTCTCTGCCTGGCCCATGTGGTGATCGCCATCTACCTGCTGCGGGACTATCCGCTGGCGTCGGCGACCTTCGTGCTGTTCATCGCCATCGCCTCGCCCCTGGTCAATGTCCCGACCATGGCCTGGCTGCATCGCCGACGCTGGACCCGGCTGGTGGACGAAGGACTGGTGGGGCACAACCTCAAGGGCACCATCAATATGGTGTTGCCAGGGGTGCTGACCTGCCTGGCGCTGGTGGCAGTGCTGCAAGTGCTGTTGCAGGTCCACGACTTTGCCTACATCCAGCGCCCGCTCGACATCGACAGCCTGGATCATCCCTACCTCAACGCGATTCTCCTGACCTCGACCAATTCCCTGTTGTGGTTCTTCGGCATTCACGGCACCTACGCCATGCAGCCCGTGATCGAGGTGCTGGATCAGGCGGTGGCCCTTAATGCCGCCGATCATGCCGCCGGGCAACCCCTGCGCTATGCCCTCAACAGCGGCCTCTTGGGGTGTTTCGCCTTCATCGGCGGATCCGGCGGTTCCCTGGCCCTGGTGCTGGCGATCCTGGGCTTTTCCCGCAACCGTTCCATGCGCCTGCTGGCCATGGCGAGCCTGGCGCTGTCGCTGTTCAACGTCAACGAACTGCTGCTGTTCGGCCTGCCGATCATCCTCAACCCGCGGCTGCTGGTGCCCTTCATGCTGGTGCCGATGGTCAACGCCTGCCTGGCCCTGCTGGTGGTGCAACTGGGCTGGGTCAGCCCGGCCCTGGTCAGCCTGCCCTTTACCTCGCCAGTGCTGCTCAATGCCTACCTGAGTACCCAGGGCGACTGGGGCGCGGTGCTCCTGCAACTGCTGTTGCTGGGCATCGGCACCCTGATCTACCTGCCTTATGTGCGCAGCATCCAGCGCCAGGGCGAGGGCGCCGGACAGGTCTACCTGAAGACCTTCGACACCACCTTCCGCGGCCTGGAGGAGCGCGGCAGGCTGTTCGAGCTGGACCCGATGGTGGCGGCCTACCGCCAGGCCGCGCAGCAGTCCCTGCAACTGGCGCGGATCCAGCAATTGAGCGGCTACGACTTTCACCTGGAGTACCAGCCCCAGGTGGCCAAGGACAGCGGCCTGTGCACCGGCTGCGAGGCGCTGATCCGCGCCCGGGACGGCGAGGGCAAGGTGCAGTCGCCCTGGGAGCTGTTGCAATGGCTGGGGCAGGCCGGGCTGATGCCTGAGGTGGACTTCTGGGTCGCCTCCCAGGCGGTGCGCCAGCACCTGGCCTGGAGCAAGATCGGCTTCCAACTGCCCATCACCATCAATATCTCCAGCGCCACCCTGGCTTCGGCGGAGCATGGTCGGCGTCTGCTGGAGATTCTCGCCTGGGCCCAGGGCCAGGTTTCGGTGGAGATCACCGAGGACGCGCTGGTGGGCGATGCCCTGCTGACCCAGCAATGGATCGGCAAGCTGCATGCCCTGGGGGCGCGGGTCTATATCGATGACTTCGGCACCGGCTTTTCCGCCTTGAGCTACCTGCATCAGTTTCCTGTGGACGGGATCAAGATCGACCGCAGCTTCGTCCTGGCCCAGCGCGAGCCCAAGGGCGCCCAGGTGCTCAACGGTCTGCTGCGCTTTTGCGAGACGCTCAAGCTCAAGGTGGTGGTGGAAGGGGTGGAAACCCGCGAGCAGCTTGATTTCTTGCAATCGAGCTCGGAGCTGATCATCCAGGGCTGGTACTACAGCAAGTCCCTGCCCGGGGAGCAGATCCCCGGGTTTGTCCGCCAGCGGGCCCACAACGCCCGGGTCGCCAGCGAGGATTGAGGCGCGGCTTCAGGCACTCTCGCAAAACGCCGGATGCTCCGGGCGCGGCAGGGCCTGCCAGGCGCCGGCCAGGTGCGCGTCGGCGGCAAGCAGCCACAGGCCCTGATGGGACTCCAGGGCCCGGGCGGGCAGGTCGAGCAACTCGGCCAGGGGTAGGCGCAGGCTGCGGCCCGGATCGTTGTCATCCGCGGCCTGCCAATCCCGTTCGTACAGGCGCAACTCCAGTTCCTGGTGGTCGAAGCGCTGCAACAGCGGCCGGTGGCGCAGCCACTGTGGGGCGATGCGCAGGCTGCGCTGGCGCACATCCAGCAGCAACAGCTGCCAGGCGCGGTAGCCGTCTTCGACGTCGAGGCGCAGCCGGGTCAGGGCCAGATAACGGCCATCGGCGGACCAGATCAGCGACGGCGCCAGGTCCGTCAGGGCGCAGCCGCTGGCGGTGAGCAAGTGGCCGCCCAGGCGCGGGCTGGGTTCCCGCAGCCAGCTGTCGGCGTATTCGGTTTCACTGCCGAACAGCCAGGCGGCATCCCGGCCGTCGGGGGCCGGCTGGATGAAGTCGCCTTCCGCCACCGCGGCCTGGGGCCGCTCCACCAGGCGCCAGTCGGCCAGCGGCAGCAGTTGCTGCTCGGTGATCTGCAGGTGCTGGCGTTGGTAGCACAGCTGGGAGTCGTCCTGATCGGCGCAGAACCCGGCAGCCTGGTCGGGCGCCGGCGCGGGTCGGTTGAAGCGTTGCAGGGGGCTGCTCGGCAGGTCCTGGTCGAGGCGCCCGACGATCACCGCCAGGCTCAACTGGCCATGGCGCAAGTCCAGCAGGCGTGCCGCCAGCAGCGGCGGGCTGTGCAGCAGGCGTTGCTGCTGCAGGTCGGCCACCACCGCCCGGTCGCTGACCTGGGAGAGCTGGGTAAAAGGCAGCAGGGCCAGATAGCGCTGGCAGTCGGACACCCGATGGTCCAGCCGCCAGCGCCCGGGCAGTTGCCAGTCGCCGATCCTGCAGGTGTAGGCGCCCATGCCCTGTGCATCGTCGGCCAGCCAGCTGAACAGCGCCCGCTGGCCATCCAGCAGCGGCTGTGACTCGATCTGGCTGTCACCGCGGCCGCCGCCGCTGTCCAGGGGCTGGCACAGTCGGGTTTGTACCAGCGGCAGCGGCGCGACCTGCAGGCAACCCTCAGGGTCGTGGCCGACGCCGGTTTCGGTGTCGCTATGGATGCTGTGCAGGCGATAGCCGTAGCGCCCCCGGTCGATCTCGGCGCAATCCAGGTAGGCCGCGTGACGCAGGTAACGGCTGTCCAGCTCCAGCAGGGCGCCGGGGTAAAAAGAAGGTTCCGCCGGGCTGGCGATCCAGGGCTGTGGCAGTCGGCGCCAGCCTCGGTCCGCCTGCCACAGCCAGGTACTGGGCTGATCGGCTTGCTGTTCCTCGCGGGCGCTGCAGGCCAGGGAGCAGCTGTCGCGGCTCCAGCAACGTGGGCTGTCGGCGCCGATCAGCAGGCCGCTGGGCTGGCCGTCCAGGTTCAGCTGGTAAGGCGGTGCCCGCAGCGGCTCCAGGGGTTGGGGCAAGTCCCGCAAGCAGGTGGGCAGGGCCATCCGCGCCTGGAGCCGATGACGCCCGTCCGGGGACAATTCCTCGAAGCTCTGCCGGGCCAGGTTGTCGGCCCAGGCGCCGGGCTCCAGCCACAGATCGGCCACCGCCAGCAGGTCGATCGCTTCGGCACTCTCCAACAGCGTGGCCAGGCTGGCGTGGCGCGAGCCGTTGTCCACCAGGGGGCTGTGCCGCCCGCTCAGGTGGTCTGTGGCGAAGGCGTCCAGCTCCCAGAACTCGCCGTGGTCGCAGCGGTACAGGCGGCGCAGCGAGCGGTCGAGGATCGCCAGGCCCCACTGTTGGCGGGATGGCAAGGGCGCGGCGAAGTAGCGCCCGTCGCTGGAGAAGCGCGCCGACGACCCCAGTCCTTGCAGCAGCACGCCGTCCGGGAACAGGTAGTCGCAATAGGTCGGGCCGCCCATGGCGATTTCGCCGTGGTTGAACACGCGGATCGGCAGGCCTTCCGGGGTGCTCTGCGGCTCGTTGCCGCCCCAGGCGCTGTTGCTGGCCGCGGGTGACTGGACCAGGCCCAGGCGTCGCTCCAGGTGGCTGATGGTGCCCATACCCACCAGGATGCTGACGAAGGCCGCGGCGATGTCCCAGTACGCCGGCAATGCCCGACCCAGGCTGAAACCCAGGCCGAACACCGCGCTGATCATCAGCCGGGCCATGGCGCGAGCGGTCCGGGGCCAGCCCAGGCGAGCCGTCAGGGCCATGCCGGCGGCGCAGACGAGCACCACGGCCAGGGCCAGGAGCGGCGGCAACAGGGTGACGAAGAAGATCGGGATCAGCAGGGCGCTCAACTGCCAGAGCAGTTCCAGCAACAGGCGCGGCAGGCTTTTTTCGGACGGGGCGCTGGGACGGGAGGGCACCGGGGACATCCTTGTGGAGTAGGGGGGGCGACAAGGGCTGCCAATCTACGCCCTTGGGCGGAAAAACGCAGCTGGCAAAATAGAGTCGGATTGACTTGTTGCGTGGTCTTTATGACCTGGGTTTTTCTGGTCATAAAGACTCGTGGTCGAGTGGCGGCCACGGTTTTGCCGGGCGCTGGTCTTGGCATGAAACCTGATAGTGCTGATGCATCGCTGATTGGCCAAGGAGTTCCGCGCATGACCTGTTACTGCAATTCGCCGTTGCCTGTCCCGAGCTGGGGGAGGGCTGCCTGTGTCGTTGCCTGAACGTTGGCGGCAATGGGCCGCGCAGCCGCTGTGGAGCCTGGGCTTTCGGCCGTTTTTTCTCGCCGGCGCGGCGTTTGCCTGTATCGCCCTGGTGGGCTGGGGCCTGTGGCTGCAAGGTATCTGGAGCGGCCGCCAGCCGCTGGGCGGCATGCTGGCGTGGCATCGGCACGAGATGCTGTTCGGCTTTGCCGTGGCGATCATTGCCGGGTTCCTGCTGACGGCGGTGGCCAACTGGACCGGGCGCCCGGCCCTCAGTCGCACGCCGCTGATCCTGTTGTGGCTGCTCTGGCTGCTGGCGCGGCTGGCCTGGTGGCTGCCGCTGCCGACGCCATTGTTCCTGGTGCTGCAACTGGCCTTCATACCGGCGCTGGCCGCGCTGGTGGGGCGTGAACTGTGGCGCGCGGGCAAGCGCGACAACTACCCCATGGTGCTGATCCTGGGCCTGCTGGCACTGTTTCAGGGGCAGACCCTGCTGGGCCTGCTGGCGGCGCAGGAAGTCTGGCAGCGCCACGGCGAGCTGGGGGCGCTGTGGCTGGTGGCGGCCCTGATGACGGTGATCGGCGGCCGGGTGATCCCGTTCTTCATCCAGCGCGGGCTCAATCGGCCGCCAGCGCCACCGACTTCGCCCTGGCCCACCCGCATATTGCTGCTGGGCAGCCTGCTGGCGGCGATCTCCATGGCCCTGGGCGGCGCTGATGCGCCTCGGCCCTGGCTGGCGCCGTTGTTCGCTGTGCTGGCGGCCCTGCATCTGTGGCGCCTGTGGCACTGGCACCAGCCGGGGCTGTGGCGGCTGCCGCTGCTGTGGTCGCTGTACCTGGGCTACCTGTGGCTGGCGCTGGCCACCCTGGGCATGGCGCTGTGGCACCTGGGCGGCTGGCCGTCGCAGAGTCTGGTGACCCATGCCTTGGCGCTGGGCGGCCTTGGCGGGCTGGTGCTGGGGATGATCGCCCGGGTCAGCCTGGGCCATAGCGGCCGCCCGCTGCAGGTGACCCGGGCCATGGCCGGGGCCTTTGCCTTGCTGTTCCTGGCGGCGCTATGCCGGGTGCTGCTGGTGCCGTTCAGCGCCCTGGGCCTGGGGTTGTCGGCGGCGCTGGGGGCCCTGGCGTTTGCCCTGTTCGTCGGCGGCTACGCGCGGATTCTGTTGACCGCACGGGTCTGAGTGCGACCAAGCAGAGGCGGGCACGCCCGCTCGTGGCGTGCCGGGCGCCGCTCAAACTGAACTACGCTTGCGGTCTTAGCCGCGAGTGGAGTCAGCGATGTTGTACCCAGGCAAACCCAACAATGAGGCCCTGCGAGTTCAAACCCTGAAGGAGCTGAATATTCTCGACACCTCGCCGCAAGAGCGCTTCGACCGCCTGACCCGGCTGGCCAAGCGCTTGTTCAATGTGCCGATCGCCCTGGTCAGCCTGGTGGACAGTGACCGGCAATGGTTCAAGTCGAGTGTGGGGCTGAATGCCACCGAGACGGCGCGGGATATTTCCTTCTGCGGCCACGCGATTCTTGGCGACCAGATCTTTACCGTGCGCGACGCCGAGCTGGACGAGCGTTTCCATGACAATCCCCTGGTCATCGGCGAGCCAGGGATTCGTTTCTATGCCGGTTGCCCCCTGACCGTGTCCAATGGCAGTGCCTTGGGCACCCTGTGCCTGATCGACGTCAAGCCCCGGGATCTGGACGACGAGGAGCGTGCCCTGCTGCGGGACCTGGCGCGCATGGCCGAGCAGGAGCTGGCGGCCGTGCAGATGGCCAGCATGGATGAGCTCACCCTGCTGTCCAATCGGCGCGGCTTCGAAGCCCTGGCCCGGCACGCCCTTGGGGTCTGCAAGCGCCTGGAGAAACCGGCGACCCTGCTGTTTTTCGACCTCAACGAGTTCAAGCAGATCAACGACAGCTACGGCCATGCCGAAGGCGACGGGGCATTGAAGACCTTTGCCGATGTACTGCGCATCGCCTTTCGCGAGAGTGATGTGATCGGTCGCCTGGGCGACGATGAATTCGTGGCCCTGCTGACCGCTGCCGATCACGTCGAGACGTCGGCGATCATGGCGCGCCTCGGTGAACTGCTCAATGAACGCAACGCCACCCTGAAACGCGGCTACGACATCCGCTTCAGCGTCGGCCAGATCGAGTACGACCCCGAGCGTCACGCCGGTATCGAGGACCTTCTGGCCGATGCCGACAAGGCCATGTACCTGCACAAGCAGACCCACTGAAGGCGCGCCAGGCAAGCCCCGAAACCTGGAGCGGGGCGGCCAACCAAGGATGCCGGCCGCTACTGGCTGCGCTCGATGGACGGCGGGGCATGGTTTTCCTCGATGTTCACCCCGGCGGCATTGGCCCGGCTTTGCGTTTGCGCGCCAAGGCTGGCGACGGTGTCCGCGGCGCCATTGGGGCTGTGGCTTGAGGCTGTTCGCCGCCGACGATCAGGACACGCTTCCCAGCCAGAAAACCCACAAGTTGCTGCTCCTGTTGCAGGTTATTCGGCGCTTGCCGGAACCAGAAAGGCGGCTTCCAGCAGTTGTTGTGTGTAAGGGTGTTGCGGGGCGTCGAAGATGGGGCGCGCGTCACCCTGTTCCACCACCTGGCCGTGCTTGATCACCATCAGCTGGTGGCTCAGGGCCTTGACCACCGCCAGGTCGTGGCTGATGAACAGGTAGGTCAGGTTGTACTTGCGTTGCAGGTTGCGCAGCAGTTCCACCACCTGGCGCTGCACGGTGCGGTCCAGGGCCGAGGTCGGCTCGTCCAGCAGGATCAGTCGCGGCTTGAGCACCAGGGCCCGGGCGATGGCGATGCGCTGGCGTTGCCCACCGGAAAACTCGTGGGGGTAGCGGTGCCGGGTGTCCGGGTCCAGGCCGACTTCCTTGAGCGCTTCGATGATCGCCTGTTCCTGCTCCTGTTCACTGCCGATCTTGTGGATGCGCAAGCCTTCGCCAACGATCTGGCTGACGCTCATGCGCGGGCTGAGGCTGCCGAAGGGGTCCTGGAACACCACCTGCATTTCCCGCCGCAGCGGCCGTACCTGTTGCTGAGACAGGGCGTCCAGCTGCTGGCCCTCGAAGCGAATGCCACCCTGGCTGGCGATCAGGCGCAGGATCGCCAGGCCCAGGGTCGACTTGCCCGAGCCGCTCTCGCCGACGATGCCCAGGGTCTGGCCCTGGGTCAGGCTGAAGTGGATGCCGTCCACCGCCTTGACGTGATCCACGGTGCTGCGCAGCAGGCCTTTCTTGATCGGGAACCAGACCTTGAGGTTGTCCACTTCCAGCAACGGAGGGCCGACTTCATTGCTCGCCGGCAGGCCGCTGGGCTCCGCGGCCAGCAGTTCCCGGGTGTAGGGGTGCTGCGGCGCGCGGAACAGCTCCTCGCAGGACGCCTGTTCGACGATGCGCCCCTGCTGCATGACGCAGACCCGGTGGGCAATGCGCCGCACCAGGTTCAGGTCGTGGCTGATCAGCAGCAAGGCCATGCCCAGGCGCGCCTGCAGTTCCTTGAGCAGTTCGAGGATCTTCAGCTGCACGGTGACGTCCAGCGCCGTGGTCGGTTCGTCGGCGATCAGCAGCTCCGGCTCGTTGGCCAGGGCCATGGCGATCATCACCCGTTGCCGCTGGCCGCCGGACAGTTCGTGGGGCAGGGCCTTGAGGCGCTTGTGCGGCTCGGGAATGCCCACCAGTTCCAGCAGCTCCAGGGTGCGCCTGCTGGCGACCTTGCCGGTCAGGCCCTTGTGGATGCCCAGCACCTCGTTGATCTGCTTCTCGATGCTGTGCAGCGGGTTCAGCGAGGTCATGGGCTCCTGGAAGATCATCGCGATGCGGTTGCCACGGATGTGGCGGATGGTCTTTTCCTTGAGAGTCAGCAGGTCGTGCCCGGAGTACTGGATGCTGCCGGACGGGTGCTGGGCCAGGGGGTAAGGCAAGAGGCGCAGGATCGAGTGGGCGGTCACCGATTTGCCGGAGCCGCTTTCCCCGACCAGGGCCAGGGTTTCGCCGCGCTTGATGTCGAAGCTGATGCCTTCCACCACGCGCTGGCACTGGTCGCCGGCGACGAATTCCACCGCCAGGTCGCGGACTTCGATCAGAGTGTCCTGGGTCATGTCATTTCCTCGGGTCGAAGGCATCGCGGGCGGATTCACCGATAAACACCAGCAGGCTGAGCATGATCGCCAGCACCGCAAAGGCGCTGATGCCCAGCCACGGCGCCTGCAGGTTGGACTTGCCCTGGGCCACCAGCTCGCCGAGGGACGGTGCCCCCGGCGGCAGGCCGAAGCCGAGGAAGTCCAGGGCGGTGAGGGTGCCGATGGCGCCGGTGAGGATAAAGGGCATGAAAGTCATGGTGGACACCATGGCGTTGGGCAGGATGTGGCGGAACATGATGGCGCCGTTCTGCATGCCCAGGGCCCGGGCCGCGCGCACGTATTCCAGGTTGCGCCCGCGCAGGAACTCGGCACGTACCACGTCCACCAGGCTCATCCAGGAGAACAGCAGCATGATCCCCAGCAGCCACCAGAAGTTCGGCTGCACGAAACTGGCGAGGATGATCAGCAGGTAGAGCACCGGCAGCCCGGACCAGATTTCCAGGAAACGCTGCCCGGCCAGGTCCACCCAGCCGCCGTAGAAGCCCTGCAGGGCGCCGGCGATCACCCCGATGATCGAGCTGAGGATGGTCAGGGTCAGGGCGAACAGCACCGAGATGCGAAAACCGTAGATCACCCGGGCCAGCACATCGCGGCCCTGGTCGTCGGTGCCCAGCAGGTTGTCCGCCGAGGGCGGCGCCGGGGCTGGCACCCGCAGGTCATAGTTGATGCTCTGGTAGCTGAAGGGGATCGGCGCCCACAGCACCCAGGCGTCTTTCTGTGCCAGCAGCTCGCGGATGTAGGGGCTCTTGTAGTTGGCTTCCAGGGGGAACTCGCCGCCGAAGGTGGTTTCCGGGTAGCGCTTGAGGGCCGGGAAGTACCAGCCGTCTTCGTAGTGCACCACCAGCGGCTTGTCGTTGGCGATCAGCTCGGCGCCCAGGCTGAGGATGAACAGCACCAGGAACAGCCACAGCGACCACCAGCCGCGCTTGTTGGCCTTGAAGCGCTCGAAGCGCCGGCGATTGAGGGGGGACAGGTTCATCTCAATGCTCCCGGCTGTCGAAGTCGATGCGTGGGTCGACCAGGGTGTAGGTCAAGTCGCCGATCAGTTTCACCACCAGCCCCAGCAGGGTGAAGATGAACAGGGTGCCGAACACCACCGGGTAGTCGCGGTTGATCGCCGCCTCGAAGCTCATCAGGCCCAGGCCGTCGAGGGAGAAGATCACTTCCACCAGCAGGGAGCCGGTGAAGAAGATACCGATGAAGGCCGAGGGGAAGCCGGCGATCACCAGCAGCATGGCGTTGCGGAACACATGGCCGTAGAGCACCCGGCGCTGGGTCAGGCCCTTGGCCTTGGCGGTGACCACGTACTGCTTGTTGATCTCGTCGAGGAAGCTGTTCTTGGTCAGCAGGGTCATGGTGGCGAAGTGGCCGATCACCAGGGCGGTGACCGGCAGCGCAAGGTGCCAGAAGTAGTCGAGGATCTTGCGTCCCCAGCTCAGTTGGTCGAAGTCGTTGGAGGTCAGGCCGCGCAGCGGGAACCAGTTGAAATAGCTGCCACCGGCGAACACCACGATCAGCAGGATGGCGAACAGGAAGGCCGGGATCGCGTAGCCGACGATGATCGCCGAGCTGGTCCAGACATCGAAGTGGCTGCCGTGGCGGGTGGCCTTGGCGATCCCCAGGGGGATCGACACCAGGTACATGATCAGCGTGCTCCAGAGCCCGAGGGAGATGGACACCGGCATCTTTTCCTTGATCAGGTCCACTACCTTGGCGTCGCGGAAGAAGCTGTTGCCGAAATCCAGGGTGGCGTAGTTCTTGATCATGATCCACAGGCGTTCCGGCGCCGATTTGTCGAAGCCGTACATGTGCTCGATTTCCTTGATCAGCGCCGGGTCCAGGCCCTGGGCGCCGCGGTAGCTGGAGCCTGCCACCGAGACTTCGGCACCGCCGCCGGCGATGCGGCTGGTGGCGCTGTCGAAGCCTTCGAGCTTGGCGATCATCTGCTCCACCGGGCCACCCGGGGCGGCCTGGATGATCACGAAGTTGATCAGCAGGATGCCCAGCAGGGTGGGGATGATCAGCAGCAGTCGGCGAAAGATGTAGGCCAGCATGTCATTGCTCCCTGTCGGCTGCGGCCGCCTGGTCCGGGGCCGGTTCTACGGCGGGCTTGGCATCGGGCTTGATCCACCAGGTGTTGATGCCGATGTCGTACTTGGGCGCGACTTTCGGGTGGCCGATGTGATTCCAGTAGGCCACGCGCCAGGTCTTGATGTGCCAGTTGGGGATCACGTAGTAGCCCCATTGCAGGACCCGGTCCAGGGCCCGGGCGTGGGCCACCAGGCTGGCGCGCGAATCGGCGTTGATCAGGCTTTCCACCAGGCTGTCGATGGCCGGGTCCTTGAGGCCGATGTAGTTGCGGCTGCCGGGCTTGTCGGCGCTGGAGGACATCCAGAACTCGCGCTGCTCGTTGCCCGGGGAGTTGGACTGGGGGAAGCTGCCGACGATCATGTCGAAGTCACGCGAGCGCACCCGGGTGATGTACTGGGATACGTCGACCCGGCGGATCACCAGGTCGATGCCCAGGTCGGCCAGGTTGCGCTTGAACGGCAGCAACACCCGTTCGAACTCGGTCTGGGCCAGGAGGAACTCGATCACCAGCGGCTTGCCCTGGGGGTCGACCATCTTGTCGTCGACGATGCGCCAGCCGGCTTCCTGCAACAGTTGGTAGGCCTGGCGCTGCTGGGCGCGGATCATGCCGCTGCCGTCGCACACCGAAGGCGAGAAGGCCTGGTCGAACACCTGGGGCGGGATTTTGCCCCGCAGCGGTTCGAGGATCGCCAGCTCCTCGGGGCCCGGCAGGCCGGTGGCGGCCATTTCCGAGTTCTCGAAGTAACTGCGGGTGCGGGTGTAGGCCCCGTTGAACAGCTGCTTGTTGCTCCATTCGAAATCCAGCAGCAGGCTCAGGGCGTGACGCACCCGCACGTCCTGGAACATTGGCCGACGGGTATTGAAGACAAAGCCCTGCATGCCGGTGGGGTTGCCGTTGGCGATCTGTTCCTTGATCAGCCGGCCCTGGGCCACGGCCGGGGTGTTGTAGGCGTTGGCCCAGTTCTTTGCGCTGATCTCCAGCCAGTAGTCGAACTGGCCGGCCTTGAGCGCTTCCAGGGCCACGGTGTTGTCGCGGTAGTAATCGCTGGTGATCACGTCGAAATTGTAGAAACCGCGGTTCACCGGCAGGTCGCGGCCCCAGTAGTCCTTGACCCGCTCGTAGCGGATCGAGCGCCCGGCCTTGACCGCGCTCACCCGGTAGGGGCCGCTGCCCAGGGGCACTTCCAGGTTGCTCTTGGCAAAGTCGCGGCTTTCCCACCAGTGCTTGGGCAGCACCGTCAGCTGGCCGAGGATCAGCGGCAGCTCGCGATTGTTGTTGTGCTTGAACTTGAACAGCACCCGCAGCGGGTCTTCGGCGATCACCTGGTCGACGTCGGCGTAGTAGCCGCGGTACAGCGGCGAGCCGGCGCTCATAAGAGTCTGGAAGCTGAACACCACGTCCTCGGCGCGAATCGGCTGGCCGTCATTGAAGCGGGCTTCGGGCCGCAGGTAGAAGCGCACCCAGCTGTTGTCCGGGGCTTTCTCGATCTTGCCCGCCACCAGCCCGTATTCGGTGAAGGGCTCGTCCAGGCTCTGGGTCATCAGGGTGTCGTAGATCAGGCCGATGTTCTGCTCGGGCACGCCCTTGCTGATGAAGGGGTTGAGGCTGTCGAAACTGCCGAAGCCGGCCATGCGAAAGGTGCCGCCCTTGGGCGCCTGGGGGTCGACGAAGTCGAAGTGCTGGAAGCTCGCCGGGTATTTCGGCGCTTCGTTGTACAGGGTCAGGGCGTGTTGCGGCGCAGCCTGGGCATAGCAGGCGATGACGCCGAACAACAGGCCGCCGGCGCGCAGGAGCAGGGCTCGCAGAGGCATCATTGGGGAGTCTCCAGGGACTTCAGCCACCAGGCGTTCAAGCCCAGGTTGTAGGGCGGCGTGGCGACGAAGGCGAACCGGTTGCGGTAGGCCAGTCGGTGATAGTTGAGGTACCAGTTGGGAATCATGTAGTGCTGCCACAGCAGCACCCGGTCCAGGGCGCGGCCGGCGGCCAGTTGTTCGTCGCGGCTCTGGGCGGCCAGCAGTTGCTCCAGCAGGTGATCGACAATCGGGTTGTTGATGCCTGCATAGTTCTTGCTGCCCTTGACCGAAACCTGGCTGGAGTGGAAGTACTGCCATTGCTCCAGGCCCGGGCTCAGGGTCTGGTTGAGGGTCATGAGGATCATGTCGTAGTCGAACTGGTCCAGGCGCTGCTTGTATTGCGCCCGGTCCACGGTGCGCAGGCGCGCCTCGATGCCGATGCTCGCCAGGTTCTCCACGTAGGGCTGGAGAATCCGTTCCAGGTTGGGATTGACCAGCATCAGTTCAAAACGCAGTGGCTGCCCGGTGCCGTTCTGCAGGCGCTGGCCGTTGAGCTTCCAGCCGGCTTCGGCCAGCAGCCCCAGGGCGCGGCGCAGGGTCTGGCGGGGGATGCCGCGGCCCTCGGTGCGGGGCAGGCTGAAGGCCTGGGTGAACAGGCTGGCCGGCAGTTGCTCGCGGTAAGGCGACAGCAGCAGCCACTCCTGTCCCACCGGCAGGCCCGTGGCGGAGAATTGGCTGTTGGGGTAGTAGCTCAGGGCGCGCTGGTAGGCACCGCTGAACAGGGTGCGGTTGGTCCATTCGAAGTCGAACATCAGGCCCAGGGCTTCTCGCACTCGCACGTCGGCGAACAGGTTGCGCCGGGTGTTCATGAACAGGCCCTGGGTCTGGGTGGGGATCTGGTGTGCCACCTGGGCCTTGATCACCTCGCCGCGATTGACCGCGGGAAAGTTGTAGCCGTTGGCCCAGTTCTTGGCCTGGTGTTCGATGTAGATGTCGAATTCGCCGGCCTTGAAGGCTTCGAAGGCCACGTCGCTGTCGCGGTAGAACTCCACCTCGACCCGGTCGAAGTTGTTGAAGCCGCGGTTGACCGGCAAGTCCTTGCCCCAGTAGTCCTGGACCCGTTCGAACACCAGTTGGCGTCCAGGCTGGACCTGGGTGATGCGATAGGGGCCGCTGCCCAGGGGCGGGGTGAAGGTGGTGGCCTTGAAATCGCGGTCCTTCCAGTAGTGCTGGGGCAGCACCGGCAGCTCGCCCAGGCGCAGGATCAGCAGAGGATTGCCGGCGCGCTTGAACACGAAGCGGATGCGCTGCGGGCCGAGGATGTCCACCCGTTGCACTTCCTGCAGGTTGGTGCGGTATTGCGGGTGGCCTTCCTTGAGCAGCAGGCGGTAGGAAAACGCCACGTCATAGGCGGTGATCGGCTGGCCATCGTGAAAGCGCGCTTCAGGGCGCAGATTGAACACCACCCAGCTGCGGTCCTCGCTGTATTCCACCGAGCGGGCGATCAGCCCGTAGCTGGAGGTGGGTTCGTCACCGGAGGGTGCATACAGGCCGGTGCCCACCATCAGCGGTTCGTTGAGTTCGTTGACCCCGTATTGCAGGAAGTTCGGCGTGGCGACCGGGCTGGTGCCCTTGAAGGTGTAGGGGTTGAGGGTGTCGAAGGTGCCAAAGGCCATGACCCGTAGGGTGCCGCCTTTGGGCGCAGCGGGATTTACCCAGTCGAAGTGGGTGAATCTGGCCGGGTACTTGAGCGTGCCAAACTGCGCATAACCATGACTTTCGGTGATCGTCGCGCTTGCGGGAAAGCTCAAGGCCAGACTGAAGAAGAGCAGGAGGAGGGGACGCATCGAGTCAGAGATCCGTACCAGGCGGCTTGGGCTTAATGCTCCGTACAGTAACAGCTTGTATCAGCAGGAAAAAGTACGCTGGTGCAAGCGTTGTGCAATTGAAATCTCCTGTAGCAGCCGGCCTGCCGGCGAAGGCTGTTCGCCGGCTCCTACAGGGGGATATTTCAGTGCGGCAGGTAGACCGTGAGCGTCTGGCCGGGCTTGAGGGCCTGTGCCGCGCGGGGGTTCCAGCGCTTGAGGTGCTGCATCTCGACGTTGAAGCGCTTGGCCACCATGTACAGCGAGTCGCCTTGCTTGACCTTGTACTGGGTCGACTTCTTCTTGCCGTTGCTGGCAAGGCTGGTTTTCTTGCCGGCCACCTTGCGGGTGTCCTGCATTACCAGGGTCTGGCCGACCTTGAGGTTCTTGCCGCTGAGTTTGTTCCAGCGTTGCAGATCCTGGACCTCGACCTTGTTGGCCTTGGCGATCAGTGCCAGGTTGTCACCACTCTTGACCCGGTAGATGCGCTTGGGACGCAGCGAATCACGCCCTTCATCACCGTCGAAGACCGGTTTGAGGGAGCGCTTGCTGATCAGCTCTTCGGGTTTCATGGTGGACAGGCTGGTGGTCAGCAGCTGGGCCTTGGACGTGGGCACCAGCAGGTGCTGCGGGCCGTCGATGGTGGTGCGCTGCTTGAACGCCGGGTTGAGCTGGAACAGCTCGTCCTCGTCGATGTTGGCTACCGCCGCGACCTTGGACAGGTCCATGCGCTGGTTGATTTCCACGACCTGGAAGTAGGGTTCGTTGGCGATCGGGTTGAGGTTCACGCCGTAGGCCTGAGGGGCCAGCACCACCTGGGACAGGGCCAGGAGCTTGGGCACGTAGGCTTGGGTTTCCGCTGGCAGCGGCAGGTTCCAGTAGTCGGTGGGCAGGCCGAGCTTGTCATTGCGCTCGATGGCCCGGCTCACGGTGCCTTCGCCGGCGTTGTAGGCGGCCAGGGCCAGCAGCCAGTCGCCGTTGAACATGTCGTGCAGGCGGGTCAGGTAGTCCAGGGCCGCGGTGGTGGAAGCGGTGATGTCGCGGCGGCCATCGTAGAAGCGGGTCTGGCGCAGGTTGAAGTAGCGCCCGGTGGCCGGAACGAATTGCCACAGGCCCACGGCATCGGCCCGGGAGTAGGCCAGCGGGTTGTAGGCGCTTTCGATGACCGGCAGCAGCGCCAGTTCCAGCGGCATGTTGCGCTCTTCGAGACGCTCGACGATGTAGTGGATATAGAGGCTGCCGCGCTCGCCGGCGTTTTCCAGGAAGGAAGGGTTGCTGGCGAACCACAGGCGCTGTTGTTCAATACGTGGGTTGACGCCCAGGCCTTCCTGCAACTGGAACCCCTGGCGCATGCGTTCCCAGACATCCTGGGGAACTTGCGGGCTTGGCTGGTTGCTCAGCCAGATGGGCTTCTGCTTGATGCGGGCGTTGAAATTCTGGGTGTGTGTCGCGTCGCTCTGCGGGGCATGGCCGGTGCTTTGGCAGCCCGCAAGAGTCGCTGACACAGCTACCGCGATGGCCTGGGCCAAGCGCGTCAATGCGTCTGAACTGATGGAATAACGAATAGATGACGACATTGGCTGGAAGTAAGTTCCGGGCAAAAATGTCGGGCGATTCTAGAAAGCACCCGGGGTGCGGTCAACCATTCAGAATTTTTGTACCAATAGATAGCTTGCTTAGAATTTATCTTTCCAAGCCCTCAGGGCCGCAAAGACCGCACTCTGCGACGGGTTATCCAGGCCGGTCCGTTCGTCCGCTTTTTGTTTAACGGATGTTTCACCGACCCGCAAAAAGGGATTGGTCAGTTTCTCCAGGGCCAGGGTTGATGGCAGGGTCATGCGTCCTTGCTCACGCATCTGCGTGACCTTCTCCAGGCGCTGGGCGATGTCCGGGTTGGCCGGCTCCACTGCCTGGGCGAAGCGCAGGTTGCTCAGGGTGTATTCGTGGGTGCAGTAGACCAGGGTGTCGTCCGGCAGCGCGGCGAGGCGCCCGAGGGACTGGTGCATCTGTTCCGGGGGGCCTTCGAACAGGCGTCCGCAACCGGCGGCGAACAAGGTGTCGCCGCAGAACAGCAGGCCGTGATGGTAGTAGGCGATATGTCCCAGGGTGTGACCGGGCACGGCCAGCACCTCGAACTCCAGGCCGAGGACGCTGATGCGCTGAGCATCGTCCAGGGCTACATCGCGACCGGGGATATTTTCCCGCGCCGGGCCATGCACGGTGGCGCCGCTGTGCTGCTTCAGACGCTCGACACCGCCGACGTGGTCGTGGTGGTGATGGGTCACCAGAATGTCGCTCAGAACCCAGCCCGGGTGCTGTTCCAGCCAGGCCAGGACCGGCGCCGCATCGCCCGGATCGACGACCGCGCAGCGCTGGCTGCGATGATCTTGTAACAACCAGATGTAGTTGTCGGTGAAGGCGGGCAGGGCACTGATCTGTATCATCTTCGGATTCGCCAAGCGGAAAACAATGGCGCATCTTAGAGCTTCTTGGCGTGTTGGAGAATGCAATGACCGATAAAGCCTTCGCTCAGGCAGATCCCGACTGGCTGGCCCTGATCAGTGCGGCCCGGGACTGGCTGTCCGGTCCCCTGGGGCAATTTTTGCTGGACGAAGAACGGCGCATGCTCGAAGAGGAACTGGGGCGCTTCTTTGGCGGTTACCTGGTGCATTACGGGCCTTCGGCGCAAAACCCTCCGGTGGCGCCGCAGGTGCAGCGCAACGTGCGCCTGGGGGCGCCGTTGCCCGGGGTGGAAATCGTCTGCGAGGAGCAGGCCTGGCCCCTGAGCGAACATGCCGCCGATGTGGTGGTGCTGCAGCACGGCCTGGATTTCTGCCTGTCGCCCCATGGCCTGCTACGCGAGGCCGCCAGCAGCGTGCGCCCCGGCGGCCATCTGCTGATTGTCGGCATCAACCCCTGGAGCACCTGGGGCCTGCGCCATGTGTTCGCCCACGACGCCTTGCGCCAGGCCCGTTGCATCTCACCTTCGCGGGTTGGCGACTGGCTCAACCTGCTGGGCTTTGCGCTGGAGAAACGCCGCTTCGGGTGCTATCGTCCGCCGCTTGCCTCGCAGGCATGGCAGGCGCGACTGGCGGGCTGGGAGCGCAAGGCTGGGCAGTGGCAACTGGCCGGCGGCGGCTTTTACCTGCTGGTGGCGCGCAAGATCGCGGTCGGCCTGCGCCCGGTGCGCCAGGTGCGACGCGAACCCATGGGCAAGCTGGTGCCGCTGCCCATGGCCAAGGTCAATCGCCGTAACAGCGAACCCTGACGACCTGCAGCAACCTTCTTTTTATATGGACCGGCCGAGTGACCTCGGCCCAGGGCGCTGTCGACCGTGATCGGCAGGCCAATGGCAATTTTCTGATGGAAGGCGTGGATGAGCGATAGCGTAGAAATCTTTACCGACGGTGCCTGCAAGGGCAATCCCGGCCCCGGTGGCTGGGGCGCGTTGCTGTTGTTCAAGGGCGTCGAGAAGGAACTCTGGGGAGGCGAAGCCAACACCACCAACAATCGCATGGAGCTGATGGCGGCGATTCGCGGCCTGGAAGAGCTCAAGCGCGAGTGCGAGGTGCTGCTGGTCACCGACTCGCAGTACGTGATGAAGGGCATCAACGAGTGGATGGCCAACTGGAAGAAGCGCGGCTGGAAGACCGCGGCCAAGGAGCCGGTGAAGAACGCCGACCTGTGGCAGCAGTTGGACGAGCAGGTCAACCGGCACAAGGTCACCTGGAAGTGGGTCCGCGGCCACACCGGTCACCACGGCAACGAGCGGGCCGACCAGTTGGCCAACCGTGGCGTGGATGAGGTTCGCGGCTACAAGGGCTGAGGGCGTTACAGGGTGAGAATCGCCGCCGCCAGCTGTTCGTCGTTGTAGGGCGGGTTGTGCAGGGTCTGGCGAATGTGCTGCAACGCCGATTCCAGTCGCGCCCCGCGAATCGCGCCGGCGCTGGCGACGAAGGCCGCGGCGTCGCTGCGGGCTTCCAGGACAACCTTGTCATCCTTGAACGAGCTGCTGATCTTGGCCGTGCCTTGGCTGCTGCTCAGCAGTCCGCTCATGCTCAGGTCGGTGCTGATCACCAGGCTGGTGGCATGGCTGGAACTGCCGGACATTGCAATGAACAGGGCGATGAACAGCAGGCTTGGCAGACTGCGCCGGAGAGTCTTCATGACTGCGGGTTTTCCTGGAAAAGATCGGCGGCACCCTAGCAGCCGGGCCTTGGGCTAACCTCATCAGCTTTGCGAATAACTGTTAAAAAGTGCGCGGCAGCGGCCTGTTCCCTGCGGCGCGCTGTCCCTGGGCCGGGCATGCTAAAATCCCGCCCTTTGCCAGATTGAGAACGGACCACTGATGGCCAACAGATCTGTTGTACTCGATACCGAAACCACCGGTATGCCGGTGACCGACGGCCACCGGATCATTGAAATCGGCTGCGTCGAGTTGATCGGTCGGCGCCTGACCGGGCGGCACTTCCACGTTTACCTGCAACCGGATCGCGAGAGCGACGAGGGCGCCATCGGCGTCCACGGCATCACCAACGAGTTCCTGGTGGGCAAGCCGCGCTTTGCCGAGGTCGCTGACGAGTTCTTCGACTTTATCCAGGGCGCTCAACTGATCATCCATAACGCGGCGTTCGACGTTGGTTTCATCAACAACGAATTCGCCCTGATGGGGCGCCACGACCGCGCGGACATCACCCAGCACTGCAGCATCCTCGACACCCTGTTGATGGCCCGTGAGCGTCACCCGGGCCAGCGCAACAGCCTCGATGCCCTGTGCAAGCGCTATGGCGTCGACAACTCCGGCCGTGAACTGCACGGCGCCTTGCTCGACTCGGAGATCCTCGCCGACGTCTACCTGACCATGACCGGTGGCCAGACCAGCCTGTCCCTGGCGGGCAACGCTTCGGACGGCAACGGCTCCGGCGAAGGCTCGGGCAACCGCGCCACGGAAATCCGCCGTCTGCCGGCCGATCGTCCACGGGGACGGATCATCCAGGCCAGCGAAGCCGAATTGGCCGAGCACCAGGGGCGCCTGGAAATCATCGCCAAGTCTGCCGGCGCCCCGGCACTCTGGACCCAGCTGCTCGAAGCCCAGCAGTAAGCTGCCTGCCAGCGGCGGATCAGCTGGCGAACGGCCTGCACGGGCGCAGCGATCCCTGGGGCGAGCGCGGTCAGGCCGGCGCTCGCCCGACAAGATCCCGCCGACCTTCGCGCAGCCTCGCAGGCTCGGCAGCCGCTGCCGGCCAAGGTCGCGGCGGATGGGCAGGGCAATTGTTTCAGTGCGACCTTTTGTTACATCGAGCCCGGGCTCGGGGTGACAGGCAGCGCCAGGAGCTTCTACCCTGAGTCCATTGGCGGGGCACCCCCGCCGCCTCAGGATGCCCGGCCCCATGTACAAAGACCTGCAGTTTCCGATCCTGATCGTGCACCGCGATATCAAGGCCGATACGGTGGCCGGGGACCGGGTGCGGGGCATCGCCCGGGAGTTGGAGAAGGACGGCTTCAGTATCTTCTCGGCGGTGAACTACGCCGAAGGGCGCCTGGTGGCCGCGACCCACCACGGCCTGGCCTGCATGTTGATCGCCGCCGAGGGCGCCGGGGAAAACACCCATCTGCTGCAAAACATGGTGGATCTGATCCGCCTGGCCCGGGTGCGGGCGCCCCTGTTGCCGATCTTCGCCCTGGGCGAGCAGATGACCTTGGAGAACGCCCCGGCCGATGCCATGAGCGAGCTCAACCAGTTGCGGGGCATTCTCTACCTGTTCGAGGACACCGTGCCCTTTCTGGCTCGGCAGGTGGCCCGGGCCGCGCGCAATTACCTGGACGGGCTGCTGCCGCCGTTCTTCAAGGCCCTGGTGCAGCACACCGCCGACTCCAACTATTCCTGGCATACCCCGGGGCACGGGGGTGGCGTGGCTTATCGCAAGAGCCCGGTGGGGCAGGCGTTCCACCAGTTCTTCGGTGAGAACACCTTGCGTTCCGACCTGTCGGTATCGGTGCCGGAACTGGGCTCGCTGCTGGATCACACCGGGCCCCTGGCGGAGGCCGAGGCGCGGGCGGCACGCAATTTCGGCGCCGATCACACCTTTTTCGTGATCAACGGCACGTCCACCGCCAACAAGATCGTCTGGCACTCCATGGTCGGTCGCGACGATCTGGTGCTGGTGGATCGCAACTGCCACAAGTCGGTGTTGCACTCGATCATCATGACCGGGGCCATTCCCCTGTACCTGTGCCCGGAGCGCAACGAGCTGGGAATTATCGGCCCGATTCCCCTGAGCGAGTTCAGCCCCGAGTCGATCCAGGCCAAGATCGACGCCAGTCCGCTGACCCGTGGCCGCCCACCCAGGGTCAAGCTGGCGGTGGTCACCAACTCCACCTACGACGGCCTGTGCTACAACGCCGAACTGATCAAGCAGAGCCTGGGCAACAGCGTCGAGGTGCTGCACTTCGACGAGGCCTGGTACGCCTACGCGGCCTTCCACGAATTCTTTTCCGGGCGCTATGGCATGGGCACCTCGCGCAGCGCCGACAGCCCGCTGGTGTTTACCACCCATTCCACCCACAAGCTGCTGGCGGCCTTCAGCCAGGCGTCGATGATCCATGTCCAGGACGGCGGCGCCCGGCAGCTGGACCGGGACCGGTTCAACGAAGCGTTCATGATGCATATCTCCACGTCGCCGCAATACAGCATCATCGCCTCGCTGGATGTGGCCTCGGCGATGATGGAAGGGCCGGCGGGGCGCTCGCTGCTGCAGGAAATGTTCGATGAGGCCCTGAGTTTCCGCCGGGCCCTGGCCAACCTGCGCCAGCACATCGCCGCCGATGACTGGTGGTTCTCGATCTGGCAGCCGGAGCGCGTCGAAGGCATCGATCAGGTGCGCACCGGTGACTGGCTGCTGGAGCCCGAAGGAGAGTGGCACGGGTTTGCCGGCGTCACCTGCGACTATGTGCTGCTGGACCCGATCAAGGTGACCCTGGTGATGCCCGGGCTGACAGCCGGCGGGGCCCTGAGCGAGCACGGGATTCCGGCGGCGGTGGTCAGCAAGTTTCTCTGGGAGCGCGGGCTGGTGGTGGAAAAGACCGGGCTCTATTCGTTCCTGGTGCTGTTCTCCATGGGCATCACCAAGGGCAAGTGGAGCACGCTGCTCACCGAGCTGCTGGAGTTCAAGCGCAACTACGACGCCAATGTCAGCCTCGCCAGTTGCCTGCCCAGCGTCGCCAGCCAGGACCCGCAGCGCTATCAGGGCATGGGCTTGCAGGACCTGTGCGACCAGTTGCATGCCTGTTACCGCAGCAACGCCACCGCCAAGCACCTCAAGCGCATGTACACGGTGCTGCCGGAGGTGGCGATGAAGCCCGCCGATGCCTACGACCAACTGGTGCGGGGCGAGGTCGAGGCAGTCTCCATCGATCAATTGCAGGGGCGTATCGCCGCGGTGATGCTGGTGCCCTATCCGCCGGGCATCCCGTTGATCATGCCCGGCGAGCGCTTCACCGAGTCGACCCGTTCGATCATCGATTACCTGGCTTTCGCCCGGGCCTTCGACAGCAGCTTCCCGGGCTTTGTCGCCGATGTGCACGGCCTGCAGCATGAGGATCTGGGCGACGGGCGCCACTACACCGTCGATTGCATCAAGGCATGAGGAGTTTTCCCGCTATGCAGCCTGTTGTGAACCCTGTGCACCCGGGGCTGGCGATCCGTGTGGCCGACCAGGGGTTCGCCGCCTATGTCTGGGGCAGTGATTTCAGCTTCGAGGTCAGCGCCTACGCCGAGCCCGCGCCAGGACTGGCTGTGGCGGACTGGCCGCTGCGCAAGGTCGTGCCGTATCGCAAGTGCTATGGCATCGATCCCGAGGAATTTGGCAGCTACCGCAATGCCGCGGACAGCGAGATCTTCATGGCCTATCTCGACGACCAGCCCGTGGGGCATGTGGTGGTCAGCACCAACTGGAACGGCTACGGGCATGTCGACGAGCTGGCCGTGCATGCACCGGCCCGACGCCATGGCGTGGCCCGGGCGCTGCTGGAGGTGGCGCAGTTCTGGAGTCGCAAGAAGCAGTTGCCGGGGGTGATGCTGGAAACCCAGAACAACAACCTGGGAGCCTGTCGCTTGTACGAGCGTTGCGGCTATGTGCTGGGCGGGGTGGATCACATGCGTTATCGCGGCATCGATCCGCAGACCCGCGAAGTGGCGATCTTCTGGTATAACCTGTTTGCCGATCAACCCCAGGTCCGCCAGCCTTAGCTCGCCAGCAGGGCCTCGGCCTGTTGCGTCAGCAGTTCCAGCAGGGCATTGAGCAGGGGCGAGACTTCGCTGCCCTGGCGGCGCAGGGCGTACAGGGTGACGACGATCGGCGGCGACAGCGGGCAGGCATCGAGCCCGGCACCGCGGGCGCCGACGGCGGTGAAGGGGTCGACAATGGCCAGCCCTTCGCCGGCTTCCACCAGGCTGCGCATCATCTGATAGGTCTGCACCCGGGTCTGGATCACCGGACTTGGCCGCAGATTCTGCAATTTGCTGGCGAGCATCACGCTCAGCGGGTCCTGGCCTTCCAGGCCGAGCATGGCCTGGCCGGCCAGATCCTGCAGGGCGACGTATTTCTGCCGGGGCTGCAGCCAGCCATGGGGGGCCAGCAGGAACAGCTTGCCCTGGGCCAGGGCCTGGCTGTGGATGTCCGGGTGTTCGGGGTCATGCAGGCTCAGGCCCAGGTCGCAATCGCGCAGCAGCAGGCGCTCGACCATGTCCCGGGTGCCGTAACTGAGGAGGCTGCAAGGGGTATCGGGAAAGCGCCGGCGCAGGGCGGCGATGCACTGGGGCAGCAGTTGCTGGACCAGCGGCGGGGTGCCGATGATGCGCAGCGGCGGTGCCTGGTGAAAGCGCAAGCTGTCGGCCAGGCGTTGCAGCGGCTCGAAGGCGTCGTAGACCCGGGTGATCGCCGGTTGCAGTTCACGGGCTTCGCGGGTGGCCTGCAAGCGTCCGCGCACGCTGGCGAACAGCATGAACCCCAAGTGGCTTTCGGCATCGCGCAGCAAGGCCTCGACCTCGGCCACCGAGAGCTGCAGCAGCTCGGCGGCGGTGCCCAGGTGGGCGGTTTGCAGGAGGGCCTGAATCACTTCGATATGACGTAGACGCATGCTTGAAGTCCATCTCCAGCCGTTGGGCGGTCAAGCATCGAATCCTACCCCAACTGCGGGTCCGGAATCTGTAGCCGCCCCCCCCCCCTTGGCCGGACCGGACCGCCGGAGCCGGGTGCGCCTATTCGGTGACGTAGGTTTCTGGCTCACGAACGATGGTCACATCCGATTGCACCAGCAGGAACTGATTGTCGTCGAGCTTGCGCACCCGGTCGCCAATCGCCAGGCGGTAGGTGGTGACGGGTTCCGAGCCGGTCGTACCGTCCTGCGCGGGCATGGATTCCTGGAACTCGTGCACTGAATACACCCGTCCTTCGGCATCTCTTGCATGGAATTGTCCGACAAGTACTGCAGCCATCTTTAGAGCCTCTGGAGATAAAACACGCAAATTTCGCTGCTGTAGACCCGGTGGGCGCCGGGGAAGTTTTGCCGCCTGGAAAAAATAATCCACGGTCGCCCCCGGCGGTGGGGTACGGCAGGATTTATCTGCGCAAATGGCGCTCGCGGGGTAGCAGGCACCCCCCGGGCTCATCTATAACTAGCACCTTCTTCACGCCAAGGGTTGGAAACTCCAATGAGCAATGTCTACAAGGTTGCAGTGCTGGTCGGCAGTCTGAGAGCGCAGTCCCTGAACCGTAAGGTCGCCCTGGCTCTGGCCGAGCTGGCTCCGGCGAACCTGCAGTTGGGCATCGTCGAGATCGGTGATCTGCCGCTCTATAACGAAGACATCGATGGGACGCCGCCGGCGACCTACACTCGCTTTCGCGAGCAGATCGCGGCCGCCGATGCGCTGTTGTTCGTCACCCCGGAATACAACCGTTCGGTGCCGGCGGCCCTGAAAAACGCCATCGACGTTGGCTCGCGGCCCTATGGCAAGAGTGCCTGGGGCGGCAAGCCGGGCGCGGTGATCAGTGTGTCCCCGGGGGCCATCGGCGGCTTCGGTGCCAACCACCACCTGCGCCAGTCCCTGGTGTTCCTCAATGTGCCGTGCATGCAGCAGCCCGAAGCCTACCTGGGCGGCGCGGGTTCGGCGTTCGATGATACGGGCAAGCTGTCGGAGGCCACCCGGCCGTTCCTGCAGAGTTTCATCAACGCCTACGGCCAATGGGTCGAGCAACAGAAGAAAGCCTGAACACCTTCCTCCCTCCACATTCCCCTGCTGTTGCAGGAGCCGGCTTGCCGGCGAGCAGGTTCCTGAGCCTCATGGAGGCCTCAGGGACAGCTTCGCCGGCAAGCCGCTTCCTATGCTGGTCAGCTTTTTTATTCAAGATTCCTTAATCATGTTGATTGCAGTATCGATCTTCCTGCTGACCATCACCCTGGTGATCTGGCAGCCCAAAGGCCTCGGCGTCGGCTGGAGCGCGGTGTTTGGCGCGCTCCTGGCGCTGCTGTGTGGCGTGGTGCAACTGGCCGACATCCCGGTGGTGTGGCAAATCATCTGGAACGCCACCGGCACCTTCGTCGCGCTGATCATCATCAGCCTGCTGCTGGACGAGGCCGGGTTCTTCGCCTGGGCCGCCTTGCACGTGGCGCGCTGGGGGCGCGGCAGGGGGCGACGCTTGTTCGCCTTCATGGTGTTGCTCGGCGCCCTGGTGTCGGCGCTGTTCGCCAACGACGGCGCGGCGCTGATCCTCACCCCCATCGTCATTTCCATGCTGCTGGCCTTGCGCTTTTCTGCCGCTACCACCCTGGCATTCGTCATGGGGGCGGGCTTCATCGCCGACACCGCGAGCCTGCCGCTGGTGGTGTCGAACCTGGTGAACATCGTCTCGGCGGACTTTTTCAAGATCGGCTTCAACCGCTATGCGGCCGTGATGCTGCCGGTCAACCTGGTGAGTGTTGCCGCGACCCTGGCGGTGCTGCTGTGGTTTTTCCGCCGGGATATCCCCGAGCAGTACGACCCGCGGCAGTTGGCCGAGCCGGCCAGTGCCATTCATGACCGGGCGACTTTCATGGCCGGCTGGTGGGTGTTGCTGATTCTGCTGCTGGGCTGCTTTGCCCTGGAGCCGCTGGGGATTCCCATCAGCGCCATTTCCGCGGTCTGCGCCACCTTGCTGCTGGTGATCGCGGCGCGTGGGCACAAGATCTCCACCCGCAAGGTGCTCAAGGAAGCGCCCTGGCAGATCGTGATTTTTTCCCTGGGCATGTACCTGGTGGTATACGGCTTGCGCAATGCCGGGCTGACCGGGCACCTGGCCGCCTGGCTCGATGCCTTTGCCGGCGGCGGAATCTGGGGCGCGGCCCTGGGCACCGGCTTGCTGACCGCCGGGTTGTCGTCGGTGATGAACAACCTGCCGACGGTGCTGATCGGCGCCTTGTCCATCGATGCCAGCCAAGCCACCGGGGTGGTCAAGGAGGCGATGATCTACGCCAACGTCATCGGCAGCGACCTGGGGCCGAAGATCACCCCCATCGGCAGCCTGGCGACCCTGCTCTGGCTGCATGTGCTGGAGCGCAAGGGCATTCATATTGGCTGGGGCTATTACTTCCGGGTCGGCGTCGTGCTCACCGTGCCGGTGCTGCTGGTGACCCTGGCGGCCCTGGCGTTGCGGCTTTCCCTGGTGTAGCGAAACCCCAGGGCGGGAGCCGGCTTGCCGGCGAAGAGGCCCGCGAGCCCAGCGTCGTTCGTGGAGACGCTTTCGCTGGCGAGCCAGCTCCTATGCAGGTTGGTCTTTGGGGGGCTGGGGGACGGGGAGGTTGGGCCACAGATCGGCCACCAGGAACAGGCGTTCGGCCTCTTCCCAGTCACCTTCCGGGGTTTCTTGCAGGCGGACCAGCAATTGCGCCGGGGCGTGGGGGGCGAGGGCGTCGAGCCATTGCGCCAGTTCCGCGGCCGTCCAGGCCTGTTCGGCCGGATAGTGAGCCGGGGCCAGCCAGGCGTGGCGGGGCAGGGGCTGCCAGCGCCCCGGGGCGCCCTGGGCCAGGTAGGCCGACCAGTCCCGTTGATGCAGCCAGCGCCCCCGCAAGTGCTGCGGATGGGCGCCTTCGGGCGGTTCGGCGTGGCCCGGCCAGGGATAGAGCAGGTAGCCGCCCAGCCACAGGTGGGCGCGAAACTGCTGGATATCCAGCGCCGCCAGGGCCTCGCGGCTTTCATCACGAGCGGAAATCGGCAGTTGGTGGGCGTCCAGGTGCGCCAGCTTGAGGTCCAGGCGATCGTGGCAGCCGGGCCCCAGCCATTGCGCACTGTCACTGCCGTTGCCCCGTTGCGGGCCCAGGTAGAGCTTGATCGCCAGTTCCAGGTGATGCACGCCTTCGCGGTCGCGCAGCAGCATGTCCAGTTCGCCCAGGGTCTGGCCGTCACGGCGGATCGGCAGGTTGGCCGCCAGCAGTTCGACGCCGGGGGCGTGCTGTACGGCAAACTGCCAGAGGCGTTCGTAGTACAGGCCCAGGCGCCGTGTCTGGCTGCGGTTGAGCCAGTGGCGCAGTGCGCTGGGGTCCAGGTCCAGGCGCTGCAACCAGTGCGCCAGCAATTGCGGCGCCTGCACCCAGTCGCTGCCGGACAGGGGGTGGCGCTGCGGCCAGGGCGTGTGGCTGAGCATCGGCGGCGCGAGGATGACCCAGGCGAGGTCGCGGACTTCAGGTTGACGCAACTGGCGTGGAAGGCTGAGCAGATCCGGGAACAGGAGCATGCTGCGAGCATAGACGCAAACCCTGGCGCTTCGCGATAAATGCGTGCCACTCGGCGCTCGTGCTGCGGTTCCTAAGCCCGCGTGGCTGAAAGGATTTTGTCTAACGCCGGGTTTCGCCCATAATCCTCCGTTTCGCCCGTACCCGAACCTCGCAGGAGCCCCATGGAGCAATTTCGCAATATCGGCATTATCGGTCGCCTGGGCAGCTCCCAGGTGCTGGACACAGTTCGCCGACTGAAGAAGTTTCTGCTGGCGCGCCACCTGCACGTGATCCTTGAAGACACCATCGCCGAAGTGCTGCCGGGCCACGGCCTGCAAACCTCCTCGCGCAAGCTCCTGGGCGAGGTCTGCGACATGGTCATCGTAGTTGGCGGCGACGGCAGCCTGCTGGGCGCCGCCCGGGCCCTGGCGCGGCACAATATCCCGGTGCTGGGGATCAACCGCGGCAGCCTGGGCTTTCTCACCGACATTCGCCCCGATGAGCTGGAGGTCAAGGTCGCCGAAGTGCTGGACGGCCATTACCTGGTGGAAAACCGCTTCCTGCTGCAGGCCGAGGTCCGCCGTCACGCCGAGGCCATCGGCCAGGGCGACGCGCTGAACGACGTGGTGCTGCATCCGGGCAAGTCGACGCGGATGATCGAGTTCGAGATCTACATCGACGGCCAGTTCGTCTGCAGCCAGAAGGCCGACGGCCTGATCGTCGCCACGCCCACCGGCTCCACGGCCTATGCGCTGTCCGCTGGCGGGCCGATCATGCATCCCAAGCTGGATGCCATTGTGATCGTGCCGATGTACCCCCATACCTTGTCTGGAAGACCGATTGTGGTCGATGGCAACAGTGAGCTGAAAATCGTCGTGTCCAAAGATATGCAGATCTATCCGCAAGTCTCCTGTGACGGGCAGAACCATTTCACCTGCGCGCCGGGGGATACCATCACGGTCAGCAAGAAGGCGCAGAAACTGCGCCTGATCCACCCGCTGGACCACAATTACTACGAGGTCTGCCGGACCAAGCTTGGCTGGGGCAGCCGACTGGGCGGTGGAGGCGACTGATGCTCGATCCCGCGCGTAGCTACGACCTGATCGGTGACGTGCACGGTTGCGCCCTGACCCTGGAGCACTTGCTGGATCGGCTCGGGTATCACAAGCAGGGCGGCGTCTGGCGGCATCCGTCGCGCATGGCGGTGTTCCTCGGAGACATCATCGACCGCGGCCCGCGAATCCGTGAGTCCCTGCATATTGTCCACGACATGGTCGAGGCCGGTCAGGCGCTGTGCATCATGGGCAACCATGAGTTCAACGCCCTGGGCTGGAGCACCCCGGCGGCGGCCGGCAGTGGCAAGCAGTTCGTGCGCGAGCACACGCCGCGCCATGCCCGGCTGATCCACGAAACCCTGACCCAGTTCGAGCACCACCCGGGCGACTGGCACGACTTCCTCCAGTGGTTCTATGAACTGCCGCTGTTCGTCGACGCCGGGCGTTTTCGCGTGGTGCACGCCTGCTGGGATGCCGGCCTGATCGCCCCGCTGCGCCAGCAATACCCCAACGGCTGCATCGACCGCGAGTTCCTCCAGGCCTCGGCGCTGCCCGACAGTTTTGCCAGCACCGCCTTCGATCGCCTGCTGCGCGGCACCGACATGCGCCTGCCCCATGGCCTGACCATGACCAGCGGTGACGGCCTGACCCGCTCGTTCTTCCGTACCAAGTTCTGGGAAGACAACCCGCAGACCTACGGCGACATCGTCTTTCAGCCCGATGCCTTGCCCGATCCGGTGGCGCGCACGCCGTTGTCCCCGGCCGAAAAAAATAGCCTGCTGCGCTACGGCGCCGAGGAGCCGATGCTGTTCGTCGGCCACTACTGGCGCAGCGGCAAGCCGGCGCCAATCCGGCCCAACCTGGCGTGCCTGGATTACAGCGCCGTGCTCTACGGCAAGCTTGCCGCCTATCGCCTGGACCAGGAAACCCGCCTGGATCCGAATAAGTTTGTCTGGGTCGACGTTGAGCGGCCGGAAGTACTGAAATAAGCCTATTTGCAGCGCCTACGCGATTTTGAGGTAAGACCATGGATGATTCGACGTTCGACCAGCTGGAGGCCGCATTGCAGGCGGCTCCCGGCAATATTGCACTGCTGACGATGCTGCTTGGCGCCAGCCTTGAACGTGGTGAACATGAACGCGGCCTGAAGCTTCTACCTGCCGACCTCGAGCAGTGGAATGATGCCCCGGCGCTGAAGTTGGTAGCTGCCAGGCTGTGCCTCGCCGCGGGTGACGCGTCACGCGCCTTGCAGTTGGCTGAAGGTACAGAGCCCGCCGCGCGGATGCTTAAGGCCCAGGCCCTGGCTGCACTGGAACGCCTGAAAGAAGCGCAGGTGGAATACCGTGCAGCCGTCGAGGCCAACCCCGCCTTGGAAGACATGGCGCTGTGGCGCCGCTTGACGGTTTCGGTGGTTGATTTCCCGAGCACTGAAGGCCGCCCGCGGCTTCGGGTCATCTCCAACGACAACACCGATCAGAGTGAAGTGGTACGGCTGCTGGTTCCGGAAAAGGAATCCCTGACCTTCGACGATATCGGTGGGTTGGATGAGCTGAAAAAGACCATTCATAAAAAGATCATTCTGCCGTATCAGAAACCCGGCCTGTTCCAGCGCTTTCGCAAGAAAGTCGGCGGCGGGGTCTTGCTCTACGGTCCACCCGGTTGCGGCAAGACCCTGCTTGCCCGCGCTACGGCCGGGGAGTGCAAAGCAACGTTTTTCAATGTGGCCATTTCTGACGTGCTGGACATGTATATCGGCGAGTCCGAGCGCAAGTTGCACGCATTGTTCGAGCAAGCGCGGGCCCAGGCGCCGGCAGTGATGTTTTTCGACGAAGTCGAGGCATTGGGTGGCAAGCGCTCCAACACTCGTGAGGCGACCTCGTCCAAGTTGGTCAGCCAGTTCCTGTCCGAGATGGATGGGTTCAACAATGACAACCATGGCGTGCTGATTCTCGCCGCCACCAACGTGCCGTGGTCGGTAGATTCGGCTTTCCGACGTCCCGGTCGCTTTGACCGGGTACTGTTCGTACCACCGCCTGACCGTCCGGCGAGGGAAAGCATGCTCAAGATGATGATGAAGGATCGGCCGATGACCGAGGATATCGACTTCGCTTTCCTGGCCAAGAGCACCTCGGGTTTCTCTGGCGCCGATCTCGGTGAGTTGGTGGAAAGCGCCGCCGATGAGGCGATCGAAGAGTCGATCAGCAGCGGTGCCGAGCAGTTGATCTGCGACCGGCATTTCAAGCAGGCGCTCAAGGAGGTACGGGCCACTACCCTGGAGTGGCTGACCACCGCGCGTAACTACGCGCGCTATGCCAACGAGGGCAATCAATACGACGAGGTGCTGGCATTCCTCGACAAGCACGGGAAGGGACGCTGATGGCGCAGTACGGTGGATATCGCATCGAGGACGAACCGCGTCCCGGTGCACTGGCCAAATGGGCGGTTTCGCCGCTTTGGCCTCTGCTGGGGCTGATGCTTGGCGGCGCCTGGCTTGGCTTGCCGTGGTTTGTCTTCAACTCCGTCGCCGTTGGCAGTCCCACACGGGTGCGTGAATGGGTGTTGGCAGCAGTGGCACTGGCCGGCAGCCTGGTGATAGGCCTCGTACTGTTGCAACTGGTGGGGGCGGGCTATATCGAGACCCAGGCGCAGATCCAGTACGCCTTGCTGGTGCTGGTGGTATGGAAGCTGAGCCTCGGTTATCTGTTGTACATCCAGCAGAACGCAACCATCGAGATCTATCAGTACTACGGTGGTGTACTGAACCGCTTCGGTTTGCCCTTGGCGTTGATCGGCGGGTTTGTGCTCAAGGGCATGGTTGTCAAGTTGTTGCCCTACACCCTCTGGTTCCTGGTGGTGAGCTGATGAATACCGATTACCTGTTGCAGCTGGCTTATCAGCGTCTGCAAGCTGGCCATAATGACGGCGCGATCGATGCATTGCGGCAACTGCTCGCCAGCGATCCGCAGTCGGCCGAGGCCCATGCGCTTCTGGGCATCTGCCTGATGAATATGCGCCGCATACATGCCGCCAGGCACGAAGTGCAACTGGCCCTGGCCGCTGACGCACATTTGCCCCTGGCCCACTACGCTGCTGCGCAGGTGGCCATTGCCTCGCGCAAGTTCAAGCTGGCTCAAGAACACTTGAACCAGCTGTTGGACATGGAGCCGCTGAACCCGATCTACCACCGCTGCCTGGCCGAGTTGTATCAGTTGACCGGCCGTTTGCAGCAGAGTCGGCAGCCCCTGGAGAAAGCTCTGGAACTGGCCCCGGACGACGCCGCGAACCTGACCGCCCTGGCGCAGTTCTATCGGGCCAGCAACGATTGGAACAAGGCTCAGCAGTTCGCCCGCCAGGCCTTGCAGGCCGACCCCGGAAACGCGGGCGCGGTGGTGGTGCTCGGACATCTGCTGCTGCGCGAGGGTGATGTGCATGGCGCTCGGGAGCACGCGATCTGGGCGTTGCAGGAAAATGCCAGTGATGTGGCGGCCTTGCATCTGCTGACGGCGGTAAAGGCTCGTCGCAGTGTTTTTCTCGGCGCCTGGTGGCGTTTCAACAACTGGATGAGCGAGCGCAGTACCACGGGTGCCATTGTCCTGTTGCTGTTTATGTTTGTGATCTACCGGGTGCTGGTCATCACGCTCGCGGCCCAGGGTTACCCGCAGGCGGCCGAGATGATTGACTGGGTGTGGCTGGCTTTCGCCGCCTACACCTTTGCCGCACCGCAGATATTTCGGCGGCTGCTGGAAAAGGAACTGGTGCAGGTCAAGTTATCCAAGGAATTCTGACTGCTTGGCGTTACGCCAGGTCGTGAGTTTTAAATAGTGCATGCGCTGAACCAGCGGCATTTATCAGAGGTTGTTCATATGTCGTCTTTTGCTCAAATGATCGAAAACATCACCCCCGAGATCTACCAGAGCCTGAAGCTGGCGGTAGAGATCGGCAAATGGGCCGATGGTCGCAAGCTCACCGCCGAACAGCGTGAACTGTCCCTGCAGGCGATGATCGCCTGGGAGATGCAGAACCTGCCCGAGGACCAGCGCACCGGCTACATGGGCCCGCAGGAATGCGCCTCGAAGTCGGCGCCGGTGCCGAACATCCTGTTCAAGTCGGATGCCATCCATTGATCGAGATTGGCCGCGGTTCCATCAGCAAAATGTCGGCCCGCCTGGATGGGCCGAACGTTCAGTACGCCTTTCGCCTGGGCGACAGTGAGGTACCGGTCAACCCGTTGATCGGCAAGACGCTGCGCCTGGAATACCTGGGAGCGATCCACTGCACCCATTGCGGGCGCAAGACCAAGACCAGCTTCAGCCAGGGCTATTGCTACCCCTGCATGACCAAGCTGGCCCAGTGCGATGTTTGCATCATGAGCCCCGAACGCTGCCACTATGACGCCGGCACCTGCCGCGAGCCGTCCTGGGGCGAGCAGTTCTGCATGACCGATCACGTGGTCTACCTGGCCAACTCCTCGGGGATCAAGGTCGGTATCACCCGCGCCACCCAGTTGCCGACCCGCTGGCTCGACCAGGGCGCCAGCCAGGCGCTGCCGATCATGCGCGTGGCGACCCGCCAGCAGTCGGGCTTCGTCGAGGACCTGTTCCGCTCCCAGGTGGCCGACAAGACCAACTGGCGCGCCTTGCTCAAGGGCGATGCCGAGGCCGTGGACCTGGTGGCGGTGCGCGAGCAGTTGTTCGAGTCCTGCGCCGAGGGCCTGCTGGGCCTGCAACAGCGTTTCGGCCTGCAGGCGATCCAGCCGGTGAGTGACATCGAACCCCTGGAGATCCGTTACCCGGTCGAGCAGTACCCGACCAAGATCGTCAGTTTCAACCTGGACAAGAATCCGATCGCCGAAGGCACGCTGCTGGGCATCAAGGGCCAGTACCTGATCTTTGATACCGGCGTGATCAACATTCGCAAATACACGGCCTATCAGCTCGCCGTGCATCAGTAGAAGGAATTCGCCATGCGCACCGAACAACCGAAGATGATCTACCTGAAGGACTATCAGGCCCCCGAGTACCTGATCGACGAAACCCACCTGACCTTCGAGTTGTTCGAGGACCACAGCCTGGTCCATGCGCAGCTGGTGATGCGTCGCAACCCCGCGCGCGGCGCCGGCCTGCCACCGTTGGTGCTGGATGGCCAGCAGCTGGAGCTGCTGTCGGTGAGCCTGTCCGATCAACTGCTGGGCGCCAGCGACTACCAGCTCGATGACAGCCACCTGACCCTGCACCCGACCAGCGCCAGCTTCACCGTGGATACCAGCGTGAAGATCCACCCGGAGAGCAACACCGCCCTGGAAGGCCTGTACAAGTCCGGCGGCATGTTCTGCACCCAGTGCGAGGCCGAGGGCTTTCGCAAGATCACCTATTACCTCGATCGTCCGGATGTGATGAGCAAGTTCACCACCACCGTGGTGGCCGAGCAGCATAGCTACCCGGTATTGCTCTCCAACGGCAACCCGATCGCCAGCGGCCCCGGTGAAGACGGCCGGCACTGGGCGACCTGGGAAGACCCGTTCATGAAGCCGGCCTACCTGTTCGCCCTGGTGGCCGGTGACCTGTGGTGCGTGGAAGACAGCTTCCGCACCCAGAGCGGGCGCGACGTGGCGCTGCGCATCTATGTCGAGCCGGAAAACATCGACAAGTGCCAGCACGCGATGAACAGCCTGAAGAAGTCCATGCGCTGGGACGAAGAAACCTACGGCCGTGAGTACGACCTGGACATCTTCATGATCGTCGCGGTCAACGACTTCAACATGGGCGCCATGGAAAACAAGGGCCTGAACATCTTCAACTCCAGCGCCGTGCTGGCCCGTGCCGAAACCGCCACCGATGCCGCGCACCAGCGGGTCGAGGCGATCGTTGCCCACGAATACTTCCACAACTGGTCGGGCAACCGGGTGACCTGCCGCGATTGGTTCCAACTGTCGCTCAAGGAAGGCTTCACGGTATTCCGCGATGCCGGTTTCTCCGCCGACATGAACTCGCGCACCGTCAAGCGCATCCAGGATGTGGTCTACCTGCGCACTCACCAGTTCGCTGAAGATGCCGGCCCCATGGCCCATGCCGTGCGCCCGGAAAGCTTTATCGAGATTTCCAACTTCTACACCCTGACCGTGTACGAAAAGGGCTCGGAAGTGGTGGGCATGATCCACACCTTGCTCGGCGCCGAAGGCTTCCGTAAGGGCAGTGACCTGTACTTCGAACGCCATGACGGCCAGGCCGTGACCTGCGACGACTTCGTCAAGGCCATGGAGGATGCCAACGGCGTCGACCTGAGCCAGTTCAAGCGCTGGTACAGCCAGGCCGGTACGCCACGGCTGGCGGTCAGCGAGTCCTACGACGCCGCCGCCAAGACCTACAGCCTGACCTTCCGCCAGAGCTGCCCGCAAACCCCGGACAAGGTGGAGAAACTGCCGTTCGTGATCCCGGTGGAGCTGGGCCTGCTGGACTCCAAGGGCGCGGGCATTGCCCTGCGCCTGTCCGGTGAAAGCGCGGCCCAGGGCACCTCCCGGGTGATTTCGGTGACCGAGGCCGAGCAGACCTTCACCTTTGTCGATATCGCCGAACAGCCGCTGCCATCGCTGCTGCGGGGCTTCTCGGCGCCGGTGAAGCTGAGCTTCCCCTACAACCGCGACCAGCTGATGTTCCTCATGCAGCACGACAGCGACGGTTTCAACCGTTGGGATGCTGGCCAGCAGTTGGCCGTGCAAGTGTTGCAGGAGCTTATCGCCCAGCATCAGCAGGGCCAGGCGCTGGTGATGGACGAACGGCTAGTGACCGCCTTGGGTACTGTGCTGGCGGACGACAGCCTGGACCAGGCCATGGTCGCGGAAATGCTGTCCCTGCCGGGCGAGGCCTATCTGACTGAAATCAGCGAAGTGGCGGATGTCGAGGCGATCCACGCGGCTCGCGAGTTTGCTCGCCAGCAACTGGCCGAGCGCCTGTTCGACGGGCTGTGGACGCGTTATCAGGCCAACCGCGAGGTGTCCAAGGTCACCGCCTACGTGGCCGAGTCCGAGCATTTCGCCCGCCGCGCGCTGCAGAACATTGCCCTGTCGTACCTGATGCTCACCCACAAGCCCGAAGTGCTGGCGGCGGCCATCGAACAGTTCGACAGCGCCGACAACATGACCGAACGCCTGACCGCCCTGGCGGTGCTGGTCAACTCGCCGTTCGAGGCCGAGAAGGCCAAGGCCCTGGCGGTGTTCGCCGAGAACTTCAAGGACAACGCCCTGGTCATGGACCAGTGGTTCAGCGTGCAGGCCGGCAGCCCGTTGCCGGGCGGCCTGGAGCGGGTCAAGGCGCTGATGCAGCACCCGGCGTTCAATATCAAGAACCCGAACAAGGTGCGTGCCTTGGTGGGGGCCTTTGCCGGACAGAACCTGATCAACTTCCACGCCGCCGACGGTTCGGGTTATCGCTTCCTGGCGGATCTGGTGATCCAGCTCAACGGCTTCAACCCGCAGATTGCCTCGCGGCAACTGGCGCCGCTGACCCGATGGCGCAAATACGACAGCGCCCGCCAGGCGCTGATGAAAGGCGAGCTGGAGCGCATCCGCGCCTCTGGCGAACTGTCCAGCGACGTGTACGAAGTGGTCAGCAAAAGCCTTGCCTGAGGCTTCCAGCGCCCTTGACGTCGTTTTCGCTGGCAAGCCAGCTCCTACGAAAGTGGAGGCGCGGTGGCGGGGGCTGTGTTTTGCAGCGCTTCGCTCAAGTCTCTGTGGTAATTCTGCATGCCGATGGCGTGCAGAATGCCGACTCGCTCCAGCTTGGCGTGCACCTTGAGGTTGGCTTCGCACAACTTCACCACTATCCCGCGTTTGTGCAGTTGGCCGACCACTTCCTCAAGGGTCTGCAGCCCGGTGATGTCCATGAACGGCACATGCCTGAGGCGGATGATCAGCAACTGTGGATCGCTGTGGGTCTGGGCCAACGCCCGTTCGAAGGTTTCCGCCGCGCCAAAGAACAGGGGGCCTTCGATGGTGTAGATCAGCACCCCCGGCGGCAGGGGGCCGCGGCCTTTGCCGCGCAGTTCGTTTTCCAGGTCTTCACCCACCACCTGCTGCACCTCCACCGAGGAGGCCATGCGCCGCAGGAAATGCAGCATCGCCAGGATCACCCCGATATTCACCGCGATCACCAGGTCGCTGAACACCGTGAGCACAAAGGTGCACAGCAGGATCGCCACGTCCGCCCGCGGCGCGCGCTGCAGCATGCGCTTGAAGTGGTGCAGTTCGCTCATGTTGTAGGCCACCACGAACAGGATCGCGGCCAGGGCGCACAGCGGGATATTGGCCGCCAACGGGGCGAGAAACAGGATGATCAGCATCAGCACCGCGGCATGCACGATGCCGGCCAGGGGGCTGGTGGCCCCGTTGCGGATGTTGGTGGCGGTGCGGGCGATGGCGCCGGTGGCGGCAAAGCCGCCAAACAGCGGCGTGGCCAGGTTGGCAATGCCCTGGCCGATCAGTTCCTGGTTGGAATCGTGGCGGGTGCCAGCCATGCCGTCGGCCACCACCGCCGACAGCAGCGACTCGATGGCCCCGAGCATGGCGATGGCGAAGGCCGGGCCAATCAGGTCCAGTATCCGTGGCAGGCTGATCTGTGGCAGTTGCAGGCTTGGCAAGCCCTGGGGAATGCCGCCAAAGGCGCTGCCGATGGTGGCCACGCCGTCGAACTGGAACAGCGACTGCAGGGCGGTGGCCAGGGTCATGGCTACCAGCGGCGCGGGCAGGCGCTTGAGCCAGGGGATCTTCGGTAACCACAGCAACAGTCCAAGGCTGAGCAGGGCCAGCAGGGTGGTGGCCGGGTGCAGCCCGGGCAGGGACTGCAACAGGTGCCAGAGCTTTTGGTGAAAATGCTCGCCCTGGGCCGCGGGCAAGCCGAAGAAGTCCTTCCACTGGCTGACCCAGATGATCACCCCGATGCCGGCGGTGAACCCGAGAATCACCGGGTCGGGGATGAATTTGATCAGGGCGCCGAGGCGGCTGATGCCCAGCAGGAACAGAATGACGCCGGCCATCATGGTCGCCAGTTGCAGGCCGTCGACCCCGTACTGGGCGGTGACCCCGGCGAGAATCACGATAAAGGCCCCGGTGGGCCCGGCGATCTGCAAGCGGCTGCCACCGAACAGCGACACCAGCAGGCCGCCGACGATGGCGGTGTAGATCCCCTGTTCGGGCTTGACCCCGGAGGCGATGGCGAAGGCCATGGCCAGGGGCAGGGCGACCACGCCGACAATCACCCCGGACAGCAGATTGCGGGCCCAGTGGGCGCGCCCCAGCAGCCCGGCTTTCCAGGCCTCGCGTATGGCAATCATGCGGCACTCCTCAAGCTCGTCGGGTTGGCGTCCCATGCCGCTCATCATAGTCAAGGGTGGGGGCCGGGGATGCATGCGCTGGATCAGTCTTTGCTCGCGTGACGGCAGGCCAAGGACACAAATCGCTGGACGCACTGGAGGGGGGCGTCCACCTGTATCGATCAGCCCAGCGAATGCCCGAGTATTCAGGCGCCTGACCAGGCGCGCCGATTAACAAAAGATAACGTGGCGTTGATTGTCAGACCTTTCCAAAGCCCGATAGGATAGCCCGCAGCCAAAGGGGCTCTAGATTGCAGGTTTCAGGACGATCGTCATGGTCGATCCAGGCCAGGCAAACCCCGCAAGGCGCCCTGAGAGGTCAAGTGACCTGACAATAATAATGGGGGAATGGTCTATGAGTGAGCCTGTCATGGGCGTGGTTGTTGGCCGCCCGCCGGCGCTGCGCACGTTCGCATTGCTGGCTGCAGCGCTCTCGCTGTCGGGTGTCGTGACGCTGTCGACACCGGTCCTGGCCGCTGCCTCCGCAGCGGATACAGTCTTTTCCATCGAATCGCCCAAAGCGGCGAAAAGCCTGATGCTCGATGTGGTCCACGCCGGCAAGCGCCTGGTGGCAGTGGGCGATCGCGGGCACATTCTCTATTCCGACGATCAGGGGGCGTCCTGGGTTCAGGCCAAGGTGCCGACCCGGCAGTTGCTGACGGCGGTGTACTTCGTCGACGACCAGCATGGTTGGGCGGTGGGCCACGATGCCCAGGTCCTGGCCAGCACCGATGGCGGTGTCACCTGGACCCAGCAGTTCCAGGACCTCAAGCGTGAAGCGCCGTTGCTCGATGTCTGGTTCAAGGACACCCGCAACGGCTTTGCCGTCGGAGCCTACGGCGCCTTGCTGGAAACCACCGACGGCGGCCAGCACTGGGAGGACGCCAGCGACCGCCTGGACAACGAAGATCAGTACCACCTCAACGCCATCGCCGAGGTCAAGGACTCTGGCCTGTTCATCGTCGGCGAGCAGGGCAGCATGTTCCGCTCGGTCGATGGCGGGCAGACCTGGGAACGCCTCGAAGGCCCCTATGAAGGCTCGCTGTTCGGCGTGATCGGCACCGGCCAGCCGGCGACCCTGCTGGTCTATGGCCTGCGCGGCAATCTCTATCGTTCCACGGATTTCGGCGGCACCTGGGAGCAGGTGGAGTTGAAGGCTGCCCGTGGCGCCCTGGAGTTCGGTCTGTCGGGCGCCACCTTGCTGGACGACGGTTCGCTGGTGATCGTCGGCAACGGCGGCAGCGTGATCCGCAGCACCGACCACGGCCAGACGTTCAGCGTGTTCAACCGCCAGGACCGCATCTCGTTATCGGCGGTGACCGCTGCCGGCAATGGCAACCTGATCCTGGCCGGGCAGGGCGGGGTGCGGGTTTCTGCGGCAAGCGGCGCTGAACTCGGCCAGTAGGCCGGGCACATAACAAGAAGGTGGGGAATTTCATGAGCAGTCATCACCAGGACAAGGCGAACTTTCTCGAACGCCTGATTTTCAACAACCGCCCGGCAGTGATCTTTATCTGCCTCTTGGTCAGCGCTTTCCTGTTCTGGCAAGCGACCCTGATCCGCCCGTCCACCAGTTTCGAAAAGATGATCCCGCTCAAGCACCCGTTCATCGAGCGGATGATGGAGCACCGCAACGACCTGGCCAACCTGGGCAACACCGTGCGCATCTCGGTGGAAGCCCGCGACGGCGACATCTTCACCCAGGAGTACATGGAGACGCTGAGGCAGATCCACGACGAGGTGTTCTACATCTCCGGCGTCGATCGCTCCGGGCTCAAGTCGCTGTGGAGCCCCAGCGTGCGCTGGACCGAGGTGACCGAAGAGGGCTTTGCCGGTGGCGAGGTGATCCCCCAGAGCTACAACGGCTCGGCCGAGAGCCTCGACAAGTTGCGCAACAACGTCCTCAAGTCCGGCCAGGTCGGGCGTCTGGTGGCCAATGACTTCAAATCCAGCATCGTCGATATCCCGTTGCTGGAGTCCTACCCGGACCCGCAGGACCAGGGCAAGCTGCTGGCCCTGGACTATCAGAAGTTCTCCCACCAGCTGGAAGAAAAGATCCGCGACAAGTTCGAGGCGCAGAACCCCAATGTGAAGATCCACATTGTCGGCTTCGCCAAGAAGGTCGGCGATCTGATCGATGGCCTGATCATGGTGGTGATGTTCTTCGGCGTGGCCTTCATCATCACCCTGGTACTGCTGTACTGGTTCACCTGGTGCATCCGCAGCACCATCGCGGTGTTGATCACCACCCTGGTGGCGGTGGTCTGGCAACTGGGGTTGATGCACGCCTTCGGCTTTGGCCTGGACCCTTACTCGATGCTGGTGCCGTTCCTGATCTTCGCCATCGGCATTTCCCATGGGGTGCAGAAGATCAACGGCATCGCCTTGCAATCGAGCGATGCGGATAACGCCCTGACGGCGGCGCGGCGCACTTTTCGCCAGCTGTTCCTGCCGGGCATGATCGCCATCCTGGCCGACGCCGTGGGCTTCATCACCCTGCTGATCATCGACATCGGGGTGATCCGCGAGCTGGCCATCGGCGCCTCCATCGGTGTGGCGGTGATCGTGTTCACCAACCTGATCCTGCTGCCGGTGGCGATTTCCTACGTTGGCATCAGCAAGCGCGCCATCGAACGCAGCAAGAAGGACGCTTCTCGCGAGCATCCTTTCTGGCGCCTGCTGTCGAATTTCGCCAGCCCCAAAGTCGCGCCGATCTCGGTGGCCCTGGCCCTGGTGGCCTTCGGCGGCGGCCTCTGGTACAGCCAGAACCTGAAGATCGGCGACCTCGACCAGGGCGCCCCGGAGCTGCGTCCCGACTCGCGCTACAACAAGGACAACAACTTCATCATCAGCAACTATTCCACCAGCTCCGACGTGCTGGTGGTGATGGTCAAGACCGCGGCCGAAGGCTGCTCGCGCTACGAGGCCATGGCGCCCATCGATGAGCTGATGTGGAAGATGCAGAACACCGAGGGCGTGCAGTCGGCGATTTCCCTGGTGACCGTGTCCAAGCAGATGATCAAGGGCATGAACGAGGGCAACCTGAAATGGGAAACCCTGTCGCGCAACCCTGACGTGCTCAACAACTCCATTGCCCGGGCCGATGGCCTGTACAACAACAACTGCTCCCTGGCGCCGGTGCTGGTGTTCCTCAACGACCACAAGGCCGCGACCCTGGACCGCGCGGTGCATGCGGTGCAGGAATTCGCCAAGGAGCACAACCGGGACGGCCTGGAATTCATCCTCGCCGCCGGCAACGCCGGGATCGAGGCGGCCACCAACGAGGTGATCAAGCAGTCCGAGCTGACCATCCTGATCCTGGTGTACATCTGCGTGGCCGGCATGTGCATGATCACCTTCCGTTCCTGGGCAGCGACCCTGTGCATCGTCCTGCCGCTGGTGCTGACCTCGGTGCTGGGCAACGCGCTGATGGCCTTCATGGGCATCGGGGTCAAGGTGGCGACCTTGCCGGTGGTGGCGCTGGGGGTGGGCATCGGTGTCGACTACGGCATCTATATCTACAGTCGCCTGGAAAGCTTCCTGCGTGCCGGCCTGCCGTTGCAGGAGGCCTACTACCAGACCCTGCGCTCCACCGGCAAGGCGGTGCTGTTCACCGGCCTGTGCCTGGCCATCGGCGTGTGCACCTGGATCTTCTCGGCCATCAAGTTCCAGGCCGACATGGGCCTGATGCTGACCTTCATGCTGCTGTGGAACATGTTCGGCGCCCTGTGGCTGCTGCCGGCCCTGGCGCGGTTCCTGATCAAGCCGGAAAAGCTCGCCGGGCAGAAGGGCAACTCACTGTTCGCTCACTGATCCTGGCGCTTTGAACAGCAAGCCGCACCCTCGGGTGCGGCTTTTTCATGCCTGCCCAGGGCATCGACCGGCTGGCGCGGCAAAGCATTTTCAAGTCCCTGCGCCAGCGCTCCCTTGCAACACCGGCGGCAAGCGATGATTGCGCGCAATACGGGCCCGATCCTTGGGCGCCGATCAGCTATGATTGCGCCTTTCCAATTGATGATTGATCGCTATGACCGCTGCTACCGACACCTTGCTCACTGCCCTTGAAGCCTGCGACATGCTGGAAATCGACGGCCTGCACGCCTTCGACTTCACCCTCGACGAACAGCGCCTGCTGATCGAGTGCATGGATGGTCGCGCCGCCAAGCGCTGGAGCTTCACCCTGGCCCAGGTGCAGGCCGCGACTTTTGATCAGGCGCTGCAGAGCTGGACCCTGGTCGCTGATTCCGGCGAGCACCGCCTGGTGTGCATGAGTGCGTTCAGTGCCCGCGACGAAGAGGAGGATGAACATGAAGATGCGTAATTTCTGGCCGCTGCTGATGGCCGGCAGTGTTGGCGCCATGGCGGTCCAGGCGGCTCCCGCGGACAGCCAGGAGTTGCTCGTGGGCTCCTACACCCAGGGCCAGAGCCAGGGTCTGTATCGTCTGCATTTCAACGAACGCACCGGGCAGATCGATGCCAAGCCGCTGCAAGTGGTGAAGAGCTCCAACCCGTCCTGGCTGACCCTGTCCAAGGACCTGAAATTCGTCTTCGCGGTGAATGAAAACAGCCCGGGGCAGACTGACCCCATCGGCCGTGTCAGCAGCTACAGCCTGGCGCCCAAGACCCATCAACTGAGCCTGATCAACCAGGTGCAGAGCCAGGGCAACGAACCCACGCACTCCAGCCTGAGCGCTGACGGCAACTACCTGTTCGTCAGCAACTATTCGGTGGATGTGGACCCGGGCGGCAGCCTGGCGGTGGTGCCGGTCAGTGCCGATGGTCACCTGTCGCCGGTGGTGCAGCTCACCAGCCATCCGGCCAGCCGGGTCGACCCCGAGCGCCAGCAGTCGGCCCATGTGCATTCGTCGGTGTCATCCCCGGATGGCCGGTTTGTGTTCGCCAACGACCTGGGCGCGGACAGGATCTTCGTCTACCGCTATGACCCCAAGGCCAACCCGGAACATCCGCTGACACCCGCCGAACCGGCCTTTGTCCAACTGCCCCCGGGCAGCGGCCCGCGCCATCTGCTGTTCAGCGCCGACGGCAAGCGGGCCTACCTGACCCTGGAAATGAGCGCCCAGGTAGCAGTCTTCGACTATCAGGACGGCAAGCTGACCCAGCGTCAGCTGGTTGATCTGGCGGCCAGTGGCAACAAGGAGAAAAAGTCCGCGGCGGCCTTGCACGCGTCCAAGGACGGTCAGTACCTCTATGTCAGCAACCGCGGCACCGCCAACCAGTTGCTGGTGTTCGCCATCGACCAGAGCAATGGCCAGCTCAAGGAGATCCAGCGTCGCTCCGTGGAAGGCGATCACCCACGGGAGTTCAGCCTCGATCCGAGCAACCGCTACGTGTTGATCGGCAACCAGAAAAGCAACGAGATCGTGGTGATCGAGCGTGACGCCAAGACCGGTTTCCTCGGCAAGACCGTGCAGAAACTGCCGTTCGAAGCCCCCAGCGACATCAAGTTCCTGGTGCGTCAATAAGCCACAGGCCCCGTGTTTCGGGGCCTGACTGCTTCTATCAATGACGCTGATAATGGCTACTGCTGCAAAGCATTTTTTCCCGCCAACCCTCGGGAGTAAGTTTGCTTCAACGCCCACACGGGCAAGCAAGCCAACTGAATTCGAGGGTTACCCACATGAACTTCAATCTCTTCTCCGTGATCGCAGCGTCCGCCATTTCTGCCAGCGTGGCCCTGCCCGCCAGCGCCAGCGTGGAAATCAGCCAGAAGAAATCCAGTACCAACACCTACACCCAGAAATACCTGCAACAAAGCGCCCACTTCTACGCCGCCCTGGATCACAAGAGCCACGGCTGATCGGGTCGCTTTACGCCCATGCTGGCGAGCCAGCTGGCCTGTCCAGCGCGATATCTGCGTTGCCCCTTAGCCATTCGGGTCCTCACACCCTTTGCGCCCAAGCCTGCTGGCTGGCCGAGCTTATGATCGACAAGGCCTGCTCCATGTCACAGGGGAGGGCGCAAGGGCAAGGTTGGCTCAGGCCTGGCTGATATCCAGCAATTGAGGCCTGGCAATCGCCAGATAATCCTGCGTATCGAGCACCATCGACGCATCCAGCCGCCCCGCATTGAAGGCTATTTCTGCGTAGCCTGTGGTCAAGGCCGGATCGACGATCAATTGAATCCGCTCATCGAACACAAAAGGTGGAATGGCGCCGATCCGGCACCCGGTCAGTTCCATGGCGGTTTCGGCCTTCACCAGCTCGGCTTTTTTCCCGCCCAGGGCCGCTCCGACTTTCTTCATGTCCAGCTTCTGGTCGCCCGGCAGTATCACCAGGGCATAGGGGCCGGCCTGCCCCTTGAGGGAGCAAAGCATGGCCTTCGCGCCTTGACCGGGCTCGGTGCCACGGATTTCGGCGACGCGCGCCGACTGGCCCTCGGCATCGTGCAGCAACACCCGGTAGGAGGCTGAGCGGGCATCAAGTAGCGCCACGAGGCGATCAAACATGGGATGCATGTAGTTTTCCTCTGGTTTACAGGAGCAGGTCGTAGGTCAGTTTGCTGATCAGAATCACCAGCAACACCAGGAATAGAGCCCGGACGAAGGGCACGCCCTTATGAACGGCCAGCCAGGTGCCAGTGAGCGCACCCAGGATGTTGAATGCCGCCATGGGGATGGCGATCAGGTAGAGCACGTTACCCGTTGGAATGAAGAACATCAGTGCCGCTACGTTGGTCGCGATGTTCACCAGCTTGGCCGATGCCGAGGCATGCAGAAAGTCGAAGGCGAAGCAGCGGATAAACAGGAAGATCAGGAAGCTGCCAGTACCGGGACCGAACAGACCATCGTAGAAACCGATGGCGCCACCGATCACCACCGCCAGCAGTTTTTCCTTGGTCCCGATGCGCATGGGTTTGTGCAGGGCGCCGAAGTCTTTTTTCCAGAAGGTGTAGATCGCCATCAGAACGATCAACACCAGCACCGCCGGCCGGATCACCGACTGGGGGACGAACGACACCGTGGCGGCTCCGCAGAAGGCCATGACAAAGGCCGCGCAGGCGGCGGGGATCACCAGCCCCCAGTCGATCACCACCTTGCGCACGAAGGAGCGGGCCGCGAAGGTGGTGCCGCAGGCGGCCGCGACCTTGTTGGTACCCAGCAGCGCCGCCGGTTGAGCGCTGGGTAGAACGTTGAACAGCGCGGGAATCTGGATCAGTCCGCCGCCGCCCACCGCCGCGTCGATCAGGCCGGCGGCGAAGGCGAACACGCAAAGGATGGCAATATCGACCATGTAATCAGGCTCTGGCTATGTAGGGTTGATGAGGGTTCAGCGGCACCACGCGTGCCGGATCATTGACCCCGAAGACCCGCAACATCCAGCGATCACGGCCGTCGTAGCGGGGGGTAAAACCATCCCGGGCATGCAGGGTTTGCTGGTTCTTGAAGATCAGCATGTCCCCGGGTTGCAGCAGTATGTGGTGCACGACATCGGGATGATTGGCGGCGGCGGCGAACAGTTCGAGGGCAAGCTGCGCATTGGCAGAGGTCGCTTCGACACTCGCTTTGTTGTAGCGGCAATACAGGCCGTCGGTTGCGCTTCTGTGCAGCAAGGGGACGTTTTCCAGCACATTCCCCTGTTTGCCGAAGGAGGCCGGCCGGCGGACGTTGAAGTTCGGGCGGGACAATTCTTCTTCGACGCAGTCCGGCAGCATGGCCAGCACCTCGTCAATGGCGACGATGCGCGTCGGCACGTCGAGCTCGCAGCGCAGGCCGGTCAGGGTCAGGTACTCCGGGCAGGCCGACAACTGCGAGACGGGTTCGCAGGTCAAAGGCAGGTGAGGGTTGTCGACATGCATGCCCAGATCCGCGCGCGAGCCATAGGAGCTCTTTTCGGTTTCTCGCTTGTGCTTGGGCGATACGTGACGGAACACGGTGTCGTTGCTTTCACCCTCGTAGGCCAGCGGATGGGTTTGCAGAGTTTGCAGCACCGACAAAATAGCCCCGGCCAGCGTCGACACGTTCTCGATACCCGGCTCCAGGTCATAGGGCGTGGCCGGCAGTTGCGGGTCCAGCGGTAGCCCCCTGACGATCATCGCCACTTCACGGGCCTGTGGAAAATGGCGTAGCTGCTGGATCTTCTCAGGGCACAGGACACTTTCCAGCAACCGCCCCAGGGCCGGCATGTGGCTGATCCCCGAGGCGCTATCGGTCACGTCCAGCGATGCCAGACCGGCCTGAAGCGTGCGTTGTTCTTCGAGTGACAGATGAATTTGCGGTATCTCCCGTCGGGTCGAAGTCACTGATCGTTTTTCCAGCCATTCATGAGTGACTTCATCAACACAAGCTGCGGCTTTCCCGAGTACTTCTTCCAGCTTTGACACGTCCTTGCGCTCCTGTTTGCCCCATCCTTGTGGGTTGAGCGGGAAGGTTAACGGAAGAGCCTTTTTTGTGTTGCAATGCCGCGTTGTGAAAAATGCAATGAGGTGGACAGTGGCATTGAATATGTTGGGGGAGCTGGAAGCCTTCGCGACCGTGGCTCGCAAGCGCAGTTTCGTCGCCGCGGCACGCACTCTGGGGCGTTCTCCCAGTGCGCTGACCCGTGCCATTCAAGCCCTGGAGGAAAGTGTGGGGCTCAAGTTGTTCAATCGCTCGTCCAACGCCGTGAGCCTGACCGAAGCGGGTGAGTGCTTGTTGCCCCACGCGTACAAGATGCTCGATCTGCAACGCGAGGTGGATGAGGACCTGGCCGGTCTCGGTGGCCTGGCCTCCGGCTGGATTCGTTTTTCTGCCCCCGAGCTTCTCGGAAACGGAGTATTGCCGCGATTGATCGCGCAATACTGCGAGCGTTATCCAGACGTCAACATCGATGTGATTTTCACCGATGAGATCATCGACCCGGCCAAGAGCAAGCTGGACTTCTCGATTCGCGGTGCGTTTCCACAATCCAGCGACTTGATCGGCTTTGCGCTCTGGAGTTACTCACGTCATCTGTATGCCAGCCCCGGCTACCTGGAGCGCTACGGCATGCCCGACTCTATCGAGGCACTGGAGTCGCATTCGCTGATCCTGCATACGGCGCCGCGGATTCTCAAGGAGTGGAATTTTCGCAGTGAGACGCAGGCCATCAGCTTGCGGGTTCATCCAAAATTTCGTTTCAGTTCCGGCCTGGCGGTATTTCAGGCAGCCCTGGCGGGCGTCGGGATCGCTCGCTTGGCGGATTGGATGGCGGAGCCCGAAGTGCAAGCGGGGCGCCTGATGCGGGTTTGTCCTGAGTACAAGCTGACCTCCAGCGGCGGTGAGAGCCCTCAGATGCACGCGGTGTACCCGGCCGGAAACTTGCCGCTGCGGGTGAAGGCGTTGATGGAGATGATCCGCGACTTGGGTGAAAGCCTTGAATGTAGACGCGGCGCAGCACTGATATGAGCTTAGGGGGCGCTTGGCCCTGTCGTCTGGCTCTTGCGGCGAGGCCCTGTTGTGGCAGGCGCTGCCATCGATGACGCAAATGGGGGGTGTGTTTGCGACGCAATCCACACGGCCGGCAAATTTCGCTTGGTAATGTCACATAGCCATATGTTTAAATTTGACGCTGAATTATTGACTCTTCCCGAGCAAGGATCGAACGCATGTTGACGCGTCTGGCTGTGGTGCTGCTGTTGCTCTATTCCACTCCCATCCTGTCTTCCGCGCAGCCTGTCGAAGGTGAGCCGGAAACTTCCCGCGAGCGCCTGGCCAGCCTGTTGCAGGACTGAAGCGCCTTTTAGCAGGAACTCTCAGAGAACCAGCTGCGGGCCCCGCCATGGGGCCCGCCGTGAGGGTTTCAGCCCTTGGCCGAACCGCGCTTGACCAGTTTCATCACCACCACGAAGAACACCGGCACGAAGATCACCGCCAGGGTTGCGGTGATCATGCCGCCGATCACCCCGGTGCCGATGGCTTGCTGGCTGGCGGAGCTGGCGCCGGTGGCGATGGCCAGGGGCACCACGCCGAGGATGAAGGCCAGGGAGGTCATGACGATCGGCCGCAGGCGCAGGCGCGCAGCCTGCACCGTGGCGTCGATCAGGTCGTGGCCTTCGTCGTACAGGCTCTTGGCGAACTCGATGATCAGGATCGCGTTCTTCGCCGACAGGCCGATGATGGTGATCAGGCCGACCTTGAAGAACACGTCGTTGGGCATCCCGCGCAAACTCACCGCCAGCACCGCGCCCAGCACCCCCAGGGGCACCACCAGCAGCACCGAGGTCGGGATCGACCAGCTCTCGTAGAGCGCCGCCAGGCACAGGAACACGATCAGCAGCGACAGGCCCAGCAGCATTGGCGCCTGGCTGCCGGAGAGGCGTTCCTGCAGTGACAGGCCGGTCCATTCCAGGCCCAGCCCGGCAGGCAGCTGTGCCACCAGTCGTTCGATCTCCTGCATGGCTTCACCGGTACTGTGGCCGGGGGCCGGCTCGCCGGAAATGGCGATCGCCGGGTAGCCGTTGTAGCGGGTCAACTGCGCCGGTCCGAGGGTCCAGTTGGCGCGGACGAAAGCTGACAGCGGCACCATCTTGCCGGCGTTGTTGCGCACCTGCATGCGCAGCAGATCCTCGACCTGGCTGCGCTGGTCGCCTTCGGCCTGGACCACCACCCGCTGCATCCGTCCCTGGTTGGGGAAGTCGTTGATGTAGGCCGAGCCCAGGGCCGTGGACAGCAGGTTGCCGATATCGCCGAAGGAGACGCCCAGGGCATTGGCCTGCTTGCGGTCCACCTCCAGCTGCACCTGGGGTGCTTCGGCCAGGGCGCTCTCGCGGACGTTGGCCAGGATCGGGCTCTTCTCGGCGTTCATGAGCAGCTCGGTTCGGGCTTGCATCAAGGCGGCGTGGCCGACACCGCCGCGGTCCTGCAGGCGGAACTCGAAGCCGCTGGAGGTGCCCAGGCCATCGATCGGCGGCGGCAGCACGGCGTAGACCACGGCGTCCTTGATTGCGCTCAGCGCGGCGTTGGCCCGGTCGGCGATGGCCATGGCCGAGTCGTCGCTGCCCCGTTGCGACCAGTCCTTGAGGGTGGTGAAGGCCAGGGCCGCGTTCTGCCCGCTACCGGAGAAGCTGAAGCCGAGGATGATGGTGCTGTCGCCCACGCCCGGTTCGCTGGCGTTGTGCGTTTCGATCTGCTCCACCACCTTGACCGTGCGGTTCTGGCTGGCGCCGGGCGGCAGCTGGATATCGGTGATGGTGTAGCCCTGGTCCTCCACCGGCAGGAAGGAGGAGGGCAGGCGGCTGAACAGCAGCGCCATGATCGCCAGCAGGGCGACGTAGATCAGCAGGTAGCGCCCGCTGCGCTTGAGGGCATAGCTCACACCGCCCTCGTAGCTGTTGCTCAGGCGTTCGAAGCGCCGGTTGAACCAGCCGAAGAAACCGCTGCGCTCATGGTGTTCGCCCTTGGCAATGGGCTTGAGCAGGGTGGCGCACAAGGCCGGAGTCAGGGTCAGGGCGAGGAACGCCGAGAACAGGATCGAGGTGGCCATGGACAGGGAGAATTGCTGATAGATCACCCCCACCGAGCCCGGCATGAAGGCCATGGGAATGAACACCGCCACCAGTACCAGGGTGATACCGATGATGGCTCCGGTGATCTGCTGCATCGCCTTGCGCGTGGCGTCCTTGGGCGACAGCCCTTCAGTGGCCATGATCCGCTCGACGTTCTCCACCACCACGATGGCGTCGTCCACCAGGATGCCGATGGCCAGCACCATGCCGAACATGGTCAGCACGTTGATCGAGAAACCCAGGGCCAGCATGGTGGCGAAGGTGCCCATCAGCGCCACCGGCACCACCAGGGTCGGGATCAGGGTGTAGCGGATGTTCTGCAGGAACAGGAACATCACCAGGAACACCAGGGCCATGGCTTCCACCAGGGTGTAGATGACCTTGGTGATCGAAACCTTGACGAATGGCGAGGTGTCGTAGGGGATCTTGTATTCCACCCCGGCCGGGAAGTAGCGCGACAGCTCGTCCATCTTGGCGCGGATCAGCGTCGCGGTGCTCAGGGCGTTGGCCCCGGGCGACAGCTGCACGCCGACCGCGGTGGACGGCTTGCCGTTCAGGCGCGTACCGAACTGGTATTCCTGGCTGCCGACTTCCACCCGCGCTACATCACCGATGCGCACCGTGGAGCCGTCCGGGTTGGCCCGCAGCACGATGTCGGCGAACTCCTCGGGGGTAGTCAACTGGCCCTTGACCAGGATGGTCGCGGTGATTTCCTGGCTGGACGGGTTGGGCAGGTCGCCGATGCTGCCGGCCGGCACCTGGGCGTTCTGCGCCGCCACCGCGGCATTGACGTCCGCCGGGGTCAGGTTGAAACCCACCAGCTTCTGCGGGTCGAGCCAGATCCGCATGGCCCGTTCGGCGCCGTATAGCTGGGCCTTGCCGACGCCGTCGACGCGACGGATCTCGTTCATCACGTTGCGCGCCAGGTAGTCGCTGAGGGCGACGTTGCTCAGGCGCCCGTCGTTGGAGGTCAGGGTGATCAGCAACAGGAAGCCGGCGGACACTTTCTCTATCTGCAGGCCTTGCTGAGTCACGGCCTGGGGCAGCCGCGGCTCCACCGCCTTGAGGCGGTTCTGCACATCGACCTGGGCCAGTTCCGGGTTGGTGCCGGGCTGGAAGGTCGCGGTGATGGTGGCGCTGCCCAGGCTGCTCTGGGAAGAGAAGTACAGCAGGTGATCGGCGCCGTTGAGCTCCTGCTCGATCAGGCTGACCACCGACTCGTCCAGAGTCTGCGCCGAGGCACCCGGATAGACCGCGTAGATCTCGATCTGTGGCGGCGCCACGTTGGGGTACTGCGCCACCGGCAACTGGGGAATCGCCAGGGCGCCACTCAGAAGAATGAAAAAGGCGACCACCCAGGCAAAGACCGGGCGGTCGATAAAGAATTGCGGCATGACGTACTACCTACTGGCCAGGAGGCTGGGCGAGGGGAGAGGCGTCGATCTGCACCTGCTCGCCGGGACGGGCGTGCTGCAAGCCTTCGACAATGACTCGGTCACCGGGCTTGAGGCCCTCGGTGACGATCCAGCGGTCTTTCAGCACCCCGCCCAGTTGCACCGGGTGCTGCACCACGCGGTTCTCGGCGTCCACCAGCAGCACCTGGGCGATACCGGCGCTGTCACGCTGGATGGCTCGTTGCGGCACGCTGATGCCCTGGCGGTTGACCGCCTGTTCCAGGCGCACCCGCACGAAGCTGCCCGGCAGCAGGTCGAGGTCCGGATTGGGGAACTCGCTGCGCAGGATGATCTGCCCGGTGCCCGGGTCGACGCTGATATCGGCGAACAACAACTTGCCCGGCAACGGGTAGAGGCTGCCGTCGTCCTGGATCAGGGTGGCCTTGGCCTGGTCCTTGCCAACCTGTTGCAACTGCCCGGCGCGAAAGGCCCGGCGCAGTTCGTTGAGCTCGCGGGTGGACTGGGTCAGGTCGGCGTGGATCGGGTTCAACTGCTGGATCAGCGCCATGGGCGTGGTTTCGTTCTGGCCCACCAGGGCGCCCTCGGTGACCAGGGCGCGGCCGACACGCCCGGAAATCGGCGCGGTGACGGTGGCGAAGTCCAGGTTGAGCTTGGCGCGCTTGACCGCGGCATGGTTGGCCGCCACCTCGGCGTCGGCCTGGCGCCGGGTCGCCCGTGCATTGTCGTATTCCTGGCCGCTGATGGCCTGGTCGGCGATCAGCTTGGCAAAGCGCTGCTCTTGCAGGCGCGCCTGGAAGGCACTGGCCTCGGCCTTGCGCAGGTTGGCCCGGGCGCTGTCCAGGTCGGCCTGGAAGGGGGCCGGATCGATGCGAAACAGCACGTCGCCCTGCTTGACGTCGGAACCCTCGCGGAAGGTCTGCTGCAACACCACGCCGGCCACTCGGGCGCGTACTTCGGCACTGCGCGGCGCGGCGATGCGTCCGCTCAGTTCGCTGGTGATGGACAGGGCCTGGCTCTGTACCGTCTCGATCCGCACGGTGGCGGTCGGCGGTGCCTGTTCGCCTTCGGTCTTGCTGCAGGCGCTCAACGCCGTCGCCAGAACCAGCAGGCAGAGTGGCGCGAGGAGTTTATTCGACATACTGATATCCCAATAATGACCTCGGCATGCTAAGGGCATGGGTCAAGGCCTGCTGTGAAGCTGTGTAGGTGCTGTGTGAAAAAGTGTGAAGCGGGCGCGCTTGCGCGGTGAGTGTTGTATATCCTTGGCGCCTTGCTGTTGCCCGGTGCTCTATAAGGAACGCCGCGACTCTGTACTTCTTCAATAAAGACTCCTTGTCATGCCCAATATTCTTCTTGTCGAAGACGACACCGCGCTCTCGGAGCTGATTGCCAGCTACCTGGAGCGCAACGGCTACCAGGTCAGTGTGATCAGTCGCGGTGATCAGGTACGCGAGCGGGCCAAGGCCAACCCGCCGGACCTGGTGATCCTCGATCTGATGCTGCCGGGCCTGGATGGCTTGCAGGTCTGTCGCTTGTTGCGTGCCGACTCGGCCAGCTTGCCGATCCTGATGCTGACGGCCCGCGATGATAGCCACGATCAGGTGCTGGGTCTGGAAATGGGCGCCGACGACTATGTGACAAAACCTTGCGAACCGCGAGTGCTGCTGGCCCGGGTGCGTACCTTGCTGCGCCGCAGCAGCCTCAGCGAACCGCAGACCGCCAGCGACCAGATCCTCATGGGCAACCTGTGCATCGACTTGTCGGAGCGCACCGTAACCTGGCGCGAGCAGTTGGTGGAGCTGTCCAGCGGCGAGTACAACCTGCTGGTGGTACTGGCCCGGCATGCCGGCGAAGTGTTGAGCCGTGACCAGATTCTCCAGCGTCTGCGGGGCATCGAGTTCAACGGCACCGATCGTTCGGTGGACGTCGCCATATCCAAGTTGCGGCGCAAGTTCGACGACCATGCCGGCGAAGCGCGCAAGATCAAGACCGTGTGGGGCAAGGGCTACCTGTTCAGCCGTTCCGAGTGGGAATGCTGATTCCATGCTGCGTATCCTGGTCCGTCTGTACCTGATCACCATCGTTGCCTTCAGTGCCGCCATCTACCTGATTCCGGACCTGGTGATCAAGGTCTTCCACGAGCGTTTCCAGGACTACAACCTGGAGCAGTCGCGGGGTTTGCAGAGCCTGATCGTCAAGCAGTTCCACGCCCTGCCGGCGGAGCAGTGGCCGACCCTGGCCAAGGAAATGGACCAGGAATTCCATCCGTTGCAGGTGGCCCTGGTACGCATCGACGACGCGGATTTCAGCGACTACGAGCGCGAGCGCCTGCAACGCGGGGAAAAGGTCGTGCGCCTGGGTGACTGGGGCTGGCGCACCCTGGCGGTGTCGCCGCTCGATGAGCAGTTGGCGGTCAAGCTGGTGGTGCCACCGGACCCGCTGGACGTCAACCTGCTGTACTGGAGCATCAACGTACTGATCGTCGCCGTGCTGCTGGCCTGCCTGCTGCTCTGGGTCAGGCCGCACTGGCGCGACCTGGAACGCCTGAAGCGCACCGCCGAGCGTTTCGGCAAGGGCCACCTGAGCGAGCGCACGCAGCTGCCCGGCAGTTCCAATATCGGCAGCCTGGCCCATGTCTTCGACACCATGGCCGGGGATATCGAGCAGTTACTCAATCAGCAGCGGGACCTGCTCAACGCTGTGTCCCATGAGCTGCGCACCCCCTTGACCCGACTGGATTTCGGCCTGGCCCTGGTGCTCTCCGACGATCTGCCGGCGGCCAGCCGCGAGCGCCTGCAGGGGCTGGTGGCGCATATTCGCGAGCTGGACGAGCTGGTGCTGGAGCTGCTGTCCTACAGTCGCCTGCAGAACCCGGCCTGCCTGCCGGAGCAGATCGAGGTGTCGCTGGACGAGTTCATCGACAGCATCCTCGGCAGCGTCGATGACGAGCTGGAGTCGGAGCTGGTCATCGATGTTGTACTGCACGGCACCCTGGAGCGTTTCACCCTGGATCCGCGGCTCACTGCCCGGGCCCTGCAGAACCTGCTGCGCAACGCCACCCGCTACTGTGAAAAACGCATCCAGGTCGGGGTGCTGGCGAGCGACGAGCGCTGCGAGATCTGGGTCGACGATGACGGCATTGGCATTCCCGACGATGAGCGCGAGCGGGTGTTCGAGCCGTTCTACCGGCTGGATCGCAGCCGCGACCGCTCCACCGGCGGTTTTGGCCTGGGGCTGGCCATCAGTCGTCGTGCCCTGGAAGCCCAGGACGGCACCCTGACCGTGGAAGCCTCACCCTTGGGCGGCGCGCGTTTTCGCCTGAGCCTGCCGGTACGAAGCTAGCCCCGAGCGGCTGTAGGAGCCGGCTTTGCCGACGAAGGCGCCTTCGAGCCTTGCGCCGTACTCGCGCACGCCTTCGTTGGCAAGCCAGCTCCCACAGTTTTCCTCCGAGCTTACGGCCTAACCCGTAGGAGCCGGCTTGCCGGCGAAGGCGTCCGCCTGCTGGGTGCGTTGCCCAAGTCCCGCTTTTGGCCAATGCGCTGCCTTACGGGGCGGCGACGCCACTTGCTATAGTTCGGCCCTTATTTTCTGCCCAGTAAAGGATCGCTGCCATGTCCGAATACCAAGCCTTTCGCGTCGAACTCGCTGACAACATCGCCCATGTGCAGATCAATCGCCCGGAGAAGATCAACGCGATGAACGCCGCGTTCTGGAGCGAAATCGTCGAGATCTTCCGCTGGATCGACGACACCGACGCGGTGCGGGTGGTGGTGCTCAGCGGCGCCGGCAAGCACTTTTCCTCAGGCATCGATCTGATGATGCTGGCCGGGGTGGCCAACGAACTGGGCAAGGACGTGGGCCGCAATGCGCGCCTGCTGCGGCGCAAGATTCTCCAGCTGCAATCCTCCTTCAATGCCGTGGACAACTGCCGCAAACCGGTGCTGGCGGCGATCCAGGGCTACTGCCTGGGCGGCGCCATCGACCTGATCAGCGCCTGCGACATGCGTTATGCCGCCGATGACGCGCAATTCTCGATCAAGGAAATCGATATCGGCATGGCTGCGGATGTCGGCACACTGCAACGTTTGCCGCGTATCATCGGCGACGGCATGTTGCGCGAGCTGGCCTACACTGGGCGCACCTTCGGTGCCGAGGAGGCGCGCCGCATTGGCCTGGTCAATCGCACCTACAGCGATGCCACCAGCCTGCTGGACGGGGTCATGGAGATTGCCCGGGAAATTGCCGCCAAGTCGCCGATCGCCGTCAGCGGCACCAAGGAAATGCTCAGCTACATGCGTGACCACCGGATCGACGACGGCCTGGAGTATGTCGCCACCTGGAACGCCGCGATGTTGCAGTCCAACGACTTGCGTGTGGCCATTGCCGCCCACATGAGCAAACAGAAGCCCGAATTTCTGGATTGATTGACGATGATTGAACGCTGGACCACCGCAGTACTGGATACCGAACTTCCTGGCGGCTGGGCCGTGGCCCGTGGCCCGGACGGCTTTCTCCATGACGATAACGGCGCGCTGTTTCCCCGGCACTGGCTCAAGGGCCAGGACCTGCCGCTGCTGGCCGAGCACGGCATCGGCCACCTTGATGGCGAGCCGGTGTACTTGCTGGAACTCAGTGGCCGCGCCGAGGTGCCCGGCTGCGGCTGGAAAAGCCTGCGGGCCTTCATGCTGGAGGGTGATCACACCCTGTACAAGGTCCTGGGCTATGCCGCGCAGATCGGCACCTGGGCCCGCGAGCATCGTTTCTGCGGCAGTTGCGGCCGGGCCACGGTGCAAGTGCCGGGGGAGCGGGCGATGTACTGCGAGCCCTGCGACCTGCGCGCCTACCCGCGCATTTCACCGAGCATGATCGTGCTGGTGACCCGTGGCGATGAAGTGCTGCTGGCCCGTTCGCCGCGTTTTGTCAGCGGGGTCTACAGCACCTTGGCCGGCTTTGCCGAGCCCGGCGAGTCGGCGGAGGACTGCCTGGTCCGCGAGGTACGCGAAGAGGTGAGCATCGAGGTCAGGAACATCCAGTACATGGGCAGCCAGTGCTGGCCGTTCCCGCATTCGATGATGCTGGGCTTCCATGCCGAATACGCCGGCGGCGAAATCGTGCCCCAGGAAGACGAGATCGAGGACGCCCAGTGGTTCAACGTCCATGCGCTGCCGCCGTTGCCGGCCTCGCGCTCGATTGCCCGCTACCTGATCGATCTCTACGTGGCGCGTCGCCTAGGCCACGCTGAACCAGTGCTGCCAGGCTAGGCGCACGGTCAATCCCAGAACCACGGTGATGAACACCGGGCGAATGAACTTGGCACCACCGCTGATCGCGGTGCGTGCCCCGAAGAAGGCCCCGACCATCACCGACAGGCCCATGCACAGGCCGATGATCCAGTCCACCTGCCCGGAGAACACGAACACCGACAGCGCCGCGATGTTGCTGACGAAGTTCATGCTGCGGGCCACGCCGCTGGCCTTGACCAGGTCGATGGGGTAGAGCAGCAGGCTGCTCACGGTCCAGAACGCCCCGGTGCCGGGCCCGGCCACGCCGTCGTAGAAGCCCAGGCTGAAGCCCTGGCTCGATTGCCACTTCTTCTTGATCGGTGCGTCGCTGTCCAGCGGCGCCTTTGGCGTGCCGCCGAACAGCAGGTACAGGCCGCAGGCGAAGACAATCACCGGCAACATCTTGTTCAGCCACTCGGCCGGCAGGTAATGGGCGACGATGGCTCCGGTCAGCGCGCCCACCAGGGTGCCGATGATGGCGTGCATCCACTGCCGCGGGTGGAACAGCTTGCGCCGGTAGAAGGTGAAACTGGCGGTGGCCGAACCGAAGGTCGAGCTGAGCTTGTTGGTGCCCAGCACCAGATGCGGCGGCAAACCGGCGGTGAGCAGGGCGGGCGTGGTCAGCAGGCCGCCACCGCCAGCAATGGCGTCGATGAAACCGGCGATGAAAGCCACGAGGGCGAGGATGGCGAGGGTGGTCAGGTCAACGCTGAGATCGAAGGGCATGGATTCGGCTTATGGGTCGGCGGGAGGCGCAAAAGACCGCCATCTTAAAGCTGCAAGCCGCCAGCTCCAAGCGCCAAGTGGCAAAGCGGCGCTGGACAATATCGCCACCAGCGCCGACCCCGCTTACCGCTTACCGCTTACCGCTTACCGCTTGCTACTAGCTGCTGCTCCTCTGCGGACCGTTGCCGATCTGCCAGACAAAGGGCGGCTCGTTGCCGTTGATCTGCCAGTCGCCGACGATCCGCGCCTTGTAGATCACCGGGTTGTGCGAAGACACGGTCCGCGCGTTGCGCCAGTGCCGGTCCAGGGCCTTGCCCTGGCGAATGTCCGAGGCGCCGAGGGCGTTGAACAGTTCGCTGGTGGTGCGCTGAATCAGTTCGGTCACCACCACCTGGGCCGTGGCCGATTCGATTTCCGCCGCCACATTGGCCGCTCGTTCCTGCACCTCATCCCCGGCAAAGCGCGCCAGGTAGGCCTGTTGCGCCGGTGCCGCCGCGCGGACCGCCGCGGCTTCGGCCGCATACACCAGGGCGGCAATCTCGCCCACCACTTGCTGCACCTGGGCGTCGGCGCTGACCTGGGGCGCGTTGCCGTGGCTGTAGATGCGCTTGCGCACCCGCACTTCGTGGGCCACATCGCGCAGCGCGGCGCGGCCGATCCCGGCCAGGGTCGCCAGCAGCACCAGTTGATAGAAGGCGGTCTGGTATTTGAAGCGGGTGGCGAAATCGATGATGTTCTCGGCCTCGACTTCGGCGTCGTTGAAGCGCGAGGTGCCACTGCCGGTGGTGCGCTGGCCGAAACCGTCCCAGTCATCGCTCTGCTGGATCCCCGGCTGGCGGGTACGCACCGCCGCGATCACATCGCCGCCGGTGTCGCTGCGCTGGGCGTAGACGTCGATCCAATCGGAGAAAATGCTTCCGGTGCTGTAGAACTTCTCGCCGTTGAGGCGCCATTTTTCGCCGTCCGGCGTCACCTTGGTAATCACCTGGCCAATCTCCACCGCGCCGATTTCGGTCCAGGCGCAGCCGACGATATCGCCCTCGACAAAGCGCTTGAACCACAGATCCCGACCCGGCCCAGGTGGGGCGTTGAGGCGGTCCTCGGCAAAGGCGAAGTGCCCGCGCAGGGCCTGGGGCACATTGGCGTCGGCTGCGGCCAGCTCGATCAGCAGTTGGAACAACTGGGGCAGGGAGGCACCGCCGCCGCCATATTCCACGGGCACTCGCAGGGCGCCGAAACCGGCCTCCTTGAGCCATTGGATGGGTTCATGCGGCAAGGTGCGACTGTGCTCGCGCTCCACGGCTCCGGCGGCGATGCGCTGGAAGATCGGTCGGAAGCGCTCGGCCAGAGGCTCGTAATCGACCCCCAGGGACAATGGATTGATTACCTGGTGTTCAGTCATGGCGTAGCTCCTGGGTTCGGCAGAAAAAACAGTGGGTGTCTGGGCAGCTCTTTGCAGCTCTTTGCACACAGCATGCCGACATCCCGCAGCCCGGTCTGCCTGGGGCTGGGCTCATGGCGGGGCCAGTCAACTGTTGTCCGGGCAACAGTTCATCAACAAATCGTCTGTTTATGCAGTGTTTCGGTGGCGCGCTCGCCACGGCTAGAGGCCACGGCCAACCCAGGACTCCAATGTGCAGGCGCCGACCGCCAGAGGTCCGGCAGGCTTGGCTGGGCGCGCTTCCAGCGCGATCTTCGAAGCGCCGGGGGCACATCGAAACCGGGCCACCGACGGTCCCTGGCACGCTTGCTGCTCTGGTGATCGCACCTTTATCTGTCCCGAGGACCGAGCCATGAGTCAGCAAGCCGTGAAATTTGCCTACTGGGTGCCCAACGTCAGCGGTGGTCTGGTGGTGAGCAAGATCGAGCAGCGCACCCACTGGGGCATCGATTACAACCGCAAACTGGCGCAGATCGCCGAGGAGGCCGGCTTCGAATATGCCCTGACCCAGATCCGCTTCACCGCCGGCTACGGCGCCGAGTACCAGCACGAGTCGGTGGCCTTCAGCCATGCGTTGCTGGCTGCCACCAGCAAGCTCAAGGTGATCGCGGCGATTCTGCCCGGGCCCTGGCAGCCGGCGCTGGCGGCCAAGCAACTGGCCACCATCGATCAACTGACCAACGGCCGGATCGCGGTGAATATCGTCAGCGGCTGGTTCAAGGGCGAGTTCCAGGCCATTGGCGAACACTGGCTGGAGCACGACGAGCGCTATCGCCGTTCCGAGGAATTCATCCGTTCCCTGCGGGGCATCTGGAGCCAGGACCACTTCACCTTCAAGGGCGACTTCTATCGTTTTGACAACTACAGCCTCAAACCCAAGCCCCTGGGCCGGCCGGAGATCTTCCAGGGCGGCAGTTCGCGGGCGGCGCGGGACATGGCGGCCAGGGTTTCGGACTGGTACTTCACCAATGGCAACAGCGTTGAAGGCATCAAGGCCCAGGTGGACGACATCCGCGCCAAGGCGGCGGCCAACCAGCACTCGGTGAAAATCGGTGTCAACGCCTTTGTGATTGCCCGGGATACCGATGAAGAGGCACAGGCGGTGCTGGCGCAAATCATCGAGCAGGCTGACCCGGAGGCGGTGAACGCCTTTGGTGACGCCGCCAGGCAGGCCGGCAAGGCCTCGCCCGAAGGCGAGGGCAACTGGGCCAAGTCGAGTTTCGAGGATCTGGTGCAGTACAACGACGGCTTCAAGACCAACCTGATCGGCACCCCACAACAGATTGCCCAGCGCATCGTCGACCTGAAGGCAGTGGGGGTGGACCTGGTGCTGGCGGGGTTCCTGCATTTCCAGGAAGAGGTGGAATATTTCGGCAAGCGGGTATTGCCCCTGGTGCGCGAGCTGGAAGCCCAGGCCCGGCTCAAGGAGCAAGAAGCGGCGGCTTGAACGGCGCCTTGCTTGCCGGCGACGCGGTTCACCAGCCCGATGCAAGGCTTGTTGCGCGAGATTGCCTTGTAGGAGCCGGCTTGCCGGCGAAAGGGCCTTTGGCCTCGGTGCAGGGCTTGAGGACGCCTTCGCTGGCAAGCCAGCTCCTACGACGGGTGCGCTAGGTAAAAGAACCTTGGGCCGGGTTACAGGCCCAGGTCGCTAAGGCTTGGATGGTCATCCGGGCGCCGGCCCAGGGGCCAGTGGAACTTGCGCTCGGTTGACTTGATCGGCATGTCGTTGACGCAGGCGAAACGCCGGGCCATCAGGCCGTGTTCGTCGAACTCCCAGTTCTCGTTGCCGTAGGAGCGGAACCAGTTACCGGAGTCGTCGTGCCATTCATAGGCGTAACGCACGGCGATACGGTTGTCGGTAAAGGCCCAGAGTTCCTTGATCAGACGGTAATCCAGCTCCTTGGCCCATTTGCGGGCGAGGAAGGCCTTGGCCTCTTCGCGGTTGTGGGCGAACTCGGCGCGGTTGCGCCATTGGGTATCCAGGGTGTAGGCCAGGGATACCCGTTCCGGGTCCCGGGAGTTCCAGCCATCTTCGGCCAGACGGACCTTTTCAATCGCCGACTCGCGAGTGAAAGGCGGAAGGGGCGGGCGCACTTGAGCGTTAGACGACATGATCTGTCTCCAATGAAAGTTGCTGTTCAAACAAAGAAGTTGCTCTTATTTAAAACAATCAGAGGTCCAATAACTTTCGCGCCATGCATTGCGCATTATCAGCAGCACTGTGATCGCCCATGACAAGGGCAACGGTAATGGCGCCATCTATCAGGATCAGCAGTTGCGCTGCCAACTCATCGGGATGTTGTACGCCATGTTCCTGGCAAAGCTCGGTCACGTAATCGAGCAGTTTCTGTTTATGTTGTTTCGCCACCTGGCGCACCGGGTCCAGTGGATCGCCGGTTTCGCCGCTGGTGTTGATAAAGGCGCAGCCGCGGAAACCTTCGGACTCGAACCAGTCCTTGAGTACGCTGAACAGCGCCAGCAGCCGTTGTGCGGTGCCCGCGGCCTTGCCCACTTCAGTCCTGTACCAGTGCATCCAGCGCTGGTCGCGACGTTCCAGGGCGGCCACCACCAGTTCGTCCTTGGTGCTGAAGTAGCGATAAACGCTCTTTCTCGACACCCCGGCGGTTTTCACCAGCAAATCCATGCCGGTGGCGGCAATGCCATTCTTGTAGATCATTTTCTCGGTGACATCGAGGATGATGTCACGTGTTTCAGAGGGAGTAATTTCGTTCATGGAGCAAAGAGTAGAACGATCGTTCTCCTTGGTCAAATAATTATTTTATTGACCATCGAATTTCCCCCGCCATGTAGGAGCTGGCTCGCCAGCGAAGGCGTCATCAGGTCTTGCGCAGCATCCGAAGATTCCTTAGCTGTTCAGGACGGGGGAGTGGCCTTGTACATGTCCGGCAGGGGACTCAGCCTGTTGCATGGTGTAAGCTCTTGCGCTCTTTGGATTTGAGCCACTGCGAGCCCTATGCCGTCGCTTTTCAAACGTTCCCTGCTGCCCAAGCTGCGCAGCTTTCCGCTGGCCGCCGAGGCCTTCACCACGCTGACCGGTGCTGCACAATTTCGCCGCACATTGCTGGAGCAAATCGCCCAGGCCAGCCGGCGCATCTACATCGTTGCCTTGTATCTGCAACAGGACGAAGCCGGCCAGGAGATCCTGGATGCCCTGCACGCCGCCAAGGCCGCCCGCCCGGAGCTGGACGTGGTGGTCGTGGTCGACTGGCTGCGGGCCCAGCGCGGCCTGATCGGTGCCGGCAAACAGCCGGGCAATTCGGCCTGGTACCAGGAAATGACCCGCACCCACGCCAGCGAAGTGCCGATCTACGGCGTGCCGGTGCAGACCCGGGAGCTGTTCGGGGTGCTGCACCTCAAGGGTTTCGTCATCGACGACTGCGTGCTCTACAGCGGCGCCAGCCTGAATAACGTCTATCTGCACAAGTTCGACAAGTACCGCTTCGACCGTTACCACCTGTTGCACAACCAGGCCCTGGCCGATTCCATGCAGCACCTGGTGCAGCACGGCCTGGTGGCGTCGCGGGCGGTGCATCGCCTGGACCTGCCGAACCTGCCCAGCACCCGCAGCCTGCGCAACGACATTGGCGATCTGCGCAGCCGTCTCAAGCACGCCACCTACGACACCACCGCCGGCAGCCTGGACAAGAGCGAGCTTTCGGTCAGTCCATTGCTCGGGGTCGGCAAGGGCAACCCGCTGAACCGGGTGATCTGCGAGCTGATCGCCGGCGCCCAGCGCCAGCTGACCATCTGCACGCCATATTTCAACCTGCCACTACCGGTGACCCGGGAAATCAACCGGGCCCTGGAGCGCGGGGTGAAGATCGACATCATCGTCGGCGACAAGACCGCCAACGATTTCTATATCCCGCCCAGCGAGCCGTTCAAGGTCATCGCGGCGCTGCCGTACCTGTACGAGATCAGCCTGCGGCGCTTCGCCAAGCGGCATCAGAAAGTGATCGACAGCGGCCAGTTGAACCTGCACCTGTGGCGTGACGGCGACAACACCTATCACCTCAAGGGGATGTGGGTCGATGAGCGCTACACCTTGCTCACCGGCAACAACCTCAACCCCCGGGCGTTTCGCCTGGATCTGGAAAACGCCCTGTTGCTGGACGACCCCAAGGGCCAGTTGCTGCAAGCGCGCAGCGCCGAACAGGCGCTGATCTATCGCCACACCCGGCGCATCGAGCACTTCCAGTACCTGGAAAGCCTGGTGGATTACCCCGAGGCCGTGAGCAAGTTCCTGCGCCGGGTCAGCCGCGTGCGTATCGAGCGTCTGCTCTACCGCATGCTGTAACCCATCGCCGCGACCCTGGGCCCAGGGTCGTGGGCCCCCTGGCAATCTCCAGCGCGGCGCTCCCCAGCCTGGGGCGGCGGCTAGCGGTTTGTGCGTGGCGGGGCTGGCCAGATTGCAATCAGCACCAGCAGTACCGCCGCCAGCAGGTAGGGCAGGCGCGGCTCGATGGCGTAGATCAGGCTGCCGGCCAGCGGCCCGATGACCACGCCCAAGCCCTGGGCGGCGCCGATACTGCCCGCGGTCGCGCCCTGTTCCGAGGCCTCCACGGCATTCGCCGCCAGGGCCGAGAACGACGGAAACACCCCACCCATGCCCGCCGCCGACACAAAGAACGCCAGCCACAGGCCCCAGGCGCTGTCCACCAGCATGCTGCCGGCATAGCCCAGCGCCGAGAGCAGCGCGCCGTAGCGGATCATCCGCAATGGCGGCCATTCCAGCTTGCGCACCACCAGCTGGGCGCAGATCAGCGCCACGCCGACCATGGCCAGGGCCACCCCGGCGGTCTGTGCCGCGGCGGCCGGGTCCAGTTGCAGGCGATCCATGGCGTAAAAACTGACGGTGATCTGGGCGATGGACACACACAGCATGGCGACAAAGGCCACGGTCATCGGTCGCAACAGCCGTGGGTCATTCAAGGGCACCCGGCTGGGGGCGTGCTTGAGGTGCAGTTCCTGGCGCGGCAGCTTGTAGCGCAGCACCAGAAACGCCAGCAATGGCAGCACCGCCATGGCGTAGAAGGGCAGGCTCAGGCTGTAGTGGGCCAGCAGCGCGGCGACCGCCGGACCGACCACCAGGCCCACGGCGTTGGCCGCGCCGAGGGTGGCCATGGCCCGGGCGCGATGCTCGGGTTCGACGTTGTCGGCGATCAAGGCGAAGCCGCCCACCGGAATCGCCGCATAAAAGGCACCGATCAGGCCGCGTCCGAGCATCAGGCCGAAAAAGGCCATGGCGACGCTGGGCAGGCTTTGCAGCGACAGATCGATGAACAGGCACAGGGCCCAGTAGGCGAGGGTGAAACCGGCGGTGCCCAGCAGCAGGACCCGGCGCCGGCCGAAGCGGTCGCTGGCCTGGCCCCAGGGGCGCGCCAGGAGCATCCAGACCACCCCGGAAACGGTGACCACGGCGCCCGCGTGCCAGGTCTCCAGGCGCAGCGCCCGGGAGATCGGGCCGATCAGCGAGACGAACGCCATCATCGACATGGTGCAGGCCATGTAGGCGGCCATCAGCGGCAAGAGCGAGAAGGGCGTGGCAGTCAGCGGCGCGCTGGCCGCTAAAGGGCGAGACATGCTGGGTCTTCCATGAAAGCGATTGGGCCGTGAACGTTATCGGGATAACGCGTCACAGCCCAGTCTTATCTGCATCAGTGATGCTGCCGCTGGCGAAGAAGGCCTTGAGGCGGGTTGAGCTCAAGAACGCCTTCGCTGGCAAGCCAGCTCCTACGAGGGGTGCTGGGGGCAGCGGTGCGGCAGCGTGGGCGTCGGGTTCAGTTCAGGCCCAGTTTGCCGCGCAGGGTCGAGAGATCCTCGGCCAGGGTGTTGACCGGGCCCACCAGGGCCTTGCGGTCGTTGTCCTTGACCTTGTCGTAGGTCATGAAGCCGCCGTCGGCGGTTTTGTACTTGGCCAGGATGCCGTTCACCGTGGCGAAGTTCTTGTCCACCTTGGCGACAAAGGCCTGGTCCTGCTTGGCGATCTGGCCGCGGAACAGGTCGACGATTTTCTTCGCCCCGTCGATGTTGCCCTGGAAGTCGTACAGGTCGGTGTGGCTGTAGCGGTCCTCTTCACCGGAGATCTTGGTCGCGGCCACTTCTTCCAGCAGTGCGGCGGCGCCTCCCACGACCTTTTCCGGCGGGAAGGTCAGGCCAGCGACGCGGCTCTGCAGGTCCTTGACGTTGTTGTTCAGGCCGTCGGCCAGTTGCCCCAGGCCTTCGGTGCTGTTTTCCGAGAACAGTGAGTACTCCAGGCGGTGGAAACCGGTGAAGTCCTCGGCCTTGACGCCTTGCTCATGGTCATTGACCCGCGAGTCGATGGCGGCGTCGAGGTCACTGAAGAGTTCGGCGATCGGCTCGATCGACTCGTAGTAGACCCGGGTCGGCGCGTAGAGCTTCCTGGCGGTGGCCAGGTCGCCCTGTTTCACCGCGTCGGTGAACTGCTGGGTGTGGCTGGCCAGTTCGTCGAGCTGTGCGGTGACGTAGATCTTGTAGTCGGAGATCGGCCCCACCAGTTCCAGGGGCGCGGTGGCGGCGAACGCCGACAGTGGAGCGTGGAGCAAGCCAAGGGTCAGCAACACAGCGAGAGGCGACTTTTTCATGGGACGTTTCCGTGGGGGTGGTGGTGTTGGGGGTGTCAGGCCGTGGTGGTCGCTCGGGTGGCGTCGAGCAGCGAGCGGCCGATGAAGTCCTCTGCGCCGCTGACTCCCGGCAAGGTGAAGAAGTAGCCGCCGCCGGTGGGCTTGAGGTACTCCTCCAGGGGTTCGCCGTTGAGGCGGCTCTGGACTGCGATAAAGCCTTTTTCCAGGTCGGCCTGGTAGCAGATGAACAGCAGGCCCATGTCCAGCTGGCCGTTCTTGTTGACGCCGTTGGAGTAGTTGAACGGACGGCGCAGGATCAGGTTCTGCCGGGTTTGCGCGGTGCGCGGGTTGGCCAGGCGGATGTGCGCGTCGAGCTTGGTCAGCTTGCCGTGGGGGTCCTTGCTGTAGTCGGGCACCTGGCTTTCCTTCTGGCCATCCATGGGCGCGCCGCTGCTCTTGATCCGGCCGATGATGCTTTGCTGTTCTTGCAGCGGGGTGCGGTCCCAGCGTTCGACGAAGTTGCGGATGATCCGCACCGCCTGGTAGCTGCCATGGGCCGCCCAGGCCGGTTCGTCGCTGCCGGGCTGGACCCAGACGATCTGCTGCATGGCCTGCTGATCATTGGAGTCGGGGTTGGCCGAACCATCGCGAAAGCCCAGGAAATTGCGCGCGCTCTGCGCCGGCTCGCCGGGTTTGGCCGGGGCCTGGGGCGGCACGCTGCCTTCCTGCTTCCAGCGCACCAGCAGCAGGTCGGGCAGGTTCTTCACGATGTCGCGCAGGGCGTGGATGTTGGTGTCGGCGGTGTTGGCACAGAACTGCAGGCTCAGGTCGCCGTGGCAGCAGGCCGGCTCCAGGGCGTCGTTGGGGAATCCCTGCATGCGCGTCAGGCGCTTGGGCTTGGCCGCGGCCAGCCCGAAGCGTTCATCGAACAGCGAGGCGCCCACCGACACGGTGATGGTCAGGTTGTCCGGGGTTACCACCGGGCCGAGGATGCCGGAGTCCAGGGGCGGCAGTTTCGGGTCGACCTGGCTTACCGGACCGCCACTCATGAGAAAGGCGATTCGCTGGTTGAGGGTGCGCAACAGCCGCTCCAGTTCGTCACGGTCGCTGGCCAGTACATCGAAGGACACCAGCATGCCCGCCGTCGGACGTGGGGTGACGATGCCGCTCTGGTGCTGGCCGTGGAAGTCGTGACGATCCAGGGTCCGGTCGCTGCTCGGGGCTTCGGCGCCCTGGGCCGGTGCGGCGGCCATGGCCGGGCAGCTCAGGCTGCTGCCGGCCAGGGCCACGCCGGCGGCGCCCATGCCCAGCAGTACGCGCCGGCGTTGGGCGCTGAAGGAGGGGTTGGCTTGATCTGAATCGTTCATGAAGGGCTCGTCTGGTTACAGGCCGGAAAGGCCGAGGGCGGGGTCGATGGTGTCCAGGGCATCGGCCAGGGCCTGGGCCTTGTCGGCGATGTCTTGGCGTTGTGCGGCGCTGACGCGGTCGTAGTCCACATAGCCGAAGCCTTGGCGCAGGCTGTCGAGGCGGGCCGCCAGGGCCTGGTTGGCGCCATCCACCTGGGTCAGCAAGGGGGCGGCGGACTTGCTCAGCAAGGGGCGCAGCAGGTCGATGACCTTGCGCGTGGTTTCCAGGTTGGCGGTAAAACCGTTGAGGTCGCTGTGGCTGTAGCGTTCCTCTTCACCGCTGCCGGCTCGCTGCTCGGCCAGGCTGCGGATGTTGCGCGCCACCACGCCGACCAGCTGTTGCGGCGCCAGGGTCTGGGCCAGCAACTGCTCCTTGAGGCGGGCCACGTCGTTGGACAAGCCCTGTGCCACCGGGGCCAGGCCTGCCAGGTCGCGTTGTTCGAACAGGCCGTATTCCAGGCGATGGAAGCCGCGAAAGCCCGGGTCCTGTTCGCGCTGCTCGAAGTAGTCGGCGCGGGCATTGATGGCGTTGTCCAGCTCGGCCAGGCGCTGGGCCGCGGGGGCCAGGCGCTGATAGGCGGCACGGGCCGGCAGGTACAGGGCCTGGGCTTGTTTCAGGTCGCCGGCGTCGATGGCTTGCTGCAAGGCGCTCACCGCCTTGACCAGGGCGCTGCCGGAAACGCTCAGGTAGACCCGGAACTCCGACAGCGGGCCGACAAAGGCCACTAGCGAGGGACCGGCCTTGGCCTGGGCATCGGACTCGGCAGTGGCCGTCACATGCAGGGTGCCGCGCGGGTTGCTCAACAGCCCGCAGGTGATGCTGTAGTCACCCGGTTGCAGGTTGGCGTTGATCACCTGGCTCAGGCCCGGAGCGATGTTCTCCCGTTCCTCGACCACCAGCACGCCGTCGAGGATTTCCCATTCCACGGCGCGATCCGAGCGGTTGACGATGCGGAAGCTGGCGTGTCCGGCCGGAACGGTCAGGGCGTTGGGCTGGCAACTCTTGGGGTGGATGGTCACGGTGACTTCGCCCTGGTGCGCCTGACGCTGGTCGGCGGCCAGTTGCGCGGCGTAATAGAACAGCCCGCCGGCGGCGATCATCACGATCACCGAGCCGGCAACCGCCCAGGGCAAGGCGCGGGGTGGCGAGGCCTGGGGAGAGGCTTGCTGGGTCATGGGGGAGCCTTACTGACTGGAAACGGAAGAGGTCGGGGCGGGCGCCTTGGCCGCGCTGCGGGCGGGCAGGAAGAACAGCGCCAGGGGCACCGTCAGGGACAGCCCATAGGCACCGAGGGTGCTGAGGGGAGGGGCGTCCTGGTAGCCGAACATGCCGGCCAGCACCGAGCCCAGCGGACCGTCCATGGGGAGGCTGGCGCTGAAGTCGAAGAGCACGGTCTGCCAGTGATTCCAGATCCCGGCTTCATGCAGGGCCTGCACCGAGTTGGCGAGGATGCCGGCGGCCACCAGCAGGATGAAAAGCCCGGTCCAGCGGAAGAACGCCCCGAGGTTCAGGCGCATGCTGCCGGTATAGATCAGGAAGCCGACGATGATTGCGGCGATCAGGCCCAGCAGGGCGCCGATGGGCGCGCCAGGCCCTTCGCTCTGCTGGAACACCGCCAGCAGGAAGAACACGGTTTCCAGGCCTTCCCGGGCCACGGCGAAGAACACCATGGCGATCAGGGCCATGACCTGATGCCGGGAGCCGGTCAGGGCCTGGTCCAGGGAGGCCTGCAGGGAGTGCTTGATCGAGCGGGCCACCTTGCGCATCCAGAACACCATGGAGCTGAGGATGCCCACGGCCACCAGGCCGACGATGCCTTCGAACAGTTCCTGCTGTTTCTGCGGGAACTCGGCGCTCATCAGTTGCAGAGCGCCGCCCACCAGCAGGGCCAGGGCCGTGGCGAGGAACACCCCGATCCACACCGCGGGCATCCACTGGCCGCGGCCGGTCTGTTTCAGGTAACTGGCGATGATGCCAACGATAAGCGCGGCTTCAATCCCTTCGCGCAGCATGATCAGAAATGGAACGAGCATTCAGCACCGGCGGAACAATGGGTAGGGAAGTAATTTGTAACATAATGATACTCATTGCTAAATGAAGATGATTAGCATCCGCTGAACCTAAGCTGAACGAGATTTGTTTACTTCTGGAGTGGGGGGTTGCGCCCGTCTCCATCCCGCATGGGGCGGCTGGCGAGGAGAGACGCAAGAGATGCGTTGAATGGGCTGGCGCCTTCGCTGGCAAGCCAGTTCCTACAGGTGGAATTGCGCAGGGTTTTTGCGGGAGGTTGCGGGCCGGTTCAGCCGTGGTTCTGCTCGGTCAGGCGTTGCACCGCCAGGCGCCGGTAATGGGAAGGGGTCATGCCCTTGAGTTGCTGGAAGCGGCGGTTGAAGTTGGAAATGTTGTTGAAGCCCGATTCAAAGCACACGTCGGTCACCGGTTTGTCGCCAGCGGCCAGCAGTTCGCAGGATTTGCTGATGCGCAGGCGATTGACGAACTCGATGAAGCAGCGGCCGGTGGCTTGCTTGAACACTCGGGAGAAGTAGCTGGCTTTCATCCCCAGGTATTCGGCGACTTCCTCCAGGGGCAGTTCCCGGGCGTAGTGGGCAAAGATGTAGTCCACTGCGCGGTTGGTGCGGTCGACGCTGTGCTCATCCGCCAGTTGCCCGCGGGTGGCGCTGGACAGCAATTGGTAGTCGTCGCAGGCCGCCAGCAGTTCCATGAGGATGAAGAAGTGGCCGAGACGGCTGATGCCGCTGGAGTCGGCGATACGCTGCATCAGCGGCAGGGCCTGGGCAATGGTTCGCGGGCAGCGGAACTCGATGCCGTATTGCGCCCGCTCCAGCAGGGGGCTGAGGTTCTTCAGTTCGCTGAAGACCTGGCTGCCGCTGTCGAAGAGTTCGTCGGTGAAGTTCACCAGCATGTCGCGCTTGGGCACCACTTCGTCCTCGGCTACCTGGCTGATCCAGTTGTGGGGCAGGTTGGGGCCGGTGAGGAACAGGGTGTGCGGATAGAAGTTGCCGATGTAGTCACCGATGAACACCTTGCCGGCGCTGGCGACGATCAGGTGCAGCTCGTACTCCTTGTGGAAATGCCAGCGCACCAGTGGGCTGGGGAAGCCGTGCTGGCGATAGATGATCGACAGGCCGTTGTGGTCGTCCATCAATTCATAGGAAGGGTCGGTGATCTTGCCGGGTCGGCTCATGGCGGAAGACAGTTCTTGTTGTTGGCCCGCCCGATAATGCCTCGCGGCCTTCCCGCGCACCAGTAGGAGCTGGCTTGCCAGCGAAAACGCCGGTCCGTTCAGCACATGCCTTGCGCCCCTCTTCGCCGGCAAACCGGTTCTCTCCCAGAGGATTGCGCGGCTCCTGCGCTGAGGGCGGCAGGGTCAGGGAGCCGGGCGGTTCTTCGCCTCGATCCACTGCGCCATGTATTGGGTGCTCTTGTGATGGTGGTGGCGCAGCATGGCGCCGGTGAAGTTGTCGCGGCGCTGCTGTTCCAGGTGCTGGCGGCACTGCTGCAGGCGCTGGATCAGCGCCGGGCCGTGGAGCTGCTGGCGGTAGCGCGCCTCCAGCAGGCGGGCTCCCGCGGCCTGGGCCTGGTTCCACAACGCCTGGTCCTGATACAGGCGCACCGCCGCCGTCGCCAGGGCGCTGGCGGATTCGGCCACGGCCCCCGGCCACGGCAGGTCGTCCTGGGACATGGATTCGCTGCCCACCGGGGTGGTCACGCTGGGGGTGCCGCAGAGCATGGCGTCCAGCAGCTTGCCCTTGATCCCGGCGCCGAAGCGCAGGGGCGCCAGGCAGATCCGCGCCGCGCTCATCACCTGCAGCGCGTCTTCGGCCCAGTTCATGATGTGAAAGCCCTGGGCCGGGTTGTGCAGCGCCGCGGCCTTGGGCGGGGTGTAGGCGCCGTACAGCTGCAGTTGCGCGCCGGGCAGTTGCTGGCGGATCAGCGGCCACACGCGGTTTTTCATCCAGAGCACGGCGTCCCAGTTCGGTGCGTGACGGAAATTGCCGATGCTGAGGAAGTGCGCCCGCTGTTCGAAAGGCGTGAACGCGTCGGGCAACCGGTCCAGCATCAGTGGGCACCAGTGCAGCAGGGCCGGGGGCAGGCGGAACTGCTGCACCAGCAGGTCGATCTCCACTTCGGAGATCATCAGGCTCAGGTCGCAGCGGTAGATGGCGGCGATCTCGCGCTTGGCCAGGTCGGTGTCGGCCATGTGGCGGAACTCTTCCAGCGGCGCCCGGCGAAACAGGGCACTGCAGTCATCCTCGTCGGCGCCGGCCTTGAGGTGATCCTTGAGTCGCTGGTGGCGGGCGTGGCGCAGGCATTGCAGGTCCGAGGTTTCCAGGACCCGCAGGGCATTCGGGCAGTGCAGCTCGACGCGCCAGCCGAACTGCTCTTCCATCATGAACTGGTCGAACAGCACGATATCCGGCGCCAGTTCGGCGACGAAGCGGTCAAAACTGCTGTTGTTGAGTTCGATCGGGCACTCGCGGATGCCCAGCGCCGCCAGGTCCTCCTTGTGCTCGCCCTCGTTGGCCGGGCTGCTGAAGGTCAGCTCCCAACCCTGATCGAGAAAGCTCTGGAGGATCTGCATCATGTGCCCGCCGGCGGCGGAGGAGCGGGGTTCTGGCCAGACGTAACCAATGATCAGGACTTTGGTTGCGGCGGAGGGACTCATGAGCGGGCATTCCTGGCAGGCGGGGGCAAAAAAAGGTCGCCATTAAACCACAGCCGGCCGCCAGCGGATCAGCCGAGGATGCTGCGCACCTTGTCCCGCAACTGATCGATGGAGAAGGGCTTGCCGATCACCGCCATGCCGGCCGGCACCTCGATGGATTCGGCGTAACCGCTGGCGAACAGCACCGGCAATTGCGGGCGCAACTGTCGGGCCCGCTCGGCCAGTTCGCGGCCGTTCATGCCGGGCAGGCCGACATCGGTCATCAGCAGGTCGATGCCTTGTTCCCGGTCTTCCAGCTGGTGCAGCGCGGCGTCACTGCCATCGGCTTGCAGGACATTGAATTCGAGCTCTTCGAGAACATCGACAATCAACATGCGCACGATGGCATCGTCTTCGACGACTAGGATGGTGGAAGCGCTGGCGGGCATAAGGACACTCTCAAAAAATGAATTCGGCGGGGCGGCGTTACAGGCGGCCTTGTGCATCAGTAAGTGGCGGCTGGCCACAAGTTCCCGAAGCTGTACAAAAAAATGCTCTTGTACAAGCCTCGGCAAGAATAACCGCTTCTTTTGTTCCAGCGCAGCTTCAATTGCAGTTGTGAACCCAGCGGTTATAAAAAATAGCTGCAATGGCCGAATGTGGGGCAAACTTCGTTTTTTTTACCGGCGTCCAGGTCCATCAAATGATTCGTCCGACTTCGATTGATGAACAGAGTTTTCGCAAGCTGCTAACCCGCAATATCAGCCTGCCCCTGGGTGTGGGCGTGCTCAGCGCGGTTTTTTTCGTGTCCCTGATCACCTACCTGCTCTCGGTGATCCAGTGGGTGCAGCACACTGACCGGGTGATCAACAACCTCAACGAGGCGGCGCGCCTGACCATCGACCTGGAAACCGGCATGCGCGGTTTTCTGATCACCGGCGACGAGCACTTTCTCGACCCCTACGAAGTGGCCAAGCCGCGCATCGTCAGCGAGCTGCGCAGTCTTCAGGAACTGGTGAAGGACAACCCGCAGCAGGTGGACCGGCTCAAGCGCCTGGAAGCCCTGCAGGCCGAGTGGAACAACTTCGCCCAGGGCATGATCGAGCTGCGGCGGGAGAACGGCGACTACCGTGGCGCGGTACAGGCCGGCCGTGGCAAGCGCCTGACCGACGAGATCCGCAAGGAGTACGACGACGCGGTGGTCATGGAGCAGCAACTGCGCCTGGAACGCAATGAAGACGTCAGTCGCACGACCATTTTCAGCGTGATCCTGTACCTGCTGTTCGTGGTCGGCATCAGTGGCCTGCTGGCCTACATCGGCCGCCGCGACCTGCTGGCACTGTCGAAAAGCTACAGCGACAACCTTGAGGCCCAGGACCAGAGCGCGCGGCGCCTGGAGCAGCAGGCCTGGCTGCGCAACGGCCAGAGCGAGCTGGCCGAACAGATGCTCGGGCAACCGAGCCTGAACCTGCTGGGGCGCAACATCCTGCAGTTCTGTGCCCAGTACCTGGGGACGCCGGTAGCGGCGCTGTATGTGCGCGAAGACCACGGCAGCCTCAAGCGCGTGGCGTCCTACGGCTTCTCCCGGGAGCAGGAGCAGCAGGAGCAGTCGCTGTATGGTGACGAAGGCCTGGTGGGGCAGGCCGCGCAACACAAGCGCCTGATCCGCCTGGACAATGTGCCGGTCGATTACTTCAAGGTCAGCTCCGGCCTGGGTGAAGGCGCGCCGCACAGCGTGCTGGTGGTGCCGACCCGGGATGACGATCGGGTCAACGGCGTGATCGAGCTGGGCTTTCTGGGGGCCTTGAGCGAACGCGATGTCGAGTTGCTGGAGCTGATTGCCGGCAATATCGGTACCTCCATCGAGGCTGCGCGCTATCGCCAGCGCCTGCAGGAAGTGCTGGCCGAAACCCAGCAGCTCAACGAAGAGCTGCAGGTGCAGCAGGAAGAGTTGAAGACCGCCAACGAAGAGCTGGAGGAGCAGTCGCGGATTCTCAAGGAGTCCCAGGTGCACCTGGAAACCCAGCAGGTGGAGCTGGAGCAGACCAACGAACGCCTGGCCGAACAGGCGCAGATCCTCGCCGAGCAGCGCGACGCCATGGACCGCAAGAACAACGAGTTGAACGAGGCGCAGACCCAGCTCGAAGAGCGCGCCGAGGAGTTGCAGCGTTCCAGCCGGTACAAGTCCGAATTCCTCGCCAACATGTCCCACGAGTTGCGCACGCCCCTCAACAGTTCGTTGATCCTGGCCAAGCTGCTGGCGGAAAACCCCCAGGAGAACCTCACTGCCGAACAGGTCAAGTTCGCCGAATCGATCTACTCCGCCGGCAATGACCTGCTGAACCTGATCAACGACATCCTGGACATTTCCAAGGTCGAGGCCGGCAAGCTCGAAGTGCGTCCGGAAAACGCCAGCGTGTCGCGCCTGGTGGATGGCTTGCGCAACCTGTTCCAGCCGTTGACCGTGGACAAGGGCCTGGAGTTTCGGGTGCAACTGCAGCCTGGGGTGCCGCAGATGCTGTTCACCGACCGCCAGCGGGTCGAGCAGATTCTCAAGAACCTGCTGTCCAATGCGATCAAGTTCACTGAACAGGGCCAGGTCAGCCTGAGCGTTTCCGTGCAGCCGGGGACGGGCATCGCCTTTGCCGTGCAGGATTCCGGGATCGGCATTGCCCAGGACCAGCAGCAGAGTATCTTCGAAGCCTTCCGCCAGGCCGACGGCACCACCAGCCGGCGCTATGGCGGCACCGGCCTGGGGCTGTCGATTTCCCGGGACCTGGCGACCTTGCTGGGCGGCTCCATCAGTGTCAGCAGCGAGCCGGGGCGTGGCAGCATCTTCACCCTGGTGTTGCCGGAGTACTACAACGAGGCGGCGCAGCCGTTGATCGTGGCCCAGCCGGCGCCGTTGCCGGCGGCACCGGCGCAGCCTGCGAGCATGGCGCCGGCGCCGACCGAGACAGCCGCTGTCGATATCCCGCGATTCATCGATGACCGGGACAAGGCGCCCTTCAGCGGACGCTGCATCCTGGTGGTGGAAGATGAGGCGAACTTTGCGCACATCCTCTTCGATCTGGCACACGAACTGGGGTATCACTGCCTGGTGGCCCACGGCGCCGACGAAGGCTTCAGCCTGGCGGAGCAGTTCGTCCCCGATGCGATCCTGCTGGACATGCGCCTGCCCGACCATTCCGGGCTCACGGTGCTGCAGCGGCTCAAGGAACACCCCCAGACCCGGCACATCCCGGTGCACGTGATTTCCGTGGAAGACCGGGTGGAGGCGGCCATGCACATGGGCGCCGTGGGCTACGCGGTGAAACCCACCACCCGCGAGGAGCTCAAGGACGTGTTCGCCCGTCTCGAAGCCAAGCTGACCCAGAAGGTCAAGCGCGTGCTGCTGGTGGAGGACGACGACTTGCAGCGCGACAGCATTGCCCGCCTGATCGGTGACGACGACATCGAGATCACCGCCGTGGGCCTGGCCCAGGATGCCCTGGACCTGCTGCGCGAGAACGTCTACGACTGCATGATCATCGACCTCAAGCTGCCGGACATGCTCGGCAACGACCTGCTCAAGCGCATGTCCACCGAGGACATCTGCTCCTTCCCGCCGGTGATCGTCTACACCGGGCGCAACCTGACCCGGGACGAAGAGGCCGAGCTGCGCAAGTATTCGCGCTCGATCATCATCAAGGGCGCTCGCTCGCCGGAGCGCCTGCTGGATGAAGTGACGTTATTTCTGCACAAAGTCGAATCCCAGTTGTCCCATGAGCGGCAAAAGATGCTCAAGACTGCCCGCAGCCGCGACAAGGTGTTCGAGGGACGCAAGATTCTTCTGGTGGACGATGACGTGCGCAACATCTTCGCCCTGACCAGCGCCCTGGAACACAAGGGCGCGGTGGTGGTGATCGGCCGTAACGGCCATGAGGCGATTGCCAGGCTTAATGAAATCGAGGACATCGATCTGGTACTGATGGACGTGATGATGCCGGAGATGGACGGTTTTGAAGCCACGGTGCAGATCCGCAAGGACCCGCGCTGGCGCAAGCTGCCGATCATCGCGGTCACTGCCAAGGCCATGAAGGACGACCAGGAGCGCTGCCTGCAGGCCGGCTCCAACGACTACCTGGCCAAGCCCATCGACCTTGACCGGCTGTTTTCCCTTATCCGCGTGTGGCTACCGAAGATGGAACGAATTTAGTGGAGCGTAATACCGAGATCGAACTGCGTTTGCTGATCGAAGCTATCTACCTGAAATACAGCTACGACTTCCGCGACTACTCCGGCGCTTCGATCAAGCGCCGGGTCAACCACGCCCTGCGCCAGTTCGAATGCAAGACCATTTCCGCGTTGCAGGAGCGGGTACTGCACGACCCGACCGCGTTCATGCAACTGCTGCAGTTCCTGACCATTCCGGTGAGCGAGATGTTTCGCGATCCGTCGCACTTCCTGGCCATCCGCCAGGAGGTGGTGCCGCTGCTCAAGACCTACCCGTCGATCAAGATCTGGATCGCCGGCTGCAGCACCGGCGAGGAGGTGTACTCCATGGCCATCCTGCTGCGGGAAGAGGGGTTGCTGGAACGCACCATCATCTATGCCACCGACATCAACCCCAGCTCCCTGGAAAAGGCCAAGCAAGGCATCTTCTCCCTGGAGAACGTGCGGGCCTACACCCACAACTACCAGCAGGCCGGTGGCCAGCGCTCCTTTGCCGACTATTACACCGCGGCCTACGACTACGCGATCTTCGACAAGACCCTGCGCGAGAACGTGACCTTTGCCGACCACAGCCTGGCGACGGACAGTGTCTTCTCCGAAACTCAATTAATTTCGTGTCGTAACGTATTGATTTATTTCAATAAAAAATTGCAGGATCGGGCTTTTGGGTTGTTCCATGAGTCGCTTTGTCACCGTGGTTTCCTGGTGCTGGGCAGCAAGGAAACCCTGGAGTTTTCCGCCTATGGCAAGCATTTCGAACCCTTGGTCAAACAAGAACGGATCTACCGCAAGACATGAGCCAGGAAATTGACGCGCCCCATCGCCGGCCTCGGGTCGAGGCGGTGGTGGTCGGCGCCTCCGCAGGGGGCGTCGAAGCCTTGTTGAGCCTGTTCAATGAAATCAGCGCCGGTTTCAGCCTGCCGGTGATCGTGGTCCTGCACCTGCCCGACGAGCGTCGCAGCCAATTGGCCGACATCTTCGACCGACGCCTGGCGCTGAGGGTGAAGGAGGCCGACGACAAGGAGTCGATCGTTCCAGGCACCCTGTACTTCGCGGCTCCCGGCTACCATCTGTCGGTGGAGCAGGACCGCACCTTGTCCCTGAGCCAGGAGGAGCGCCTGCATCACTCACGTCCAGCCATCGATTACCTGTTCGAGTCCGCCGCCGACGCCTACGGCGAGCACCTGGTGGCTGTGTTGTTGACCGGGGCCAATCAGGACGGCGCCCAGGGCCTGGTCGAGGTCAAGCGCCAGGGCGGGCTGACCATTGTCCAGGACCCCGGTGAAGCCCATGTCTCCACCATGCCGGAAGCGGCCCTGGCCCTGCAGCAACCGGACTACATCCTCCCTTTGCGCGGCATCAGCCGTCTGCTCGCCGAGCTGGAACGAATCGCATGTTAAGTAATATTCAAGCCAAGCTGCTGATCGTCGACGATCTGCCGGAGAACCTGCTGGCCCTGGAAGCGCTGATCAGGCGCGAGGACCGCACGGTGTACAAGGCGCTATCGGCCGACGAAGCCTTGTCATTGCTGCTCCAGCACGAATTCGCCATGGCCATTCTCGATGTGCAGATGCCCGGCATGAACGGCTTCGAGCTGGCCGAACTGATGCGTGGCACCGAGAAGACCAAGAACATTCCCATCGTTTTCGTCAGCGCCGCCGGGCGCGAACTCAACTACGCCTTCAAGGGGTACGAGAGCGGGGCGGTGGACTTTCTGCACAAGCCGCTGGATGTCCATGCGGTCAAGAGCAAGGTCAATGTCTTCGTCGACCTGTACCGCCAGAGCAAGGCCATGAAGCAGCAGGTCGAGGCCCTGGAGCAGAGCCGGCGCGAGCAGGAGGCGCTGCTCAACAAGCTCCAGGCCACCCAGAACGAGCTGGAGCAGGCGGTGCGCATGCGCGATGACTTCATGTCCATCGTCGCCCATGAGGTACGCACGCCGCTCAATGGCCTGATCCTGGAAACCCAGCTGCGCAAGATGCACCTGGCCCGGGAGAACGCCGCGGCCTTCAGCCTGGACAAGATGCAGGCCATGGTCGATCGCGACGAGCGCCAGATCAAAAGCCTGATCCGCCTGATCGAGGACATGCTGGACATCTCGCGCATCCGTACCGGCAAGCTGTCGATCCGGCCATCGCGGTTCGACCTGGCGCAACTGGTGCGCGGTCTGGTGGAAAATTTCGCGCCCCAGGTGGAAGCCGCGCAATCGTCCCTGACGCTGCAGGCCGAGCAGCCTCTGGAAGGCCAATGGGATGAGTTCCGCATCGAACAGGTGATTTCCAACCTGCTGACCAATGCCCTGCGTTACGGGGCCAAGAGTCCCATCGAAGTCAGGGTCTATGCCGAAGATGGCGAGGCCCGGGTCGAGGTGCAGGACCACGGCATCGGCATCAGTGAAGACAACCAGAAACGCATTTTTCAGCAGTTCGAGCGCGTCAGCGCCAGCCACGTGGCGGCGGGCCTCGGGCTTGGGCTGTTTATTTCCGAACAGATAGTCACCGCCCACGGCGGCACCATCGCTGTCGAGAGTCGCCTGGGCCAAGGTGCGCGGTTTCGCGTAAGCCTGCCCCTGGCCTGACTGCAGGAGCCGGTTCGCCGGCGAAGCGCGCCAGGCCATCGGGAATCGCGAAAAGCGTAATCTGCACGCAACCTCTGCGTGACCCAATGGTCGAAGGGGCAGCAATTGACCGAGCAAAGGTTTTCCATGAGTGAAGATGCACAAGACGTCGTACTGATCGTCGAAGATGAACCGGTGATCCTGATGCTTCTGGCCGACTACCTGTCGGGCCTGGGCTACCGGGTGCTCCAGGCCGAGAATGGCGAGCAGGCGTTCGAGATTCTCGCCAGCAAGCCGCACCTGGACGTGATGATCACCGATTACCGGCTGCCGGGCGGGATTACCGGGGTGATGATCGCCGAGCCGGCGGTGAAGCTGCGCCCGGACCTCAAGGTGATTTTCATCAGCGGCTACCCCAATGAAATCCTCGAATGCGCCAGCCCCATCACCCGCAAGGCGCCGATTCTGGCCAAGCCGTTCGACCTCAACCGCCTGCAGGAACAGATCCAGCAACTGCTGGCTTGATCCGCGCCGGTGGAAGGGAAAGGGCTTGGATCAGTTGCATGCCGGGCTTGGTAAAGCCGCCACGGACCGCTGCGTGCCCGGTGGCGTCGGTGATGAGCAGGACGTTCAATCGCGGCCCGATCTTGGCCCGTTGCCGGCCGTTCCTGCTCGGCATACCGATGTAGCAGACTAAGCAGCCTTTAGGGCGCGCCAGGCCCAGGGGGGCCTCTTCGCAGCCTTTCAGGCTCGGCCGCAAGGTTACAGGCCTTGCTGCAGGGCCGGGTCGTCGGGGTTCTGCTGCTCCAGCTGGGCCAGCAGCACCTGGACGTTCTGCAACTGGCCGCTTTCTTTCCAGTAGTTGATCAGGAGCACCCGCGCCTTGCGGTTGTAAGGCTGGCGCTGGACGATTTCTTCCAATTGCTTCTGCGCCGCCTCCAGCTCCTGCTGGCTGTACAGGGTGGTGGCCAGGTCGTAACGATAGGCGGCGTTGTTGGGTTCCAGCTCCACGGCCCGGGACAGGCCCAGCAGGGCGAATTCACCCTGGCCATGGTGCAGCAGCCAGAGGCCCAGGGCGTGTTGCAGGTAGGCCGAGTCCTGCTGGGCCTGCAGTTGCTTGGCCAGCAATTGGCGGGCGGCGTCGCTCTGGCCCTGCTTGTCCAGCACCTCGATCTGCAGCACCACCGCCTGCAGGTTGTCCGGCGCCAGGCGCAGGGCCTGTTCCAGGGTCTGCTGGGCCTTGAGCAGATCGGCGTTGTGCAGGTACAGGCGCGCCAGCTGGTACTGGGCGTCGACGTTGTCTCCCTGGGTCTTGAGCACCTGGGTGTATTCGTCGATCACCTGCTGCAACGGGCCGAAATACAGGCCCTGATCATCCGGGGACAGGCCCAGCAGAGCGTCCACCGCGGCAAAGCGCACGCTTTGCTCGTGATCGTCGAGCAGCGGCCCCAGCAGCAGGCTGCGCTGGCCGCTGGGCACCAGGCCCAGCACGCTGTCGATCGCCGCCTTGCGCACAGCCGGCGAGGCGTGGTGCAGATCGGCATCTGCCAGTTTCAGGGCTTGCGGGCTGGGGTAGTTGGGCAGCACCGCCAGCAGGCGGATGCGCTGCGAGTCGCTGAGGTCGGGGCGCGCCAGTTGCTGGTACAGCACCCGGGCCGCGCCGGGCTGGCCATTGCGGGCTTTTTCCAGGGCCGGGCCATAGCCGTGCTTGATGGCCTCGGGGATCACCGGCGGACTGCTGCGCAGGAAGTTCCAGGCCAGGGCCAGGGCAATGACGAGCGACAGGCTGATCAGCAGGTAGCGACGGGGCAGTGACATGGGGAAATCCGGAAGCTGGCGATTTTTGCAAGGCGCAAGCTTCGGTCAGGAGTCGGCCCGAGTCAAACCCGCAATCAGCTGAGCAGGTATTCCACCGGTTCCAGCGCCGGCGGCAGCTCGCGCTGTCCCAGGGCCGCCAGGACTTCACGCTGCAGACCGCGCAACAGAGCGTTGCAAGGCAGATCGTTGTCGTCGTAGCCGAAGGGGTCTTCCAGGTCGTTGCCGATCTCGTCGAGGCCCAGGAAGGTGTAGCTGACGATGGCGGTGAAGATCGGCGTCAGCCAGCCCAGGGGCTCGGCCATGGCGAACGGCAGGAGGATGCAGAACAGATAGATGGTGCGGTGCAGCAGCAAGGTATAGGGGAAGGGCAGCGGGGTGTTCTGGATCCGTTCGCAGGCGGCCTGGACCTGGCTCAGGCTGACCAGCCGGGTTTCCATCAGGGTGTAGCGCCATTCGCTGATCAGCCCCTGTTGTGCCCACTGCGAGCAGCGCTGGCCGATGCGTTGCAACTGCCTATCGGTGAGGTTCGGGTGTTGCGGGTCGATGCCGGCCTGGGCCCAGGGCCGCAGGGCGGCGGCCTCGTCTTCGTGACGCAGGCGGGCGATCAGGCTGTGGGCGAAGCCGCACAGGTCACGCAGCAGGCCCTCGCGCTCGGGATTGCCGTCGATGACCTGGCTTTCACGGATCAGCGAGCGCACGTCGATGATCAACTGGCCCAACTGCTTGCGGCCCTCCCACCAGCGGTCGTAGCAGGCGTTGTTGCGAAAGCTCATGAAGATCGACAGCGACAGCCCGAGCAGGGTGAAGGGCGTGGCGTTGACCTTGGAGAAGTAGGTGGGTTGCAGGGTTTCCACCAGCACGATGACCGAGGCCAGCAGGGTGATCAGCACGCAGCGCAAGGCAATGCGCTTGGCGATCGAGCCCTTGAGGGCGAAGAGGATGCTGATCAGGTTCGGCTTGGGGCGGACAATCATGGACTTGAGGCCAGGGCGACTACGCGGCGAGTGAAGAGTAGGAGCGCGCCGTTGGGCTGTCCAATCGCTATGACCGACTGCGTGATCGACTGCCTCTATCAGCGCACTTGAGCCGTGTAGCGTTCTAGCGTGCGCCTTCGCTGGCAAGCCAGCTCCTACGGAGGCAGGTGGTGCGCGGGTTGTTGTAGGAGCCGGCTTGCCGGCGAAAGGGGCTTCGATCCATGCCCCTGGCTGACGGCCTCGAAGGAACGAGGGCGCTCCAGGTCGCCCGGGGGGAGGCAAAAAAACACTCACCCACCAACCCGTCTTGGCTATACCTGTAACTCCCCCTGGCCAGTTCCTGGCTGCTTCACCTACAGGAGTGACCCATGAAGCTTGCACTGATGATCGGCACCGCGTGCCTGGCCTCCCTGGCACTGGTCGGCTGTTCCAGCAACCTGACTCAGCCCGACGAGTATTCCGGGTTTCTCCAGGATTACAGCCGCCTCAAGGAGGCCAAGTCACCCTCCGGGGTGGAGGTGATGCGCTGGGTCGATCCCCAGCTGGATGTCAGCCGCTACCGGGCGATCTACATCGAACCCACCCAGTTCTACCCTCAGCCCAAAGCCACGGCGAAGATTCCCCAGAGCACCCTCAATGCGATCAATCAGTACTACGACCAGGCCCTCAGGCGCGAGGCGGCGCGCAGCCTGCCTTTGGCTCAGGGCCCCGGTCCGGGTGTGGTGGTGGTACGGGCGGCCATCACTGCGGTCAGCAGCAAGACCGAAGGCCTGAAGCCTTATGAAGTGATTCCCGTGGCGCTGGTGGCGGCGGCGGTGAGCACTGCCACCGGGATTCGCGATCAGCAGACCACCCTCGGCACCGAGGCGGTGTTTCTCGATGGCAGCAGCGGCAAGGTGATCGCCCAGGTGGTGCGCAAGGGCACCGGCAAGCCCCTGGCCAATGACAGCCAGGTGATGAAGGCCGAGGACGTGAAAAACGTCATCGACGGCTGGGCCGCGGACTTCCATCAGTCGTTCGCCAAGCTCAAGGCGCGCTAGCCGCCGTCCATCCGGCGGCGGTCCAGCGCACGGCCGCCCCGTTCAGTAATCCACCTGGGCCTGCTTGTTGTAGTAGCTGAGCAGCGAGTCGTAGGCCCGCACCACGCTGTGATAGTCCTCGCTCAGGCGCTCGGGCGCGGCTCGTTCCTGCCAATCCTGGTGCAAGGTGTGCAGGGCCTGCTGGTAGCGCTGGGCCGGCCGGGTGATCTGGCTCCACAGGTAATGGGCTGACTCGCTGCGGCCGTTCTGCGGCTGGTTGCGCAAAGGTTGTCCGGCATCCCAGGCCTGCTGCAGATCCTGGCTGGCCCTGGCCAGTTGTCCCGGGGTCAGGGTTTTCTCGCGCACGCCTTGGTCGAGCTGCTCCACCGTGAGCCGCGCCTGGATCATGTAGTCCAGCAGGTGCCAATGGATGTCCCGCCCCAGGCGCTGTTCAAGCAGCCGCTGTTGTTCGCGCCGGGCGCCGATGTCTGCGCTGGCCAGGGCTGTGCGCAGGTCGGCGGAAGCTTGCAGGTAACGCTCGAAGTCGGGCTGGAGCCGGGCCACGGTGGCCGGATCTTCCTCGGCCGGCATGTAGGCGCCGGGCACTGCGCTGGAATGGGCGCGACGGGCCAGGTTGGCCTGGTGCAGTGCGTCTATGTAGCGCTCGGCCAGGCCGATCAGCGGCGCATCGGGCTGCAGGTGGCGCAGGCGATAGAGCATGCGCGGCTCGCATTCGCGAGCGGGCAGGGTGTCCATGTCGGTTTTCGCGCTGTCGGCAAAGTCCCTGGCATTGTTCAGCAGGTCGGCGAATGCCATGCGCCAGGCCGATTGAGCGCCGTAGGTGTAATAGCCCAGGCGCCACGGCACGTCGTACTGGTTGACGCAGTCGATCAGTGTCGCTCGGGCCGAGGCCTCGGCGCTGGCGCGGCTGTCCAGGCCGGCCAGCCAGACTTCGAAGCGGGCGATCTGGGGGGCGCCCCCCAGAAGGGCGAACAAGCCGAAAATCAGCGCGCAACCGAAGATCAGCAGCGGACGTTGGCTCATGGCCGGGCCTCCTTGGGGTACCACTGGGCTTGGGTGGCTGGCGCCGCGCACTCGGCGACCTGGGCCGGCATGCGCGCACACAGGCGCTCGGTCCAGGGCTGCAGGCCCTGATAGCGCCCGGCGGTGTGGCGCTCGTCGAACCACTTGAGGGTGGCGATGGCGGCCACCAGCAGTATCAGCCCCGTGCCCAGCAGCAGGCGGCGTGGCCAGGGGTTGATGCGTTGCCAGGCGCTCAGCGGGTCGATCCGCCGTTGGCGGGCCAGGGCGACCAACAACTGGACCCCGAGATACACCGGGGTGGCCAGCGGGTGGAGCACCGCGCCCAGCAGACCACCGAGCAGCAGCTCAGGCAGCAGATCACCTATGAGCAGCACGCCGTGGTAGGGCACATGGCGGCGCGGCAGGCGCCGGCTGAGGCGTTCGTCCCACGGCAACAGGCGCTGGCTCAGGGGCTGCCAGAGCCGCTGCAGCCCTTCGCCCGCGGCGCAGAAGCACAAGGACCAGACCAGCGTCACCCCGACTATCTCCCAGGGGCTGGCATCTTGCCCGCTGTAGTGGCCCACGGCGCCGGCCAGGCAGGCCAGGAGCACGCCCAGGAGCATCGGCCAACTGTCGATGGCGTGCTCCCAGTCACGCCAGAAGTAGGGATTGCTGGCCGGCATGCCGGCGGCGATGTCCGGGTAGTCGGCGGCCAGGCTCGCCGCCAGCTTGTGGCAGGCCTCCCAGTCCCGGGTGCCCAGGTGCCGGGCCCAGGCACGGCGCTGGCTGAAGCTCAGGGATGCCAGCAACAGGCGCGCGGCGCGGTGTTCCGGGGTCATGGGCGGTTCGCTGGCCAGTTGTTGCTGGCGGGCCAGGTACAGCGGGGCCTTATGGCGTTTGAGCAGGCGCGGCCACAGCTCTTCCGGGCACGGGTTATCGGCGGCGGAGCGCCAACCCTGGCCGGCGCACAGCGCCTGGAAAATCGCCACCGACCAATAGGGACTGTCCGCCAGCAATTGCGCCAGCCAATGGTTGAACCATTGGCGATGTTGCAGGTGCAGCAGCCAAGGGTGCGCTGAGCGCTGGGCGTAGGCCTGCAGGAATGCTGTTTCATCCCTGGCCTGCAGTGCCGCGGCCAGCGGCGCCTGGACCTGTTGATACAGCTGTTGCTGCAGCTCCAGCACCAGGTATTCCGGCAGATCCAGGCGCTGCCAGGCGCTCATCCAGCGCAGATGCTCGAAGCCCCAGTGCAGGACCGCGTCGGCCTGTGCCGGGCGTTCGACGCAATGGCGCAGCAGGGCCAGTTCGAACTCGTAGGCGCAGTCCTGTTCCTGGGCCTGCTGATAACGCTGGTCGAGCTGCTCGACGTGCAGCTCCTTGAGCAGGACGGCCACCCGCTGCACGGGCGACAGCGTCGACAGCACCGGCTCGCTGGCGGCCGGGCCATGGCCGGTATCGGTTTCCAGGGGCTGACTCTGTTCCCAGTCCTTGTGCGCCAGGGCTTGTTCATAGGCCTCGCGCAAGCGCTGGAAACCTTGCGGATCTTCATCCGGGCGGGTCTGCTTCAGCAGCTTGGCGTAGTGGCGCTTGATGGTGCGGGTATCAGCGGTGACCGGCAGGCCGAGTAGGGTCCAGCAACTCATTGGGCGATAGAACTCCATGCAACCCTTGGCAACATCCAGACATGACTGGAGGAAAGGGCGCACCCTACCGGTTTCCGGAGTAAAAGTCCCTCGACTCGAATTCGTCTAATGAACAGCGGCAGGCGTATGGCGATTCAGCGCAGGTGGTATGGCGTGCGGGCCAGGGTGTGCGGCACTCTGTTGCGTCGGTCGGGCGTGGGGCAAGTCCGGCCGGGTTGCGGTCAGTGGAGATGGCTGTTAAAGCGATTTGTGATTATTTCCATGCTGTTTGCAAGGTTTAGTTAATGTTGTTTATTGATTTAAAAAAACAAATAAAAACAATTATTTATAATCGTTATGTGATGTTGTTTATAACTTTATCTTGGGTTGAGCAAGGAGCTGTCAGCTATGCCTGTAGTGGAACGCACGACTTTTCTGCCGGGCCGCAGCCCGGCCCAGGTGCTGGATTTTTGCCTTGAAGGGGCCAACTTTCCGAAGATCTTTCCCGAGCGCGTGACAGCCTTGGGCGGCATCGACATCAATGACCTGCGCATCAGTGTCGGACGCCAGTTCAGCTTCCTGCACTGGATGTTCGGTGTCATACCGGCGAAGTGGACGGTGGTCATCCGAGAGGTCAGCGACCGGCATTTTGTCGATGAGATGCTCAAGGGGCCGCTGCGCGCCTTTCGTCATGAACATCGGGTGGAGGCCGCCGAAGGGGGCACTCTGTACACCGACCGCGTAACTTATCGGGCCATCGGTGGCGCACCTTTGGAACGCTTGGTGGTCAACGCCTACATGGCGCGGATTTTCGATGCCCGGCACCGCAACATGTTGCGCTTGCTGGGGTGATGGCGGCGCGGTGTTGTGTTTTCCCATTCCTATTCAAAGTTCAAGGAGCATGCCCATGAGCAAGAAGATATTGGTGGTGCTGACCAGCGTGGCCAAATACCCCAACCTGAGCCGGGCCACCGGTCTCTGGTTGGGAGAGGCGGTGCATTTTGTGAAGAAGGTGCAAGCGGCCGGGTTCGAGGTGGATTACGTCAGTCCCAAGGGCGGCTACGTGCCGATCGATCCCCACAGCCTGGCCATGGCCGACGACACCGACTGGCAGTGGTACCAGGACAGCGCCTTCATGAGCCGCCTGGGCGCGACCTTGAAACCGTCGCAGGTCCAGGCCCGGGACTATGTGGCCATCTATTACGCCGGTGGACATGGCGTGCTCTGGGATTTCCCCGACAACCCCGAGTTGCAGGCCCTGAGTCGCGACATCTATGAGCAGGGCGGTTACGTCAGTTCGGTCTGTCATGGCGCAGTGGGCTTGCTGAACATCAAGCTCAGCGATGGTTCGCTGTTGATCGCTGGCAAGCAGGTCACCGGGTTCTCCAATGAAGAGGAGAAGCTCGCCGAGCTGGACGCCTATGTGCCGTACCTGACCGAAACCGAACTGCTCAAGCGCGGCGCCCTGTACCAGAAGGCCGCCGAGCCCTGGGCGTCGTTTGCCGTGGAAGACCGGCGGGTGATCAGCGGGCAGAACCCGGCGTCCGGTGGCCCGGTCGCGGACCTGCTGCTGGCGCACCTGTAGGAGCCGGCTTGCCGGCGAAGGGGGTCTTGAGTCTTGCGGCGCTCTGGCGGACGCCTTCGCTGGCAAGCCAGCTCCTACGCAGGCAGATGGTGCGCGGGTTGTTGTAGGAGCCGGCTTGCCGGCGAAGGGGGCCTTGAGCCGGATGCCAGCTTCGAAACCGCCTTGGCTGGCAAGCCAGTCCCTGCAATCTGCCAGGTTGTTGGACGATTTATCCGCCTGGCAATAGGTGCTCGGGCCGTTTCATGCTTAACTTCGGCCTCTCAAGAATTTCTCATTGCTGTTCCATCATCACTGTTCAATAAGGACTCCGTTCATGGCTCAAGTCACTCTCAAAGGCAATCCGGTGCAGGTTAATGGCCAACTGCCGCAAGTCGGTTCCAAAGCGCCTGCGTTCACCCTGGTGGGCGCCGGCCTGGCCGATGTTTCCCTGAGCAGCCTCGCTGGCAAGCGCAAGGTGCTGAACATCTTCCCAAGCGTCGACACCCCGACCTGCGCCACCTCGGTGCGCAAGTTCAACGCCCAGGCCAACGCACTGAACAACACCGTGGTGCTGTGCATCTCCGCCGACCTGCCGTTCGCCCAGGCGCGCTTCTGCGGTGCCGAAGGTCTGGAAAACGTGCAGAACCTGTCGACCCTGCGTGGCCGCGAGTTCATCGAGAACTACGGCGTGGCCATTGCCGACGGCCCGCTGGCCGGCCTGACCGCCCGTGCCGTGGTGGGGCTGGACGAAAACGACACCGTGCTGCACAGCGAGCTGGTCAAGGAAATCGCCGAAGAGCCGAACTACGACGCGGCCCTGGCCGTGCTCAAGTAACAGCTTTTACAATTATTCACGGCCTGGCTCTGTCCAGGCCGTTTTTATTTGTGCTTCAGTGGCTTAGCGCCGCACCTTGAAACGTCAGTCAAAGGTAAATTGCCGGTAAAGGCGCTTTGCTAAAACCGCTCCAGTGCTTATCTTTCAGCCTTCCCCAAAGAAGACTCCCACGCGCCCAATGGTTGATCATTCCATGCAATCCTCTGCTCCCCGCAACTCTCGTCGCTGGCTGTTCGGCCTGTTTGTCCTGCTGCTGGTGGGCGGCCTGTGCTGGAAGTTCTGGCCCGCCGGCAGCGCCCCCAAAGAGGCTGCACAGGCGAAGGCCGCGGCGGGGCATACCGGGCGCAGCGGTAGCATGCGCCCCGGCTTCGGCGGGGCCAGCGGGCCGATCCCGGTGCGCGTGGCGCCGGTGACCCAGGGTGATTTCGCGGTGTACTTCAAGGCCCTGGGCACGGTGACTGCGTTGAACACCATCAATGTGCGCAGCCGGGTGGCGGGGGAACTGGTCAAGGTCAATTTCGAGGAAGGGCAGATGGTCAAGGCCGGCGACCTGCTGGCACAGATCGACCCGCGCCCCTATCAGAACGCCTTGCTCCAGGCCGAAGGCACCTTGCTGCAGAATCAGGCCCAATTGAAGAACGCCCAGGTCGATCTTGAGCGCTACCGCGGCCTGTATGCCCAGGACAGCATCGCCAAGCAGACCCTCGACACCGCCGCGGCGCTGGTGGGCCAGTACCAGGGCACGGTCAAGACCAATCAGGCGGCGGTCAACGACGCCAGGCTCAACCTCGAATTCACCAATATCCGCGCACCGATTGCCGGCCGCGTGGGCCTGCGCCAGCTGGACGTGGGTAACCTGGTGTCGGCCAATGACACCACGGCACTGGTGATCATCACCCAGACCCAGCCGATCAGCGTGGCCTTCACCCTGCCGGAAAACACCCTGGACACCGTGCTCAAGCGTTACCACAGCGGCGCCAGGCTGCCGGTGGAAGCCTGGGACCGGGGCGACGTCAAGCTGCAGGCCAGCGGCGTGCTGCAGAGCCTGGACAACCAGATCGACACCACCACCGGCACCCTGAAATTCAAGGCGCGCTTCGATAACCGCGACCAGGGCCTGTTCCCCAACCAGTTCGTCAATGTGCGGCTGCTGGCCGACACTCTGAAGAACGTAGTGTTGGCGCCTTCGGCGGCGATCCAGTTCGGCACCAACGGCACCTTCGTCTACGCCCTGGATGGCGACAACAAGGTGAAGATCCGTCCGCTCAAGGTGGGCGACAGCAACGGCGAGTTGACGGTAATCCAGGACGGCCTCAAGGCCGGTGATCGCGTGGTGATGGAAGGCACCGACCGCCTCAAGGACGGTAGCGAAGTGGAAGTGGTCAACGACGGCGCGGCGGTGCCCGTCACCCCCACCGAGCACCTGCAGGGCAAGCCCGCCGGCGCGCCGGCCGCGGATGGCAAGCCGGCTGATGGCAAGGCGCAAAAGGTCGGCGCATGAACTTCTCGCGGCTGTTCATCCTCCGTCCGGTAGCCACCACCCTGAGCATGCTGGCCATTGTCCTGGCCGGCCTGATCGCCTATCGCCTGTTGCCGGTGTCGGCCTTGCCCCAGGTGGACTACCCGACCATCCGGGTCATGACCCTGTACCCCGGGGCCAGCCCGGACGTGATGACCAGCGCGGTCACCGCGCCCCTGGAGCGCCAGTTCGGGCAGATGCCCGGCCTGACCCAGATGGCCTCCACCAGTTCCGGCGGCGCCTCGGTGCTGACCCTGCGCTTCAGCCTCGACATCAATATGGACGTGGCCGAGCAACAGGTGCAGGCGGCGATCAACGCTGCCACCAACCTGCTGCCCAAGGACCTGCCGGCACCGCCGGTGTACAACAAGGTCAACCCGGCGGACACCCCGGTGCTGACCCTGGCCATCACCTCCAAGACCATGCTGCTGCCCAAGCTCAATGACCTGGTGGACACGCGCATGGCGCAGAAGATCGCCCAGATCAGCGGCGTCGGCATGGTCAGCATTGCCGGCGGCCAGCGCCAGGCGGTGCGGATCAAGGTCAACCCCGAGGCCCTGGCGGCCAACGGCTTGAACCTTTCGGACGTGCGCACCCTGATCGGCGCGTCCAACGTCAACCAGCCCAAGGGCAACTTCGACGGCCCGACCCGGGTGTCGATGCTCGATGCCAACGACCAACTGACCTCGCCCAAGGACTACGCCGAGCTGATCCTGGCCTATAAAAATGGCGCACCCCTGCGCCTGAAGGATGTGGCCGAGATCGTCGACGGCGCCGAGAACGAGCGCCTGGCGGCCTGGGCCAACGAGAACCAGGCAGTGCTGCTGAATATCCAGCGCCAGCCCGGGGCCAACGTGATCGAGGTGGTGGACCGGATCAAGGCGCTGCTGCCGAGCATCACCGACAACCTGCCGGCGGGCCTGGACGTCACCGTGCTCACCGACCGCACCCAGACCATCCGCGCCTCGGTCAAGGATGTGCAGCACGAACTGTTGATCGCCATTGCCCTGGTGGTCATGGTGACCTTCCTCTTTCTGCGCCGGGCCAGTGCCACGATCATTCCCTCGATTGCCGTGCCGCTGTCGCTGATCGGCACCTTCGGCGTGATGTACCTGGCCGGCTTTTCGGTGAACAACCTGACCCTGATGGCCCTGACCATCGCCACCGGCTTCGTGGTGGACGACGCCATCGTCATGCTGGAGAACATCGCGCGCTTCATCGAGGAGGGCGACAGCCCGCTGCAGGCGGCGCTCAAGGGCGCCAAGCAGATCGGCTTCACCCTGATCTCCCTGACCCTGTCGCTGATTGCCGTACTGATCCCGCTGCTGTTCATGGCCGATGTGGTGGGCCGGCTGTTTCGCGAGTTCGCCATCACCCTGGCGGTGGCGATCCTGATTTCCCTGGTGGTGTCCCTGACCCTGACCCCGATGATGTGCGCGCGGCTGCTCAAGCGCGAACCCAAGGAAGAGGAGCAGGGGCGTTTCTACCGTGTCAGCGGGGCCTGGATCGACTGGCTGATCGAAAGCTACGGGCGCAAGTTGCAGTGGGTGCTCAAGCACCAGTTCCTGACCCTGATGGTGGCCGTCGGCACCCTGGGCCTGACCGTGCTCCTTTATCTGGTGGTGCCCAAGGGCTTCTTCCCGGTGCAGGACACCGGGGTCATCCAGGGCATTTCCGAGGCGCCGCAGTCGGTGTCCTTCGCCGCCATGAGTCAGCGCCAGCAGGATCTGGCCAGGATCATCCTGCAGGACCCGGCGGTGGACAGCCTGTCGTCCTACATCGGTGTCGACGGCGACAACGCCACCCTCAACAGTGGCCGCCTGCTGATCAACCTCAAGCCCCACGGCCAGCGCGACCTGAGCGCGGCCCAGGTGATCGCGCGGATCCAGCCCGAAGTGGACAAGCTGCTGGGCATCCGCCTGTTCATGCAGCCGGTGCAGGACCTGACCATCGAAGACCGGGTCAGCCGTACCCAGTACCAGTTCAGCCTGTCGTCGCCGGATGCCGAGCTGCTGAGCCTGTGGAGCAATCGCCTGGTGCAGGCCCTGGCCCAGCGCGCGGAACTCACCGACGTGGCCAGCGACCTGCAGGACAAGGGCCTGCAGGTGTACCTGGTGATCGACCGCGATGCGGCGTCCCGGGTCGGGGTTTCGGTGGCCAACATCACCGACGCCTTGTATGACGCCTTCGGCCAGCGGCAGATCTCCACCATCTACACCCAGGCCAGCCAGTACCGGGTGGTGCTTCAGGCCCAGGCCGGCGAGCGCATCGGGCCCCAGGCCCTGGAGCAGATCCACGTCAAGACCACCGATGGCGGGCAAGTGCGGCTGTCGAGCCTGGCCCATGTCGAGGAGCGTCAGGCGCAGTTGGCCATTGCCCATATCGGCCAGTTCCCGGCGGTGATGATGTCCTTCAACCTGGCCCCGGGCGTGGCCCTGGGCAAGGCGGTCGACGTCATCGAACAGGTGCAGCAGGAAATCGGCATGCCGGTGGGCGTGCAGACCCGCTTCCAGGGCGCCGCGGAAGCCTTCCAGGCCTCGCTGTCGAGCACCTTGCTGCTGATCCTGGCGGCAGTGGTGACCATGTACATCGTGCTCGGCGTACTCTACGAGAGCTACATCCACCCGATCACCATCCTTTCCACCTTGCCCTCGGCGGCGGTGGGCGCCTTGCTGGCGCTGATCCTCAGTGGCAATGACCTGGGCATGATCGCCATCATCGGCATCATCCTGCTGATCGGCATCGTCAAGAAGAACGCGATCATGATGATCGACTTCGCCCTCGACGCCGAACGCCACCAGGGCATGGCCCCGGAGCAGGCGATCTACCAGGCGGCGCTGCTGCGCTTCCGGCCGATCCTGATGACCACCCTGGCGGCGCTGTTCGGCGCCGTGCCGCTGATGCTGGCCACCGGCTCCGGCGCCGAATTGCGCCAGCCCCTGGGCCTGGTGATGGTCGGCGGCCTGCTGGTCAGCCAGATCCTCACGCTGTTCACGACGCCCGTTATCTACTTGGCGTTTGATCGGTTGGGGCGGCGGTTTGCCAAGCCCGCCGTAGGAGAAGTGGTGTGAGGGGGGGCAGCGGCAAGCGGCAAGCTACAAGCTTCAAGTTAGAGCAGAAGCAAGAGCGTGCATTGCTCGCGCTTTTCTCTTGCAGCTTGAGGCTTGCAGCTTGGAGCGGTCGCCCATGAATCTCTCAGGTCCTTTCATCAAACGCTCCGTGGCGACCATGCTGGATCACAAGCAAAGGCAACAGCGTGCGCAGTCCCCGCTTTTCTCTTGCAGCTTGAGGCTTGCAGCTTGGAGCGGTCGCCCATGAACCTCTCAGGTCCTTTCATCAAGCGCCCCGTGGCGACCATGCTGCTGTCGTTGGCAATCATGTTGCTGGGCGGGGTGAGCTTCGGCCTGCTGCCGGTGTCGCCGCTGCCGCAGATGGATTTTCCGGTGATCGTGGTCCAGGCCAGCCTGCCCGGGGCCAGCCCCGAGGTCATGGCCTCAACCGTGGCCACGCCGCTGGAGCGCTCCTTCGGCGCGATCGCCGGGGTCAACACCATGAGCAGCCGCTCCAGCCAGGGCTCGACCCGGGTGATCCTGCAGTTCGACCTGGACCGCGACATCAATGGCGCGGCCCGGGAAGTGCAAGCGGCCATCAACGCCTCGCGCAACCTGTTGCCCAGCGGCATGCGCAGCATGCCCACCTACAAGAAGGTCAACCCGTCCCAGGCACCGATCATGGTGCTGTCGCTGACCTCCGATGTGCTGGAGAAGGGCCAGCTCTACGACCTGGCCTCGACCATCCTGTCCCAGAGCCTGTCCCAGGTGCGGGGCGTGGGCGAAGTACAGATCGGCGGCAGCTCCTTGCCGGCGGTGCGCATCGAGTTGGAGCCGCAGTTGCTCAACCAGTACGGCGTGGCCCTGGATGACGTGCGCAATGCCATCGCCAATGCCAACCAGCGCCGGCCCAAGGGTTCGGTGGAGGACGACCAGCGGTTGTGGCAGATCCAGGCCAACGATCAGTTGGAAAAGGCCCGTGACTACGAACCGCTGATCATCCACTACAAGGACGGTGCGGCCCTGCGCCTGAAAGACGTGGCCAAGGTCAGCGACGGGGTGGAAGACCGCTATAACAGCGGTTTCTTCAACGACGATGCGGCGGTGCTGCTGGTGATCAACCGTCAGGCCGGGGCCAACATCATCGAGACGGTGAACGAGATCAAGGCCCAGTTGCCGGCGTTGCAGGCGGTGCTGCCGGCCAGCGTCAAGCTCAACCTGGCCATGGACCGCTCGCCGGTGATCAAGGCCACCCTGCACGAGGCCGAGATGACCCTGCTGATCGCCGTGGCCCTGGTGATCCTGGTGGTGTTCCTGTTCCTCGGCAATTTCCGCGCGTCGGTGATTCCGACCCTGGCGGTGCCGGTGTCGCTGGTGGGCACCTTCGCCGTCATGTACCTCTATGGCTTTTCCCTGAACAACCTGTCGCTGATGGCGCTGATCCTCGCCACCGGCCTGGTGGTGGACGACGCCATTGTGGTCCTGGAGAACATTTCCCGGCATATCGACGAAGGCATCGCGCCGATGAAGGCCGCCTACCTGGGGGCCAAGGAGGTGGGTTTCACCTTGCTGTCGATGAACGTTTCGCTGGTGGCGGTGTTCCTGTCGATCCTGTTCATGGGCGGGATCATCCAGAGCCTGTTCCGCGAGTTCTCCATCACCCTGGCGGCGGCCATCGTGGTGTCCCTGGTGGTGTCCCTGACCCTGACCCCGATGCTCTGCGCGCGCTGGCTCAAGCCTCACACTCCGGGCCAGGAAAACACCCTGCAACGCTGGAGCCGGTGCAGCAACGAGTGGATGGTGGGCAAGTACGCCACCAGCCTGGACTGGGTGCTGCGGCACAAGCGCCTGACCCTGTTCAGCCTGCTGGTCACCATCGGCGTCAACGTGGCCCTGTACGTGGTGGTGCCCAAGACCTTCATGCCGCAGCAGGACACCGGCCAGTTGATCGGCTTCGTCCGGGGCGACGACGGCCTGTCCTTCAGCGTGATGCAGCCGAAGATGGAGATCTTCCGCCGCGCGGTGCTCAAGGACACGGCGGTGGAAAGCGTGGCCGGCTTCATCGGCGGCAACAACGGCACCAACAACGCTTTCATGCTGGTGCGCCTGAAGCCGATCAAGGAGCGCGATATCTCGGCGCAGAAGGTCATCGAGCGCCTGCGCAAGGAAATGCCCAAGGTGCCTGGCGCGCAACTGATGCTGATGGCCGACCAGGACCTGCAGTTCGGCGGCGGCCGCGAGCAGACCACCTCGCAGTATTCCTACATCCTGCAAAGCGGTGACCTGGGCGAGCTGCGCCAGTGGTACCCGAAAGTGGTCAGCGCGCTGCGCGCCTTGCCCGAGCTGACCGCCATCGATGCCCGCGAAGGCCGCGGTGCCCAGCAGGTGACCCTGGTGGTCGACCGCGACCAGGCCAAGCGCCTGGGAGTGGACATGAACATGGTCACCGCGGTGCTCAACAACGCCTACAGCCAGCGGCAGATCTCCACCATCTACGACAGCCTCAACCAGTACCAGGTGGTGATGGAGGTCAACCCGAAATACGCCCGGGACCCGATCACCCTGAACCAGGTGCAGGTAATCACCAGCGAGGGCGCGCGGATTCCGCTGTCGACCATCGCCCATTACGAAAACAGCCTGGAAGACGACCGGGTCAGCCACGAAGGGCAGTTCGCCTCGGAGAGCATTTCCTTCGACATGGCCGAAGGCGTGACCGTGGAGCAGGGCACCGCCGCCATCGAACGGGCGATCGCCAAGCTGGGCATGCCCGAGGACGTGATCGTCAAGATGGCCGGTACCGCCGATGCCTTCGCCGCCACCCAGAAGGGCCAGCCGTTCATGATCCTCGGCGCTTTGCTGGCGGTGTACCTGGTGCTCGGGGTGCTCTATGAAAGCTACATCCACCCGCTGACCATTCTCTCGACCCTGCCGTCGGCCGGGGTCGGCGCCTTGCTCTCGATCTACGTGCTGGGCGGCGAGTTCAGCCTGATCTCGCTGCTGGGGCTGTTCCTGCTGATCGGCGTGGTGAAGAAGAACGCGATCCTGATGATCGACCTGGCGCTGCAACTGGAGCGCCACCAGGGCCTGGACCCGTTGCAATCGATCCGCAGTGCCTGCCTGCAACGCCTGCGGCCGATCCTGATGACCACCCTGGCGGCGATCCTCGGCGCCTTGCCGTTGCTGCTGGGGGGCGCCGAAGGCTCGGAAATGCGCCAGCCCCTGGGCCTGACCATCATTGGCGGCCTGGTCTTCAGTCAGGTGCTGACCCTCTACACCACCCCGGTGGTCTACCTCTACCTCGATCGCCTGCGCCACAAGTTCAACCACTGGCGTGGGGTCCGTACCGATGCCGCTCTGGAAACGCCGCTATGACCGACCAATCGTCCCGTCCCGTTACTCTGCTGTCCGCCCAGTGCCTGGCCATGGCCCGGGGTTCGCGGGCCTTGAGCCTGGGCCTGTGCGTGGCGCTGCTCAGTGCCTGCGCCATCGGTCCCGACTACCAGCGCCCGCCAGTGGCCGAGCCGGTGCAGTACAAGGAGGCCCAGGGCTGGCGCCAGGCCAATCCCAGCGATGCCCTGGCCCGGGGTGCCTGGTGGGAGCTGTACGGTGACGCCCAGCTCAACGGCCTGATCGAGCGCCTCAACAGTTCCAACCAGAGCGTGGCCCAGGCCGAGGCCCAGTACCGTCAGGCCCAGGCCATGGTGCGCAGCTCCCGCGGGGCGTTCTTCCCCAGTGTCGACCTCAGTGCCGGCAAGACCCGCGCCAGCCAGGGCACCGGCAGCAGCAGTTCGGGGCTGAGCAGCTCCAGCAGCGGCATTCGCGACACCTACAACACCCAACTGGGGGTGAGCTGGGAGGCGGATGTCTGGGGCAAGCTGCGCCGTGGCCTGGAAGCCGACCAAGCCAGCGCCGAGGCGAGCTTCGCCGATCTGGCGGCCATGCGCCTGAGCCAGCAGTCGGAGCTGGTGCAGAACTACCTGCAACTGCGGGTGATCGATGAACAGAAGCGCTTGCTGGAAGCCACGGTGGCGGCCTATCAGCGCTCCCTGACCATGACCCAGAACCAGTATCAGGCCGGGGTGTCCGGCAAGGATGCCGTGGCCCAGGCCCAGACCCAGCTCAAAAGCACCCAGGCCGACCTGATCGACCTGATCTGGCAGCGGGCGCAGTTCGAGAACGCCATCGCGGTGCTGATGGGCGTACCGCCGGCCGAATTCAACCTGGCGGAAACCACCCGGATTCCGCTGCTGCCCCAGGTCCCCCTGGCCGTGCCCTCGCAGTTGCTGGAGCGGCGTCCGGACATCGCCTCGGCGGAGCGTTCGGTGATGGCCGCCAATGCCAAGATCGGCGTGGCCAAGGCGGCTTACTATCCGGACCTGACCCTGAGCCTGGCCGGCGGTTACAGCAGCAGTACCTACGCCAACTGGATCAGCCTGCCCAACCGCTTCTGGTCGGTGGGGCCGAAACTGGCCATGACCCTGTTCGACGGCGGCCAGCGCTCGGCGGAAGTGGATCGCACCGAGGCCGTGTATGACCAGACCGTGGCCAAGTACCGGCAGACCGTGCTCGACGGTTTCCGCGAGGTGGAAAACTACATGATCCAGCTCAAGGTCCTGGAGGACGAGGCGGGGGTACGCCAGCAGGCCCTGGATTCGGCCCGCGAGGCCCTGCGCCTGACCGAGAACCAGTACAAGGCCGGACTCATCGGTTATCTGGACGTGGTCACCAGCCAGACCACCGCCCTGAGCAACGAGCGCAGCGTCCTCAGCCTGCTGCAGAGCCGGCTGATTGCCAGCGTGCAATTGATCGCCGCGCTGGGTGGCGGCTGGGACGGCCAGCTGCAGGTCAGCGAGCAGCAATAAGTCGCCGCTGGGCCCTTGCGCAGGGGCGCGCGAGGGCCGCCGAAAACGTCGCGCAAAGCCCATGCCCACAAGCCCTGTAGGGGCATCAAAGGCCCGGGCCAGACGTTCTGTCTGACTACTGGCTTTTTGCTCACTTTGTAGATGCGTTCTTCTGCGCAATCAGTACAATCTGCGCTTTTGCCCGCCGGGCAAACATCGGCACAACGGCCAAGAGATGCCCCATGCTCATCGGTAGTTATTCACCCGCCCTGGTCGTGATCTCCATTTTCGTGGCGATCCTCGCTTCCTATACCGCCCTCGATCTCACCGGACGCATCACCACCACCAAAGGCCGCGCAGCCTACCTGTGGATGTGCGGCGGCGGACTGGCCATGGGCATTGGCGTGTGGTCCATGCATTTTATCGGCATGCTCGCCTTCGAGCTGCCCATCGAGCTGGGCTACGACGTTGCGCTGACCGCCTTGTCGCTGCTGATCTCGATCCTGTCCTGCGGCTTCGCCCTGTGGCTGGTGAGCCAGCCGCGCCTGCCGCTGGGGCAACTGCTGTTTGGTGCCTTGATCATGGGCGTCGGTATCAGTGGCATGCATTACACCGGCATGGCGGCGATGCGCATGCAGCCGGGTATCGACTACGACCCGAGCCTGTTCAGCGCCTCGTTGCTGATTGCCTTTGGTGCTTCGCTGGCGGCGCTGTGGATCGCCTTTCGCCTGCGCCAGAACACCCCCCATGTGCGTCTGGCCCGCGCCGGCGCGGCGATTGTGATGGGCTTTGCCATCGTCGGCATGCACTACACCGGCATGGCCGCGGCGCGTTTCAGTGACGGCAGTTTCTGTGGGGCCCTGGGCAACGGCCTGAGCGGCAGGGGCCTGGACAATCTGGTGCTGATCACCACCCTGGCGGTGCTGATCATCGCCTTGCTGACCTCGGTGCTGGACGCCCGCCTGGAAGCCCGCACTGCGGTGCTGGCGCAGTCCTTGACCGAGGCCAACAAGGAACTGACCCAGCTGGCTCTGCACGACACCCTGACCGGTTTGCCGAACCGCATTCTGCTGGCCGACCGCATCGATCAGGCCATGCACCGGGTGACCGCCCATGGCGGCTGCTTTGCGCTGATGTTCATCGATCTGGACGGCTTCAAGCCGGTCAACGATGCCTTTGGCCATCACATGGGTGATCAGTTGCTGCGGGAAGTGGCCCTGCGCCTGCGCGAGGACCTGCGCAGCGAAGACACCCTGGCACGGATCGGCGGCGACGAGTTCGTGCTGCTGGTACAGCTCGGCGAGCCGGATGACGCCTTGCGCCTGGCGGCGCGGCAGGTGGGCCTGGTGTCCCGCTCGTTCCGCGTGGCCGACCACGAGCTGCAGATTTCCGCCAGCATCGGCATCGCGGTGTACCCCGGCAATGGCCTGACCGCCCAGGAACTGCTGATGAACGCCGACGCGGCGATGTATCACGCCAAGGCCACCGGCAAGAACGGCTACAGCTTTTTCGATGCCTCGATGAACAGCAACGCCCGGCGCCAGCTGCAGCTGCTCCAGGATTTGCGCAATGCCCTGGAGCACAATCAGTTCCGCCTCTACTACCAGCCCAAGTTCGATGCCGGCAACGGTCGCCCGGTGGGGGCCGAGGCGCTGTTGCGCTGGGAGCATCCGCAGCACGGCCTGTTGCTGCCGGACAAGTTCATCGAACTGGCGGAGAAGAGCGGGCTGATCATCGCCATCGGCGATTGGGTGCTGCACGAGGCCTGCCGGCAGATGCGCCAGTGGTATGTCCAGGGCTATACCGACTGGCGCATCGCGGTGAACCTCTCGGCCTTGCAGTTCTGCCATGTGGGGCTGGTCAAGAGCGTGGCCCAGGCCCTTGAGAGCAATCAGTTGCCGGCCAACAACCTGACCCTGGAAATCACCGAGACGACGGCGATGAACGACGCCGATGTCAGCATGATCGTCCTGCAGCAGCTCTCGGACATGGGGGTGGACCTGTCCATCGACGATTTTGGCACCGGCTATTCGAGCCTGATGTACCTCAAGCGCCTGCCGGCCAACGAGCTGAAGATCGACCGTGGTTTCGTCCGTGACCTGGAGCACGACAGCGACGACGCCGCCATCGTCTCGGCGATCGTCGCCCTGGGCCAGGCCCTGGGCCTGCGCATCGTCGCCGAGGGGGTGGAGAGCGGGGTGCAGCAGAGCTTCCTTACCCAGTTGGGCTGCGACTCGCTGCAAGGCTATTACCTGGGCCACCCGCTACCGCCCGAGAGCTTCATGCAGGGTATCCAGCAGGCTGAACGCAAGGCCTGACTCGGCATCGGGCGGATATCGCCGGGGGCGAGCTCCTGCGACCTTTGGCTAGAGGCGGATTGATGTCACTGCGGTTTTCATCGCTACCTGTGGGGTGTTTAATGGCGGGCGTTGAAATGATCAGTCAGGGAGTCGGCAGTATGGACAAAGTCATCGTCATCACCGGTGGCGGGCGGGGAATCGGTGCGGCCACGGCATTGCTGGCCGCGCAGCAGGGTTTCAAGGTGTGCATCAATTACCAGGCCGACGAACAGGCGGCTCACCAGGTGCTGGAGCAGGTTCGCGCCCTGGGCGTCCAGGCCATCACTGTCCGGGCCGACGTCAGTATCGAAGATGAAGTCATTGGCTTGTTCCAACGGGTCGACAGCGAACTGGGCCGGGTCACCGCCCTGGTCAACAACGCCGGGACCGTGGGGCACAAGTCCCGTCTCGATGAAATGTCCGAATTCCGCATCCAGAAGATCATGAAGACCAATGTCATGGGGCCGATCCTCTGCGCCAAGCACGCCGTGCTGCGCATGTCGCCGCGCCATGGCGGCCAGGGCGGCAGCATCGTCAACGTCTCTTCGGTGGCGGCGCGCCTGGGTTCTCCGGGCGAATATGTCGACTACGCCGCGTCCAAGGGCGCCCTGGACACCTTCACCATTGGCCTGTCCAAGGAAGTGGCGGGTGAGGGCATCCGCGTCAACGCGGTGCGCCCGGGCTACATCTACACCGACTTTCATGCCCTGAGCGGCGACGCCGACCGGGTCAGCAAACTGGAGTCGGCGATTCCCATGGGCCGTGGCGGACGTCCCGACGAAGTGGCCGAAGCCATTCTCTGGCTGCTATCGGACAAAGCCTCCTACACCACCGGCAGCTTCATCGACCTGGGCGGCGGCCGCTGAGCCCCGACCTTGCGCACGCTTTCGCTGGCAAGCCAGCTCCTACAACCCCTCGGGGTTCGCGCTACACCCCCTCGGGGCTTGCGGTACAACCTGTAGGAGCCGGCTTGCCGGCGAAGAGGCCCTTGAGTCTTGCGCAGCACTTGCGGACGCCTTCGCTGGCAAGCCAGCTCCTACGGTTTCCTCAGCGGGCGCGGCGCCGGCCGGGGCCGATCAGCAGGGCCAGCAACAGCCCCAGCACGCTGATGCCAAAGCTCATCAACTGTGGCATCAGGTAGCCCTGGGTTTCCCCCGGGCGGGTGCAGCTGTAGCCATATCCGTAGCCTTGTTCATGGGCCCAGACGCCCGGTGTGGCGCTCACGTCCACGGGCGCCGAAGGCACGGGTTCCTCATTGGAGAACCCCAGGTTCGAATGACTCGCGCTGCGCCTTTCCAGCTGCTCGATGGCCTGCAGTTGGGCGTCGTTGCAACGGCTCTGCGCCCAGTTGCCGACCACCACCAGGGTCGACAGCAACAGCAGCAGCGGCACCGGGTAGTAACGCCGGGTGCGCAGCATGGGCGCCACCACCAGCCCGGCCAGGAAACCGGCCAGCAGCAGATTGACCCAGAACCACGGGACGCCTTCCCAGCTCGGCGGTATCAGCTGCACCATCAGCGGGGGCAGCACAACGCGGGAGAACAGCAGGCACAGGGCGGCCGCGAGCAGGGTGATCAGCAGGGTCTTGATCCAGGATTTCATGGGCAATGCATAACCTTTAAGAAGGGGCGGTAAACGGGGCCTATCAGCGCTGCGCCAGCTATTGGGGCATCGGCGGTGGGGTAAAGCGCCGGGCGTATTCGAGCATCTCCCGGGGGAAGACCATGTGTTTCACCGCGCTGTCGTCCAGGCCGAACAGGTAGGCCACCGCCGCAGCTTCAAAGGCCCAGTAGCCGAAGTAGGAGCCCTCGTCGCCGTACAGGTGGCTGTCGTGCCACGGGGCCTGTTCGAAGGCCTCGTACCACTGGTTGCAGTACTCCACCAGCAGCTCCCGGGGTTCCTCCGGGTCTTCGGTGTAGATGGCCCTGATCAGGGGGGTAGAGACGTGATGGAACCACTGGTCGACGTCTTCACGATCCGGCAGGTAGGCCTTGAGCAGGTCCTCGATCAGGGTGTCCTGGCCGCCAAAGCCGGCACGGTCCTGCAGCAGCACCAGACGCGGTAGCAGGTCGCTGCGTTGCAGCAGGATGCACAGGCTGATCACCTGGACATATTCCTCGTACTCGTCGGGGTAGTCTTCGATGTTCAGCGGCGCGATATCTGGCCGTTCTTCATAAACACCCATTTTGCGCTGGTAGTCCTCGTAGCCTTCGATCACCCCATCCAGCTCCTGGGCCAGTTGCTCCATGGGCGCACCGCCGGTGTAGCCCAGGATCAGGTGCTGCAGGCGCGCGCTGCGCACACTGGAGGCCTTGAGGGAGGCTTCCTGCTCGGGGCTGTCGGCCATCATCGAGTGGGTCTGCCAGTGCGCCTCTTCGCCGGCCAGGCTTTCGAGGAAGTCGTGGTACTGCTTGTGGCTGAGGAACACTTGTCTGCGGTTCATCTCGGTGCCGGGCCTCAGTAGACGGGAATCAGAGTGAAGGGAGCTTTGCGCTGCGAGGTTTCCAGCAGCAGGGTCGCCAGGTCGACTTCGGCGGGATCCAGGTCGAGCTGTTCCAGCTCTTCTTGCAACTGCTGTGGATCCGCGGGCAGGGCAACGATTGGCCGACGCAGGTATGGGCGCGGGTCTTCGCCGTAGTAGACCTTCACCGGGCCCTCGGGGATGCCTTCCAGGCGGGCAAATCCTTCCTGGTCGAGGTTGCCCTCGGCTTGCGAGCCGTCACTGAACACCGCTCGGTAGGCGGCGCCGGACACCGGCTCCAGGTTCGGGTAGTGCAGATTCAGCTCCAGCCAGTTGCCCTCACCGGTGAGGTGTTCCAGGCCCTGGTTGACGTCCTGGGCGAGGCTGGCGGCGTCGTGGGCGCCGGGTTGTGGTGCGGCGGTGATGGTCGTTGGGCGCGGTTCCAGGGACGACTGCGGCTTGGGCACCAGGGCCGGGCCGCGGCTGTGGGCGGCGGCCGAGTTGTTGCGCTGCTCGGCGATCCACGGGGCGATGCGCTCTTGCACCGTCACCATGAGAAATTCGCTGTGTTCGCAGGCTTCGTTGAGGTTGTGCAGCACCAGGCGCTGCTGCTGGGGCGTGAGGCCGTTGAAGGTGCTGGAGGCGCTGACGCCGCGGATGATCTCGGGCAGCTCTTCGGCCAGGCGCACAGGGTCCAGGCACTTTTCCAGCAGCTGTTCGGGGCTGGTTTTCAGGCGGCAGGCCAGCAGGGTGTGGCGGATCAGGTCGAAGAGTTTTTCGGCGTGGCGCTTTGGCGCGCGGTTGATCAGGCGCAGGAGGATTTTCAGGCCTTGTCCGGGGCCTGGGATCCAGCCGATCAGGGCCAGGGCCAGGTCGAAGAAGGCGTCTTCCTCGTCCTTGGGGTTGTTGATGGCGTCCAGTTCGAAGATCGCCTGGATGCAGTCGTAGGCGTTGAGTTCCTGGGTCAGCAGTGGCAGGCGGCCGCGTTCGATGGCCTTGAGCAGTTCGGCCTTGGCCTCTGGGTAGTCGTCGTAATACAGGTCTTCGACCATGACGTGTTCCTTTCCCTGGAAAAATTGAGCGCGGATGCTGAATGAAGTGAGGGGGTGGGGCAAGGTGTTTGGGCGGTTTTTTTGGGTTGGCAGGTGTTTGTTGTTGCGGTCATGGGGTGGTGGTGGTGGTGGTGGTGGTGGTGGTGGT
>NZ_QKLN01000031.1:0-2742 GCF_003225665.1 Pseudomonas sp. TKO26
TCGAGGTGGAGGCCAGCACCCCTTGCAGGTCATCGGTGCTGTACACCCGGTTCGACCAGTCGATCAGCGCCAGCACGTTGCGATGGGCGATCGCCACACCCTTGGGCAGGCCGGTGGAGCCGGAGGTATAGATCACATAAGCCAGATTGTCCGGAGTAGCTCGCTGCGGCGGATTTTCGCTGGAGTAGTCATCCAGCCAGCCCGGCTGGGCATCCAGTTGCAGGTTCTGCAGGGATTCAACGGATGGCAGCAGCGACAGCAAGGCACTTTCGGTCAGCAGGATCTGCGCCTGACTGTCGCGCAGCATGTGGGCCAGACGGTCCTGTGGATAATCCGGGTCCAGCGGCACATAGGCGCCACCGGCCTTGAGCACCGCCAGCAGCGCCACGACCATTTCCGGGGTGCGTTGCAGGGCCACGCCCACCCGCACTTCAGGCCCCACGCCCAGTTCGATCAGCTTGTGCGCCAGCCGGTTGGCCCGGGCATTGAGTTCCCGGTAGCTCAGGCGCTGGCCGGCGAACAACAACGCTTCGGCGTCGGGGCTTTTCTGTACCTGTGCTTCCACCAGTTGCTGCACACAGCCATCGCTGGGGAACTCACCGGTGGCCGGTGCCCACTCATGCAACAGTTGATGCTGCTCGGCAGCCCCCAGCAGCGGCAGGTCCCCCAGGCGCTGCCCGGGTTGCTGAACAATGCCCTGCAGCAACTGCACCCAGGACTGGGCCAGACGCTCGATGGTGGACACCTCGAACAGGTCGGTGGCGTAGGTCAGCGAAGCCCAGAGCCCCTCCTCGGACTCGAAGGTGTCCAGGGTCAGGTCGAACTGCGCGGCGCGCCCCTGCCAACTCAAGGTCTCGATACTGAGGTCGTCAAGGCGCTGGCTCTGCCCGCCTTTCTTGACTGCAGTCTGGTGGTTGAACATCGCCTGGAACAGCGGGCTGTGGCTCAGGCTGCGCTCAGGCCGCAAGGCTTCGACCAGTTGCTCGAACGGCAAGTCCTGATTGGACTGGGCCATCAGCGCGGTCTGCTTGACCTGCTGCAGGAAAGCATTGAAGCCCAACTGCCCGTCAACCTCGGCCTTGAACACTTGGGTATTGACGAAGAAGCCGATCAGGCGCTCGGTCTCGACCCGGTTGCGGTTGGCGCTGGGCACGCCGACACGGATGTCCGCCTGACCGCTGTAGCGGTGCAGCAGCACCTGGAACGAGGCCAGCAACAGCATGAACAGCGTGACCCCTTCGCGCTGGGCCAATTGCTTGAGGCCCAGGCGCAGCGTGTCCGGCAACGGGATGTCCAGCAACGCCCCCCGATAGCTCTGGATCGCCGGACGCGCATGATCCAGCGGCAGCATCAGCAAGGGCTGCTCTCCGGCCAGTTGCTCCAGCCAGTAGCCCAACTGGCGCTCACGCTCGCCGGCGTCCATCCACTGGCGCTGCCAGTTGGCATAGTCGGCGTATTGAATCGGCAGGTCCGGCAAGCTGACGGTGCGCCCCTGTCGGTAGCCGGCATAAAGCTGGATCAGCTCCTCCACCATCACCTGCATCGACCAGCCATCGGAGACGATGTGGTGCTGGGTCAGCACCAGCACATGTTCGTCTGCCGCCACCCGCAACAATCTGGCCCGCAGCAGCGGGCCATTGCGCAAATCGAAGGGTGGCTGACACTGGCTGTCGGTCAGGGCATGGAGCTGGGCCTCATAAGATAGGCCGCTGGTGTGCAGTTCGATGACCTCGATGTCCAGCGGTGCCGGTGGATGAACCACCTGAACCGCCATGCCATCGTCTTCGCAAAAGGTCGTGCGCAGGGTTTCATGCCGGGCAATCAGGGTATCGAATGCATGGCGCAGCGCGTCGAGGTCCAGTTCTCCGGTCAAGCGCAGCGCCGTGGTGATGTGGTACGCGGTGCTGTCGGGCTCCAGTTGCCAGAGGAACCACTGGCTTTCCTGGGCATAGGAGAGAACTGGCGCCTCGTCGGCGCCGCGGCTGCAGATAGGAGCGATACCAAAGAGGTTGATGCCCTTTTCTTTAAGCAAAATCGCCAGGGCCCTTCTTTCCTTGGAAGAAAGCGTGCCTACCGAATCGATTAAAGCTTGCATGTACTACCTCGCCTAAGAAATTATTTTTTCAAGATCATCGGGAGATAAACGTTTGAGGGCCTCCAAAGATTTAGCCAATTCATCCTGCAGCGAAGAAGTGCTCTGCCGCAGGGCCTGAACCTTCTCGACAAAGGCTGCGAGGCTTTCCGCACCGAACAGCGACTTGATGGGCATCTCCACACCAAACTGCTGCTTGACCCGAGTCACCACCTGAGCCACCAACAGGGAGTGGCCGCCCAGCTCGAAAAAGTTGTCGGTCATGCCCACCCGCTCCAGCTTCAGCACATCGGACCAGATCGCCGCGATCTGCTGCTCCAGTTCGCTCTGCGGCGCCACATAGACCTGCTGCATCTGCTGGGCGTCGACCTTGGGTAGGGCCTTGCGATCAAGCTTGCCGTTGGGAGTCAGCGGCAGCGCTTCGAGGAACAACAGGTAGGCCGGCACCATGTAGTCCGGCACATGCTCTTTCAGCGCCGTTTTGATGCTTTCGCGCAAGGCCACCTGAGCGTCCCCTGCCACCGCCATCGCGGCGTCGCTGGGCACGATATAGGCCACCAGTTGCTGGCCGTTCTCGCCGTCATGGGCCATGACGAAGGCTTCTCGCACGGATGCCTGCTGCACCAGCCGCGCTTCGATTTCCCCCAGCT